>NZ_DASVZH010000105.1:0-26594 GCF_036391795.1 Oryzihumus sp.
CTGACCCTGAGGCTGGTGTGCGGCATCCCCACCGCCGACATCGCCCGGGCGCTCCTCGTGTCCGAGACCACCATGAGCGCCCGGCTGACCCGGGCCAAGAGGAAGATCTCGACCGCGCGTATCCCCTTCCGCGTGCCGACCCACGCCGAGCTCCCCGACCGGCTGCGCGGGGTGCTCGGGGTGATCCACCTCGTGTTCACGATCGGCCACACCGCCCCGTCGGGCGCCTCCCTGCTGCGCACGGACCTCGAGGACCAGGCGGTGCACCTGGCCCGCATGCTGCGCGAGCTGATGCCGGACGAGCGTGAGGTCCGCGGCCTGCTGGCCCTGCTGCTCGTCACCGACGCCCGACGCAGCAGCCGGGTCGACGACCAGGGACGTCTGGTGCGGCTGGCCGAGCAGGACCGGTCACGGTGGGACCGGGACCTGATCGCCGAGGCCCATGACCTGGTCGTCGCCGGACTTCGCGCCGGGCCGGCCGGCCGCTACGTCCTCCAGGTCGCCATCGCCTCGCTGCATGCCGAGGCGGCCACCTTCGACGAGACCGACTGGCCACAGATCCTCCAGCTGTACGACCGGCTCCTGTCGGTGTGGCCGTCACCGGTCGTGGCCGTGAACCGCGCCGTCGCGGTGGCCGAGGTCTGGGGACCTAGGCGGGCCCTCACCGAGGTCGAGGCCCTGGAACGCACTGGTGCGCTGGAGTCCTACCAGTACCTCCACGCCATCAAGGCCGACCTGCTGCACCGTCTGGGGCGCACGGAGGAGGCGGCCGCGGCATACCGGCGGGCGCTCGAGCTGACGAGGAACGACACCGAGCGGGCCTTCCTGGCCGAGCGCGCGGGCGTGGCCGGCGCCTGAGGCCGTCGCCGGAGGCCGTCCCACCGAAGGCCGTCGCCGGAGCCGCAGCCGCCGCCGGTCTAGCCCTGAAGTCGGGCCATCGCCGGACCCGGGTCGACCCCGTCCTCCTGCGCCACGAGCTCCAGCAGGGACTCTGCCTCCTCGGCACACGCCGCGCAGCCACGCAGGTGCACCTCCATGCGTGGCACGTCGACCTCGCCCTGGCCGTGCAGCAGCGCCTCGACGTACTGGTCCATGAGCCGGAAGCAGTCCTCGCAGGAGAGCCACGGCTCGGTGGGCAGGATGAGGGAGCTGACCTGCTCCGCGGTCAGGCGCCTCAGGTCTCTGGTCATGATCCACCCGCTGATGTCGTCGGTGCCGGCATGTGTCCCGTCGCGACCAGGTGGGCCCTGAGCCGGGCGCGCACGTCGTGGAGCGCCTTGTACAGCGCCCCGCGGGTGGTACCCAACCGGTCGGCGAGCACGTCGATCGGCACCTGGTCGACCAGCAGGGCGAGCGCGATCCTGCGCTGGTACGGCGTCAGGGCCTGCTGGATCGCCCTGGCCACCGCCTGACCGAGGTCGGCGGCCTCGGCCTGCTGCTCCGGCCCGGGGCCGGCATCCCGCCACATGTCCGTGTCCTCCAGCGCCACCTCCCGGGTTGCCCACGCGTGCCGCCGGACCTCCGTGGCCGCCTGGAGGATGGCGAACTTGTACGCCCATGTGGTGAAGCGGCTGCGTCCTTCGAACGTGTCGAGCTTGGCGAGCAGCGCGGTCAGCGCCTCGTCGGCGGCACCGTTGGCGAGCTCGTCGCAGGTCCGGGCATCGGCACGGGGCAGCATCGCCCGCATCCGCCACACCTGGTGTCGCGCCGCCCGGACCATCAGCTCGTGCAGGCGCCGGAGCGCCTCGTCCTGCTCGGGCCCGGGCAGCGCCAGCGCCCCCACCCAGTCGGTCGCGTCCTGACCGCGCTCCCCGGGTCGCACGGCCTGCGGCTGCAGGCCCTGGGGTCGCACGTCCTCGCGGCTGCGTCGGGCCAGCGTCACGGTCGCACCTCGGAGCCGTACGGCAGCAGGATCCTGGCGGCGAGCGGGGGCGGACACCCTCGGTCGACGAGCTGGAGCACCTCGTGCAGGTCGACCCCGGGGGTGCCCGCCAGGGTCGTGGCGAGGTCCTGGGGGAAGCCGGCGTCGAGCAGCCGGCAGCGGCGCCAGGTGGTGACGTCTCCGGGCGGTCCCTGGCGCAGACACGCCGTGGGAGTCCCGGTCGGGTGGGTCGTGGTCATACCTGGTTTGCCGCCAGCGACGGTGCCGCTCTTACCCCAGGAACGACGGCGCCCCGCGGCGACCGGCCGCGAGGTAAGGAACGGGTCCCGCCGCGACGCACACACCATGACCAGCCTCTCCGCGGCCAGTGTCGCGGGTGGGTTCGAACCAGCACAAGGAGACGCTTCCATGACCCACACCGAGCACGTCCCGACCGGCACCTCCGGAAGCACCGCAACCACCCGCCGCTGGGCGAGCGACCCGGCATACCAGGCCTTCGTCATCCTGCGCAGCGCGTTCACCGTCGCGCCCATCCTCTTCGGGGCCGACAAGTTCTTCCACGTGATGGTGAACTGGGACCGCTACCTGTCCCCCGCGATCGCCGGGCTCTCGCCGTTCAGCGTGCACCGGACCATGTTCGTCGTCGGGGTGGTCGAGATCGTGGCCGGCATCGTCGTCGCTGTCATCCCGCGCGTCGGGGCACCGATCGTCAGCCTGTGGCTGCTGGGCATCATCGTCAACCTGCTGCTCATCCCCGGGTACTTCGACGTGGCACTGCGCGACTTCGGGCTGCTGCTCGCCTCGGTGGCCCTCTGGCGGCTGGCGACGGCGTACTCCTCGCACCGGGCCGAGCCGGCTCGAGTCGGCTGAGAGCGGACCGACATGGGAGGTCGTCCTCGATCAGGCGGCCGGGGTGATCACAGCCCAGACGGTCTTGCCGTCCATGCCGTTGAGCATGGCTCCCCACTCGGTGGACAGCCCGGCGACCAGAGGCAGCCCCCGGCCAGACGGCCCGTGGAGGTCCTTCGCCCGCCGCGGCAGGCGCGTTGACCCGTCCGTGACGCTAAGGCGCAGCGTCTGCCGCCCCGTGCACGAGAGCCGGACGGTGAACTCGGTGCGGGCGTGGAGGATGGCGTTGGTGGCCAGCTCACTGAGGACCACCGCGGCCGCGTCGCCGACCCCCTCCAGGCTCCACAGGTCGAGCGCCTCCCGCAGGAACTTCCGGGTGAGTGAGACGGAGATCGGCTCCGGCGGCCACGCTCGTTCGAGGGACCGTGGTGACGTGTCGATGGTCATGGTGCAGCGCCGTGGGTAGGTTCTGCGTCGGCCCCGTCCGTGAGCCACCGCGGCGCGGCGGCCGTTCCCTGACGGGACTCTGACTGTCTTCGACACTACGCCCGTTGGCCCAGAGCGGTCAGGACTGTCTCAGCGGGGGCCCTTGCCTGTGGCACCGTCGAGGAGCTCTCGCGCGGCATCGAGGTGGCCGGCGTGCCGCGCGGTCTCCTCGATCAGGTGCAGGGCCACCCAGCGAAGGTCGGTGATGGGCTCGCCCGGCCAGTCGAGCCCGTGCTCGGCAGCCGGCGCAGCGTCGAGGTCGAGCGAGTGCAGGACCTCGTTGGAGATCTGGCACTGACGCCGGTAGTGCTCGATCACCGCAGCGCTGGAGTGCGCAGTCGTGAAGGCCGCTTCGGGGTCGTATGGCGGGTCGTCGAGGCCGTCGTCCCAGCTCACCTGGGGTTGGGTCCCGCGGGCGACGCGCTGGAACCACATGGCCTCTGCGCCGGCCAGGTGCAGGACCAGCCCGATGGGCGTCCAGCCCGACGGAAGCACGGGTGTGTGCAACTGGGACTCGTCCAGACCCTCGAGGATGGCCAGCACGGCGGCGCGCTGCTGGTCGAGGAAGTACTGCAGCCGATCTCGCTCGCTGATCGCCGGTTCGCTCACGATGCGACTCTAGGCGCCACGTCGTGCCGGGCTCACGCGATCTTCGGGGACACGCCCCGGGGGTGGGCAGCACGGCCGGATGACCCGCGACCGCCCCACCAGGCGGCACTACAGCCAGCCGGCCCGGCGGAACACGCGGTAGAGCCCGTAGACGGCGGCTGCCATCACGGCGAGGACGATGAAGTAGCTGTAGCGCCAGTGCAGCTCGGGCATGTTGTCGAAGTTCATCCCGTAGATGCCGGCGATCATGGTGGGCACCGCGGCCATCGCGACGTAGGCCGAGATGCGGCGCATGTCGTCGTTCTGCTGCACGGAGATCTGCGTCAGGTGCGCGCTGAGGATGTCCGTGAGCAGCCTGTCGTAGGACTCGGCGTGGTCGATGACGCGCAGCAGGTGGTCCGAGATGTCCCGGAAGAAGGGGCGGGCCACGCCCTGCATCCCCGGGATCGTCGGGTCCTCGGTCAGGCGACGGAGCGGCTCCTCCAGGGGCACGGTGGCCCGCTTGAACTCGAGGACCTCGCGCTTGAGCGAGTACACGCCCTCCGCGCTCACATCGCGGACCTGGCCGGAGAACACCTCACGCTCGATGGCGTCGAGGTCCTCGGCCACCTCCTTGTCGATCGCGGTGTAGGTGTCCACGACGGAGTCCATCACCGAGTACAGGACGGCGATGGGGCCGTGCTCGAGCTGGTCCGGGGCCAGCTCGAGCCGGTGGCGGACCTCGGACAGGGGGTTCGCCTCGCCGCGACGCACCGTCACCACGAAGTGGTCCCCGACGAAGATCATCACCTCGCCGGTCTCGATGTCCGAGGTCCTCTCGACGTAGCGCAGCGTCTTCATCACCACGAAGAGGCTGGACTCGTAGACCTCGACCTTGGGGCGTTGCTGGCCCTTGACGGCGTCCTCGACCGCCAACGGGTGGAGGTGCAGCTCATCCTCGACGAGCGCGAACTCCGCGAGCGTGGGGTCCTTCAGCCCGATCCAGATGAAGCCCTGGCCGCGGCGGCGCAGGCCCTCGAGCTCCTCGCTCAGGTCACCACAGCGCAATCGGAGACCGCCCCGATACACGGCCTGATCCACGATCACGCCATCAGTGCACCACCCTTCGGGCGGCGGCGCACCTGTCCCGGGTGTCGCTGACCTGCGGCTTTATGCTCCCCGGGTAGTAATCGAACCTACGTCGCTTGTCCTGATTCAAAGATCGAGGGAATGTTTTCTGACGAGCACGAAGCGGCTGTGGTCTTGCCCTCCGTCGTCTTCGAAAGCGCGCTCAGGTTTGTTGCTCCGGTGACTGTTCTTGTGCTGGCGGCAGATCGCCGTGGCGATGCACGATGCGCCACTGGCCGTTCTCCCGCCGGTAGATGTGCGTGACGCGCAGGGTGTATGTGCGAGGGGCGCCGACCACGATTCCTGTGCTGTGCTCGTAGCCGACTGTGTAGGCCAGGTCCCCGCTCACGCCGGCGGCTACCACTTCAAAGGCATAATCCGTGCAGTCTGAGAACCAGCTCGCCACCGTACGGAACGATGGCTCCACGCCGTCGAAACCAACGGCGGTCATATCGGCGCCGAACAGCGTGATCGGCTCCTGTCGCGACCACAACGCCAGCCGCGGCTCCAAATTGCCGTCATGGATGGCGCGTTCGGCGGCTTCTTGAACCGGGATCACGTCGGCGAGAAACGCGTCGAGTTCGTTCACCATGACAGCCTCCAGATGCAGCCCTGGCATCGAGCTGGAAAGGATGATCCTCGGCCTTGTCGATGCAGCGCAAGGCGCGTCGTCGAGCACGACGTAGCGGCCATGCATGCCAGTGGACGCGCTGTGGTCGCCAACGATCGATCAGCGGCAAGTCCGGACGTCCTCTCGTCACGAGTGGCGGGCCCGGGCGGGCAGCTCCATCCGGCGCTCCGAACGCTCGCCAACCCGCCAGCCGCTCGGTACCCCGTGCACGTCGTGGCCGCACGTCTGGGCCACGTCGACCCCGCAATCACGCTGCGTGTCTATGCCCACGTGTTGCGGGATCAGGCAAGTGCCGTGGCCCAGATCTTCGCCTCGACGGTCGAGTTCCCCGGCCCGGAGGACACCACGTGTTGGCACTGGCGTTAGCCCCGGCCCCCGGAGCACGGAGAAGCCGCAGGTAGCGATGGTTCGCTGACCTGCGGCATTGTGCTCCCCGGGTAGGAATCGAACCTACGTCGCTTGTCCTGATTCAAAGTCAGGCGGGCCCTGCCAGCAGACCAACCGGGGAACGTCCCCGAAGAGGACGCGCTCAGGGTAGCGGCCACCCGGCATACCGGAGGAATCCGCACGAGCCGCCCGGGCCAGACCCTCCGCGGCCACCGTGAGGGCTGGCCAACCTACGGAAACGTAGGTTACGTTGGCGTAAGTTGTTCTCGACGGAAGGCCCCGTGACATGACCACGTTCGCCCCCGAGCCCACGCGGCTCACGGACCCGCCCGCCGCCCCACACACCCCAGACGCCCCGAGCACCCCACCGTTCGAACGCAAGGGCACCGGCGAGCAGATCGCCCTGGGCTTCTTCATCGTCGTGCCGTTCCTGGCCCTGCTGGCTGCCGTCCCCCTCGCCTGGGGCTGGGGCCTGGGCTGGCGGGACCTGGTCCTCGCGTTCGTGATGTACGCCATCGCCGGCCACGGCATCACCGTCGGCTTCCACCGCTACTTCACGCACGGCTCATTCAAGGCCAAGCGCTGGCTGCGGGTGACCCTGGCCATCGCCGGGTCGCTGGCCATCGAGGGCCCGGTCATCCGCTGGGTCGCCGACCACCGTCGCCACCACGCGTTCTCCGACCGCGAGGGCGACCCGCACTCCCCGTGGCGCTACGGCGAGACGGTCCCCGCGCTCATCAAGGGCCTGTGGTGGGCCCACACCGGGTGGCTGTTCGACACCGAGCAGACCCCGCGCAGCAAGTACGCCCCCGACCTCATGGCCGACAAGGACATGCAGCGCGTCGAGCGTGCGTTCCCCGCGCTGGTCGTCGTCTCGATGCTGCTGCCGGCGCTCCTCGGCGGCCTGCTGTCGATGTCCTGGCAGGGCGCGGTCACGGCGTTCTTCTGGGCCTCCCTGGTCCGTGTCGGCCTGCTGCACCACGTGACCTGGTCGATCAACTCCATCTGCCACGCCATCGGCGAGCGTCCCTTCGTCTCGCGCGACAAGTCCGGCAACGTGTGGTGGCTGGCCCTGCTGTCCATGGGCGAGTCGTGGCACAACCTGCACCACGCCGACCCGACCTGCGCCCGCCACGGCGTCGAGAAGGGCCAGATCGACTCCAGCGCCCGCATCATCTGGCTGTTCGAGAAGACCGGCCAGGCGTGGGACGTGCGCTGGCCCAAGCAGTCCCGGCTCGACGCGCGCCGCGTCGCGGCGTGACCCCGGCGACGCCGGCTCGGCGGCTACAGCGCCGCGAGCCGGCGGCGCACCTCCATGACGTCCACGGCCTGCCAGTCGGAGTGGTCGTTGTGCCACCCGCGCAGGTCGCGGAACGCCGGGTCGTCGTTGGCCATGGCGTGGCCGATGACCCGCGAGGTCGGGATGCCCCACTGCGCCTGCAGCTGGTGCACGAGGCGCAGCACCGAGCTGATCTGCGCGTGCCGGGCGAGGATCTGCTGGTCGGCCCAGTGCGCGCTGTTGCCCGAGGTCGACTGCACCATCTCGATGCCGATCGCCTTGTCGTTCAAGCCGATCGTGTGCCGGCACAGGATCGTGACCGGCACGATCGCGTAGACCGTGCCGTCCTGGTCGACGATGTAGTGCGCGCAGACGCCCGGCAGCTCACCGGTGTTGGGCACGTCCTGGGCGAAGGTGTTGCGCGCCGAGGACATCGTGGTCGTCTCGGTGAAGTGCAGCACGACCATCGAGGGCCGCAGGTGCCAGCTGGCCACGCCGTAGTGCCGCTTCGCGTAGCTCGCGGTCTCCGCCTTCCGCTGCGCGGAGAACGGGATGTATGCCGCGACGACCGGCACGCGCGCGGCCGCGCCACTGGTGCGGGCCGGGGTCGTCGTGGCGCGCGCTGACGCGGGCCGGGCTGACGGCCGGGTCGTGCTCGGCCGCGGTGACGCCGGGGCCGTCGCGGTGGCCGGCGCGGCGGCCGACCTCGCGCTGGTCACGGGTGTCGCGGAGGGCACACCGCTGGTCGCGGACTGCCGCGGACCGCACCCGCCGAGCACCGCGGAACCACCCACCAGGGCCAGCGCCACGCCGGCGCCCGTGAGACTGCGAAGGAGCCGAGCACGTGACGTCACAACGTGACACGGTAGCCCGCGCCGCAGCCGCCGGTCGCGCCGGAAGGCATGATGGGCCGGTGACCTCACCCCGGGAGAAGGCCGAGACCCCTGCCGCCGCACGTTCGCGGATGACCGGCAAGCAGCGCCGTGAGCAGCTGATCGAGATCGGCCGGAAGCTGTTTGCCGACAAGGGGTTCGAGGGGACCACGGTGGAGGAGATCGCCGCCAAGGCGGGGGTGTCCAAGCCGGTCGTCTACGAGCACTTCGGGGGCAAGGAAGGGCTCTATGCGGTCGTCGTGGACCGCGAGATCCGCACCCTGCTCGACGGCATCACCGGCGCCCTGACCACCAGGGGGAGCTCCCGGGCCCTGCTCGAGCAGGCTGCCCTGGCGCTGCTGGACTACATCGAGGGCTCGACCGACGGCTTCCGCATCCTCGTGCGCGACTCCCCCACCGGGCAGTCGACCGGCTCCTTCGCCAGCCTCATCAGCGACGTGGCCTCGCAGGTCGAGCACATCCTCGCCGCCGAGTTCAAGCGCCAGAAGCTCGACCCCAAGACCGCTCCGATCTACGCCCAGATGCTCGTCGGCATGGTCGCGCTCACCGGCCAGTGGTGGCTGGACTCGCGCAAGTTCAAGAAGGCCGACGTGGCCGCGCACCTGGTCAACCTCGCGTGGAACGGCCTGGCCGGGCTCGAGGCCAAGCCGTCGCTGCGCGAGGCGAAGGACTGACCCCGACCGGGTCGACGGGCCGACCTCACCCGGGCCGGGAGGCCACCAGCAGGTCGCGCGCCTCGGCGGTGCTCACCTGCCCGAAGCGGCGGTACCACTCCCCGACGCTGTGCAGCCGGGCCGGTTCCTCCAGGACGACCAGCTCGTCGTAGTCGTGCTCCAGCAGCGGCACGACCTCCGGGGAGGCGACGGGCACGGCCAGGAGCACGTGCCCTGCGCCGCGATGCCGCAGCACCGCGGCGGCCGCGCGGGCCGTCGCCCCGGTGGCCACGCCGTCGTCCACGACGACCACCGTGCGTCCCTTCACGTCGAGGGGCGGGGTGTCCCCGCGCAGCTCGGCGGTGACCTGCTCGACCTGCTCGCCGGCAGCCGCCACCAAGCGCCGGATCTGCTCCGGGCTCAGCCCGCTGGCCTCGACCACGCGCTGGGTGAACGCGACCGCGCCACCCTCTCCCACGGCGGCCAGCGCCAGCTCGGGCTGCCAGGGCACACCGACCTTGCGCACCACGAGCACGTCGAGCGGGGCACCGAGCGCGGCAGCGACCTCGGCCGCCACCGGCACCCCGCCCCGGGGCAGGCCCAGCACGACGACGTCGCCGCCGTGCCGCTTGGCCAGCTCCACGGCCAGCCGCTTCCCCGCGTCCCGTCGGTCCGTGAACACGCTGCCAGTCTGGCCCGGCCACGGGCCGTCGTGCCCGGGCCGAAGGTCAGGCCTGCTGGAACTCCAGCCGGTTGCCCACCGGGTCGTCGGTGTGGAACCGGCGCACACCCGGCAGGTTGTCGTCCCAGCGCACCTCGGCCCCGGCCGCCGCCACCCGCTCGGCGAGGGCGTCGACGTCGGTCACCGCGATGCCCGGGTGCGCCTTGCGGGCCGGGGCGAAGGGCACCTCGACGCCACAGTGGATCTCGCAGGTCCCGGCCCGGAACCACGCGCCACCGCGGGCGGCGAGCGCCGCCGGCTTGGCGAGCTCCTGCATGCCGAGCACGTCGACGTAGAAGCCGCGCAGCCTGTCCTCCGACCCCGCGGGGCACGACACCTGGACGTGGTGCAGTCCGGCGATGAAGCTCATGGCCTTGTCCTCCAAGGGTTTTCAGGCCCGGGTCCGGGCGACGGCGAAGATGCGGCGGAACGGGAAGAGGGTGCCGAAGTCCTGGCGGGGGTACGCCTCGCGCAGCCGGTCGGCATACGCGCGCAGGAAGTCTGTCCGCTCCTGGGCACCGGTCAGCACCGCGAGCACCGGCCGCAGCGCGGTGCCCTTGGTCCACTCCAGCACCGGGCAGTCCTGCTCCCCTGCCGGGTCGAGCACCTGCTGGTAGGTGGTCTCCCAGACGTCCACCGCGGCACCCAGCCCGGCCAGCAGGGCGGTGTATGCCGCCGGCTCGGCCACGGGGGCCTCGTGCCGCAGCGTGGCCAGCAGCTCGGTGCTGCGCGGCGACGCGGCGGCGGTCTCGCGCAGGAGGCGGTGGGAGGGCGCCTCGAAGTTGCCGGGCACCTGCATGGCGAACCACCCGCCGGGGGCCAGGGCCGCGACCCAGCCGGGGATGAGGTCGAGGTGGCCGGGCACCCACTGGAGTGTGGCGTTGGTGACGAGCAGGTCGATACCCGTCGGCGGCGCCCAGCCCGCGACGTCGGCCTCGACCCATTCCACCCGGCCCTCGGGGTCGGCGGCCCGCGCCTGCTCCAGCATGTGCGGGGAGGAGTCGACGCCGACCACCCGCGCGTCCGGCCAGCGCCGCGCCAGGCCGAGGGTCAGCCCCCCGGAGCCGCAGCCGAGGTCGACCACCAGGCGGGGGTCCTGCACCCGGACGCGGGCCATGAGGTCGGCGAACGGGCGGCTGCGGTGGTCCTCGAACACGGCGTACTGGGCCGGGTCCCACGTCAGCGGCCGGGCTGCTCCCATGGCTCTCCTCCAGCACTCTCCTTGCCATCAAGTCTCTTGATATCAAGATACTTGATGGCCGCTAGACTTTCCAGCATGTCCGCCACCCCCGCCGACGAGGTCGACCGGATCGTCGACGCGTGGGCGCGCGAGCGGCCGGACCTCGACGTCTCGCCGCTGCACGTGCTCTCCCGCGTCTCCCGCCTGGCCCGGCACCTCGACCTCGCCCGCGGCTCCGCCTTCGCCGAGCACCACCTCGAGGGCTGGGAGTTCGACGTGCTCTCGGCGCTGCGCCGCGCCGGCGAGCCCTACCAGCTCTCCCCCGGGTCGCTGGTGCAGCAGACGCTGGTCACCAGCGGCACGATGACCAACCGGGTCGACCGGCTCGAGCGGCGCGGCCTGGTCCGTCGCAGCCCCGACCCCTCGGACCGGCGCGGCGTCATCGTGGCGCTGACCCCCGCGGGGCGCACCGTCGTCGACGCCGCCATGGCCGACCTGCTCCAGCGCGAGCGCGAGCTGCTCGCCGAGCTGCCGCAGGGTGAGCGCGACGACCTCGCCGGCTTCCTGCGTCGGCTGCTCGCCCCGTTCGAGCGCTGAGCGCTCAGGCCGTGCCGTAGCGGCCCAGGACCCAGTCGCGGACCACTCCGGCGACGGCGGAGAAGCCGTCCCCGAGGAAGGGCCCGGCCGCGAGAGTCGCCCACCCGTGGCCGGCCGCCACCCCGAGGAACCGCTTGTGCCGCGCCGGCGCCGCAGCCACCAGCGCCCGCAACCGGCCGGCGTCGGTGTCGGGGTCGTTGTCCGCGGCCACCACCAGGGTCGGCAGCGTCAGGTGCGGGAACGCCGTCGCTGTGTCCATCCCGAGGAACTCCACCGGGCCGGAGAGGTCGACCACGGCGTCGGCGCGCACGCGCTGCGCCGTCACGGTCACCGCCGTGCCGCCCATCGAGGCACCCACGAGCGTCACCCGACGCGCGCCGTGCGCCCGCGCCCAGGCCACCGCCATCGCCACCTGCGCCGGGATGTCGCCGGCGAAGTCCGAGCCCAGGTCACACCGCGAGTCCCCGTGGCCACACAGGTCCAGCAGCACCGACCGCACGCCCTGCCCACCCAGCCACACGGCATACGGCCAGAAGCCGCACAGGCCCTGCCGGCCGGTCTCGTGCACGAACACCGCAACCGTGGGTCCGGTGCCGACGACGGCCCCCGTGAGGATGTTGCCGGCGGAGCCGCCGATCCGCACCGGCGTGGCCGCCGCGTCGGGCAGGCCGCACCGGGCGACCACGGCATTGGCCGGGCGAGCCGAGGTCGCCGCGGACGAGGTCGTGGTCACGGTCGCCGGGCTGCCGCTCGTCGCCGTCACGGTCGTCGAGGCGACGGGCGTTCCGGCCGCCGCGCCCCCGGGTGACGGCGCCGCACAGGCACCCACGGCCAGGGAGGTGAGCACCGCCACCGCCACTGCCGCTCCTCCACGTCGCCGACGCACCGCTCCGCCGCTCGCCATATGTCGGACCTTACATATGCCTTACGGTCACGTCCATGACCGCGTCGACGTCATCCCTGGGCTACGCGCTGCTGGGGCTCCTGGCCCGCTCGGCCGCGACCGGCTACGACCTGACCCGGCGCATGCACCGGCCCGTGGGGTGGTTCTGGACGGCCGCGCACAGCCAGGTCTACCCGGAGCTGGCCAAGCTGGAGTCCGGGGGCCTGGTCGAGCACGAGGTGGTCGAGGGTGCCGGCCCGCGGCCGACCAAGCGCTACCGGCTCACCCGCACGGGTCGGGCCCGCCTGCGCGACTGGGTGGCCGAGCCCGCCGCGCGGGCGCCGGAGCGCGACCCGCTGATGCTCAAGGTCTACTCCCTGTGGCTCCTGGACCGGCCGCAGGCGGTGGCCCTGGTCGAGGCCACCCGCACCGACCACGCCGCACGGTTGGAGGTGTATGCCGCGCAGGAGCGCGAGATGCACAGCCGCCCTGAGGCGCTGGCGGACCCGCGGACCCGCGAGTTCGCCGCGTGGGCGACGCTGCGCGCCGGCATCAGCTTCGAGCAGCACCGCCTCGACTGGTGCGACTGGCTGCTCGCCGCGCTGCACGACCCGGCCGTCCCCCCACCCGCCGGCCGCGGCGCCCGGGGCTAGCCGGCGACCTCGGCGGCAGCGAGCCAGGCCATCTCGAGCGCCTCGCGCTCGTCGACCATCTCGCGCAGCTTCGCGTTGAGCTCCAGCACCGCCTGGTGGTCGGTCGCCTTCGCGGCCATGTCGGCGTGGATCCGCTCCTCGCGCTCGGCCAGGCGGGTCAGCTGCTTCTCCACCCGCGCCATCTCCTTGCGGGCCTCGCGCACCTCGGCCGCCGAGGGCCCGGCCACGGGCGCACTCCCCGGCGCGCCCCCCGAGGCCGGCGCCGGCACGGTCGCACCCGAGGTGCTGACACTGGCGGCCGCCACGGCGGCGTGCCGCAGTGCGAGGTACTCCTCGACGCCGCCGGGCAGGTCGCGGACCTTGCCGTCGCCGAGCAGCGCGACCTGCCGGTCGCACATGCGCTCGAGCAGGTAGCGGTCGTGGGAGACGACGAGGAGGGTGCCGGCCCAGCCGTCGAGCACGTCCTCCAGCGACGTGAGCGTCTCGATGTCCAGATCGTTGGTCGGCTCGTCCAGCAGCAGCACGTTGGGCTCGGCCATCATCAGCCGCAGCAGCTGCAGCCGGCGCCGCTCGCCACCGGACAGGTCGCTCACGCGGGTGCGCTGGCGGCTGCCGGTGAAGCCCAGGCGGGTGGCCAGCTGGCTGGCGCTGACCTCCTTGTCCCCGAGCGTGGTGAACGCCTTGACGTCCTCGATCGCCTCGATCACCCGCCAGTCGGCGAACCGCTCGAGCTCGCGCACCTCCTGGGTCAGGAACGCCAGCGACACCGTCTTGCCGACCGTGCGGGTGCCGGCGGCCAGCGGCACGTCACCGCTGACGGCCCGCAGCAGGGTCGACTTGCCGGCGCCGTTGACGCCGACGATGCCCACCCGCTCGCCGGGCGCAAGACGCCAGGTGACCGTGTCGAGCAGCACCCGGTCGTCCACCGCCACGGTCGCGTCGACCAGGTCGATGACGTCCTTGCCCAGCCGGGTGGTCGCGAACCGCATCAGCGACACGTCGTCGCGCGGGGGCGGCTCGTCGGCGATCAGCGCCGAGGCCGCGTCGATCCGGAACTTGGGCTTGCTCGTGCGCGCGGGCGCCCCGCGGCGCAGCCAGGCGAGCTCCTTGCGCAGCAGGTTGGCGCGCCGGTCCGCGGTCACGGCGGCGACGCGCTCGCGCTCCGCCTTGGCCAGCACGTAGGCCGCGTAGCCACCCTCGTAGGAGTGGACCTGCCCCTCGGCGACCTCCCACGTGGTCGTGGCGACCGCGTCGAGGAACCACCGGTCGTGGGTGACCGCGACGACGGCGGTCCCGGGTCGGGTGCGCCGGGTGGCCAGGTGCTGGGCCAGCCAGGCAACCCCCTCGACGTCGAGGTGGTTGGTCGGCTCGTCCAGCAGCAGCAGGTCGGGGTCGGCGACGAGCAGCGCGGCGAGGGCGAGGCGGCGGCGCTCCCCACCGGAGAGCGGGCCGACGGTGGCCTCAAGCCCGCCCACGTCGCGGGCGTCGACCCCGCCGAGCAGGCCGTCGAGCACGTCGCGGATCCGCGGGTCCCCCGCCCACACGTGCTCGGGCCGGTCGCCGAGCACCGCCTGGCGGATGGTCGCGTCCGGGTCGAGCGTGTCGACCTGGCTGAGCATGCCGACGGTGAGGTCGCCGGTGCGGGTGACCCGGCCCTCGTCGACGCCCTGGATGCCGGCGAGCACCTTGAGCAGCGTGGACTTGCCGCCGCCGTTGCGGCCCACGACGCCGATGCGGTTGCCGCCGTTGACGCCCAGGGAGACGACGTCGAGGACGAGGGTGGTGCCGAGCGCCAGGGACGCGCGCTCGACGGAGACGAGGTTCGCCACGGTCAGTCGACCCGCGTCACGCTCGGGCCGGGCACGACCTGGGCACCGTGCACCGGGCCGGTGGCGCGCTTGACCCCGGCGGCGAGGCCGGAGGCGGCCAGCGCGACGGCCAGGTCGAGGGCGACCTCGGCGTCGGGCACGACGAAGGCCACCGTGGGTCCGGACCCGGACACCAGGCCACCCAGGGCGCCGCACTCCGAACCGAGCTCGAGCACCTCGCGCAGCTGGGGCTGCAGTGACAGGGCGGCGGGCTGCAGGTCGTTGACCAGCGCCTTGCCCAGCGCCGCAGCGTCGCCCGAGCGCAGGGCGGTCATCATCGCCGCCGTGGGCTTCGGCGGCGGGACGTCGCGACCCTCCCGGAGCCGGTCGCACTCGGCATACACCGTGGGGGTGGACAGGCCGGTGTCGCTGAAGGCGAAGACCCACTGGTAGGAGCCACGGGCCAGGACGGGGGCGAGCTGCTCGCCGCGACCGGAGCCGACCGCCGTCCCGCCGGCGAGGGCGAACGGCACGTCGCTGCCGATCTCGCCGGCCAGCTGCTCGAGGGCGTGCCGCGGCGTGCCCAGGCCCCACAGCGCGTCACACGCCAGCAGGGCGCCGGCCGCGTCGGCCGAGCCCCCGGCCATGCCCCCGGCGACGGGGATCTCCTTGTGGATCGCGATGCTGACCGGCTCCTCGATGCCGGCGGCAGCGGCCAGCCGGCGCGCGGCGCGCAGCGCGAGGTTGTCCTCGGTGTCGGGCACGAGGTGCGCCTCGGAGCCGGCGACCGTCACGGACCAGTCGTCGGCGGGGCGCACGGTGACGTCGTCGTACAGGCTGACCGCCTGGTAGACGGTCGCGAGGTCGTGGTACCCGTCGGCGCGCCGGGGCCCGACGATGAGCTCCAGGTTGACCTTGGCGGGCACCCGGACCGTGACCGAGCGGGAGGGCGGCACGGCGAGACTCATGAGGGACACCCTAGGGCGAGGCGGGCGGAGGCGATCCGGGCGAAGGCATCGATGTCGAGCTGCTCGCCGCGGGTGCGCGGGTCGATCCCGGCGGCGACCAGCACCTCCTCGGCCCGCGGGGCGGACCCGGCCCAACCGGCCAGCGCGGCGCGCAGCGTCTTGCGCCGCTGGGCGAACGCCGCGTCGATGCAGGCGAAGACGTCCTCCCGGCTGGCGTCGGTCACCGGTGGGTCGCGGCGCACCAGCGAGACCAGGCCGGAGTCGACGTTGGGCACCGGCCAGAAGACGCTGCGACCGACGGTCCCGGCCAGCCGGACGTCGGCGTACCAGGCGGCCTTGAGGCTGGGCACGCCATAGACCTTGCTGCCCGGCGTCGCGGCGAGCCGCTCGGCGACCTCGAGCTGGACCATGACCAGCACGCGACGGATCGTCGGGAAGTGCTGGAGGAAGCCCAGCACCACCGGCACGGAGATGTTGTAGGGCAGGTTGGCCACCAGCGCCGTGGGCTGCGGGTCGGGCAGCTCGCGCACGGTGAGCGCGTCGGCGTGCACCAGCGAGAGCCGGTCGGCCTGCTGCGGCGCCAGCGCCGCGACGGTCTGCGGCAGCGCAGCGGCCAGGGTCGGGTCGACCTCGACGGCCACGACCCGGGAGACCTCCGGCAGCAGGGCCAGGGTCAGCGAGCCCAGGCCCGGACCGACCTCGACGACGACGTCCTCGGGCCCGACGCCCGCGACGCGGACGATGCGGCGCACCGTGTTGGCGTCGACGACGAAGTTCTGCCCCCACTGCTTCGTCGGCCGGACATCGAGCCGCGCCGCGATCTCGCGGATCTGCGCGGCCCCGAGCAGCCCGGCGACGGTGCCGTGCCCGTCGTTGTCAGCCATGCCCCGCAGCCTAGGGGGCACAGCACTGTGGCCCCGAACCGGTGAGGTCCGGGGCCACAGCCACTGCGGGTATGCCGTGCACAGGCACGCGGGTGCGCGCGAGTCTCGCGCGGCGCGAGGTGCGGCGCTGAGGGAAGCCCCCGAAGGGATGTCCCTCACAGGGGTGCTCCTCAGAGGTACTTGCCGCAGACCGGCCACTGGCCGGCACCCGAGCGGTTGTACAGGATCTGCGCCCGCTGCGTCTGCTCCGCCGCAGAGGCGTCGATCGGGCTGCCGGAGCCGCCCACGGACTGCCACGTGCTCTGGTCGAACTGGTACAGGCCGTAGTAGGTGCCGGACGGGTCGACCGCGCGGGGGTTGCCGCCCGACTCGCACTGGGCGAGGGCGGACCAGTTCAGCCCACCAGAGGACGGGATGGGCCCGGGCGAGGCGCTAGGGGCCTTGGTGCCGACCGCGATGACCGTGGCCACCGGCTGCGAGACCACCGTGACGGACTTGGCGACACGACTGGTCAGCTTGCCGTTGACGAAGGTCTGCGCGTAGGTGACCCGCTTCGAGCCCGCCTTGCCGGCCGTGACCGTCTTGGTCGTGCCCTGGGCCAGCGAGGAGTCCGAGCGCTTGGTGACCGGCGCCGCGATGGGCTCGGTGACCGTGACCGTCTTCTGCATGAGCCGGTCGACCGTGATGGTCGCACCCTGCGCGATCGGGGTGCCCAGCCCGGGCTTGACCTTGTCGATCGGGCCGACCGGGATCTTGAGCTCGGCCAGCGCGTCACGCACGGTGGCGCCGGTGGTGGTCGCAGTCCGGGTGTGGCCGTCGACCTTGATCGTCACGTCCTTGGGCGTTCCGATCGTGACGGACAGGCCCTGACGGCCGAGGGGCATGTCACGCGAGACGCTCAGCTTGGCGCCGTCCGCGCGGATGCCGAGCTGCTGCAGGGCCGAGGCAACCGTGGTCGCGGTCGTCCAGTAGCTCTTCTGCTTGCCGTCGAGGGTGACGGACAGGACGCGGCCGTAGCGAACCGCAATCTTCTCGCCGTCGTGGAGGGGGGAGTTCAGGGAGGGGGCGACCGTGTCGTGGGGGCCGAGCGTGATGTGCTGCTTGGCCAGCAGGTCTCCCACGTTGTCGCCGAAGGTGTGGACCGAGGACGTCTTGCCGTCCACCGAGAGGGCAACTGCCTTGTCCAAGCTCGTAAAGCCGACTGCGGCGGCAACGGCTGTAACGGCGACAGCGGCCTGGGCGATGCGCCGAACCGGGAATGTAGTCACGATGCTCCAGAGCTAGGGCTCCCCGGGCACGGACTCGACGGCTCGCATCACGTCGGCTGGGGCCCCTCACGGAAGCGTGACCCGCTGTCAGGCAGGTCGGTCCAGTCACGAACAGGAGGCTCGCGGCACCGCCACGCGCCCCCGGATGCGCGCCGACCGAGGGTGTTCCGATCCCGGCCAACAGCCACCCACCATGCCGACGCGGCAGGCAAAGGTCAACTGGAGGTAAATGACAGGTATGTGGTTCGCCAACCCTGGATGACTGGTCACCGGATGGTCACCAGGGGCCGTAGACACGCTCCGAGGTGGCCGTGATCGCGGTGCACAGCGACGGCACGTCGACGTTGAGCACCCCCGCCATCGCGCGGACGGTGAGGGGCACGAGGTAGGAGGCGTTGGAGGCCCCGCGGTGGGGCGCCGGGGTGAGGTAGGGGGCGTCGGTCTCGACCAGCAGCTGGTCCAGCGGGGTCACCGCCAGGGCGTCCCGCAGGCCCGCCGCGTTCTTGAACGTCACGGTGCCGGAGAAGCTCAGGACGTAGCCCCGTTCGACGCACTCGCGGGCCATGGCGATGTCGCCGGAGAAGCAGTGCAGGACGGTGTTGTCCGGGGACCCCTCCTCCTCGAGGATGCGCAGCACGTCGTCGTGGGCGTCACGGTCGTGGATCTGCAGCGCCTTGCCCGTGCGCTTGGCCAGGTCGATGTGCCACCGGAACGAATCCTGTTGGACCCCAACGCCTTCGGGGCCCGTGCGGAAGTAGTCCAGCCCGGTCTCCCCGACCACCCGCACGCGCGGGTGCGCGGCCAGCTGCTCGATCTCGGCGTACGCGTCCGCCAGCTCGCCGCGGGCCTGGAGCCGGGGCGCCTCGTTGGGGTGCAGGGCCACGCCACCCAGCAGCGCGGGAAACCGGTCGATGACGTCGACGGTGAACCGCGCGCCGGGCAGGTCGCAGCCGATCTGGACCATCCGCGGCACCCCGACCGCGGCCGCCTCGTCGATCGCCTGCTGCAGGTCGGGAGGCGCCTCGCCGTCGCGGCCGATGTCGAGGTGGGTGTGGTTGTCGACGACCGGGATCGGCAGCGGGGCCGGCGCCGGCGGACGGTCCCCGTGGCTCACTCGTCGGCCTCGTCGCCGCCCAGTCGCTTCAGCTCCTCGTCGACGACGGAGGGGTCGAGCTTGGTGAAGATCGGTGTGGGTTTGTTCACAGATGCACCCACGTCCACGGGCCGAGATGCCCATCCCGGAGTGTGGGAGTACTCGCCGGTGATCACCGGATAGGGGTGCCCGTCGTCGAGGTCGGTCACCTCGTCGATCCGCGGCATCGGCATGAACTCGCCCGTGCCGCCGAAGGTCGCGTGGACGGCGTTGGCCGAGTGCGGCAGGAACGGGGACAGGATCGTGTTGCAGTCGAGCACCGCCTGCGCCGTGACGTGCAGGATCGTGCCGAGCCGCTCGCGCTCGTCCTCGCCCTTGAGCTTGAACGGCGCCTGGTCGGTGACGTACTTGTTCACCTCGCCGACCACGCGCATCGCCTCGGCGATGGCCTGGCGCAGCCGGTGCTGGCCGATGAGGTCGCCGACGGTGTCGAAGCCCTCGCGCACGGTGGCCAGCAGCTTCTCGTCATCGTCGGTCAGCTCGCCGGCCGGCGGGATCTTCCCGAAGCTCTTGGCGATCATCGACGCGGTCCGGTTGACGAGGTTGCCCCAGCCCGCGACCAGCTCGCCGTTGGTGCGCGTGACGAACTCGCGCCAGCTGAAGTCGCTGTCCTGGCTCTCCGGCGCCGCGGCACACAGGAAGTAGCGCAGCGCGTCCGGCTGGTAGCGCGAGAGGACGTCGCGCACGTAGATGACGTGGCCGCGCGAGGAGGAGAACTGCTTGCTCTCCATTGTGAGGAACTCCGAGGAGACGACCTCGGTGGGCAGGTTCAGCACGCCGTACGCCCCCGGCTCGCCGCCGTGGTCGCCGCGGCCGGCGTAGGCCAGCAGCTCGGCCGGCCAGATCTGGGAGTGGAAGGTGATGTTGTCCTTGCCCATGAAGTAATACGACAGAGCGGGCTCGGACCCTGCGCCTTCAGACCACCACTCGCGCCAGCGCTCGGGCTCGCCGAGCCGGCGGGCCCACTCGACGGAGGCGGACAGGTAGCCGATGACCGCGTCGAACCAGACGTAGAGCCGCTTGGTCGGCTGCTCGCGCCAGCCATCCAGCGGCACCGGGATGCCCCAGTCGATGTCGCGGGTCATCGCGCGGGGCTTGATGTCGTCGAGGATGTTGAGGCTGAACCGGATCACGTTGGGGCGCCACGTGCCCGAGGCCTCCCGGCCCTCCAGCCACTCGCGCAGCGCGCCGGCGAGTGCGGGCAGGTCGAGGAAGAAGTGCTGGGTCTCGATGAACTCCGGCACCTCGCCGTTGATCTTCGAGCGGGGGTTGATGAGCTCGGTCGGGTCGAGCTGGTTGCCGCAGTTGTCGCACTGGTCGCCGCGGGCCTCGGCGTAGCCGCAGATCGGGCAGGTGCCCTCGATGTAGCGGTCCGGGAGCGTGCGCCCGGTCGACGGCGAGATCGCGCCCTTGGTGGTGCGCTCGATCATGTAGCCGTTCTTCCAGACCTGGGTGAACAGCTCCTGCGCGACCGCGTAGTGGTTGGCCGTCGTCGTGCGGGTGAACAGGTCGTAGGAGCAGCCGAGGGCGTGCAGGTCCTCGACGATGATGCGGTTGTTGGTGTCCGCGAGCTCACGGGCGGTCACGCCCTCCTTGTCGGCCTGCACGAGGATCGGGGTGCCATGCTCGTCGGTGCCGGAGACCATGAGCACGTCGTGCCCCGCCATCCGCATGTACCGGCTGAACACGTCGGAGGGCACGGCGAACCCGGCCACGTGGCCGAGGTGCCGCGGACCGTTGGCGTACGGCCAGGCGACTGCAGACAGGACCTTGCTCATGCCCCGAATCCTAGGGGTGAGGTGCATCCCCTTTTCCGCTGCGTGGGTGGTGGTTGCCGCCGGAGGTGTCATGATCGCCGGGTGCCCGACCTGCGCGAGACCCTCGACGTCGCTGCCCCCGCGGACTTGGTCTACGACCTCGTCGCCGACCTGCCCCGCATGGGTGACTGGTCCCCGGAGTGCGAGAAGGTCACGTGGCGCGGCGGCGCGACCGAGGCCGCCAAGGGCGCGGAGTTCCTCGGGCACAACCGCGCCGGGTCGGTCCGATGGGTCACCCAGGGCCGCGTCGTCAGCGCCGAGCGCGGCCGCAACCTCGCCTTCGAGATCACCTTCGGTCCGTTGTCGGTGGCGCGCTGGGAGTACTTCATCGTCCCGACGGCAACGGGCTGCACGGTCGTCGAGGAGTGGACCGACCGTCGCCCCAGCTGGTACCGCGTGCCTGCCGACAAGGCCTTCGGCCCGCGACTGAAGTCCAACCGCCGCGGCATCCAGAAGACGCTGGAGAACCTCAAGCGGGCCGCCGAGGGCCTCGCCGCCTGACCCGTCGCCGCCTGACCTGTTGCCGGCGGGACCTCAGCCGCGGCGCGCGGCGACCGCCGCGTCATACAGGGCCTTCTTGGACAGCCCGGTGCTCGTGGCGACGTCGGCCGCGACGTCCTTGAGCCGCTCCCCTGCCGCGACCCGCTCCTGTATGACGCGCAGCGCCTCGTCGGGGTCGCTCACCGCCGCGGGGGCGCCCCCGACGACGATGGTGATCTCACCCCGGACGCCGTCGGCCGCCCACGCTGCCAGCTCGGACAGGCCGCCCCGGCGGACCTCCTCATAGGTCTTGGTCAGCTCGCGGCACACCGCTGCCGGGCGGTCGGCTCCGAACGCCTCGGCCATCGCGGCGAGCGTCGCGTCGAGCCGGTGCGGCGCCTCGAAGAAGATCATCGTGCGCCGCTCGTCCTTGAGCGCCGCCAGGGTCCGGGCGCGCTCACCGGGCTTGCGCGGGGCGAACCCCTCGAAGCAGAACCGGTCGACCGGCAGGCCCGAGACCGCCAGGGCCATGAGCACCGCACTGGGCCCGGGCACGCACGTCACGCGGACGCCGGCGTCGACCGCGGCCGAGACCAGGCGGTAGCCGGGGTCGGACACCGACGGCATGCCGGCGTCGGTGACCACGACGACGCGGGCGCCCTCACGCAGCCGCTCGAGCAGCTCGGGGGTCCGGGAGGACTCGTTGTGCTCGTGGTAGCTGAGCACCGACCCCGTGGGCTCGACCCCCAGCGCGGAGCACAGCCGCTTGAGCCGGCGGGTGTCCTCGGCGGCGACGACGTCGGCGGCGGCGATCTCGCGGGCCAGCCGCGGTGCGGCGTCCTGCGGGTCACCGATCGGGGTGGCGGCCAGGACCAGCACGCCGTGGTCGGAGGCGCGCTCGCCGGGGCTGGTCATCACTGGTCGATCCTCTCAGGTCTGTCCTACAGTCGAGCGACCCGGCAGTGCCGGAGCCGAACGACCGCGCAGGGGGCCGTGAGCAGTGGGGGACACATGAGCAGCACAGATGTCGGGGCTGGGACAGCCCTCGTGCAGAGCTTCCGCGCCGCCGCGGGCGGGCGGCTGTCGGCGAGCCCGGTGATCAGCACGCTGCTGCTGGCGGTCGTCGCCGAGCCCGAGCTGGGGGCGCCGCTCGAGGCGGCCGGCCCGGAGGCCCGCCTGCAGCCGACGCGGCTGTTCACCGCCGTGCACCACCTGCTGCGGACGAGGTTGCCCGAGCACCCGCTGGTCCACTACTACCCGGTGCTGGAGGGGCCGTACCCACCCGACGGCGGACTCGTGGACGCCTTCCGGGACCTCGTCTCCACCCACGGTGCGGAGCTCGGCCGGTTGTGCCGACGGCCGCTGCGGCAGGACGACCCGCAGGTCTGGTCGATCGTGCGCCCGGCGGTGTCCCGCGCGGCCGCCGCCCACCCCGGTCGCCCGGTCGCGCTCGTCGAGCTCGGGGCCACAGCCGGGCTGGGCCTGCTGCTGGACCGCTACCGCTTCGACTACGGCGCGGAGCTGCTCGGCGACGGCCCGGTCCACCTCGGCTGCCGGCTGCTCGGAGAGACTCCCGCGGACCTGCACCATCCGTTCACCGTGGGCAGCCGGGTGGGCCTGGACCCGGACCCGGTCGACGCCCACGAGGTCGACGCGGTCGACTGGCTCCTGTCCGGCGTGTGGCCCGAGGACGTCCTGGCCCTGGACCGGCTCGAGTCGGCGCTGTCCCTGCTGCGCGAGGTCGAGGTCGACCTGCGTGGCGGCACGCTGGCCGACCTGCTGCCGGCGGCCCTGGCCGGCCTCCCCGACGACGAGCTCCCCGTGATCGTCGGCAGCCCGGCTCCGGGCAGGACCCTCGCGACCGACCCGCTGGCGGCCGTGCCGGCCCAGCTGGCTGCCTCCGGTCGCGACCTGGTCTGGGTCATGGCCGAGCCGGCCGACCGGGCACTGCCGCTCGTGACCGCCGACCAGGTCGAGGCGGATGCCGCCGAGCACGTGGTCACGGCGGTCACCTACCGGAACGGGTCGGTCTCCGAGGTGAGCCTCCTCGGTCGGTTCGACGCCCGGCGGACCTGGCTGGACTGGGACCCGACCCCGCTGGCGCCGCGGTGAACCGCATCGCCGGCCACCCGGCATACCGGATGCCGGGGCGCGACACCCGGTGACCACGCCCGTGCTCCTGCCGGCGGCCACAGACCCTCTGCATACGATGACCGCCATGACCCCCACCGAGCAGCTGCGGTCGCGCCTGCTCGGGACCAGGCCGACCGACCGGCTGTGGGGATGGCTCGCGCCGCTCATCGTCGCCGCCGTGGGCGGGTTCCTGCGGTTCTGGAAGCTCGGTGACCCGCACCAGCTGGTCTTCGACGAGACGTACTACGTCAAGCAGGCGTACTCGATGATCCGGCACGGCTTCGAGGAGCGGGTGCCGGACAACATCAAGTACCCCGACGCGATGTTCACCAACGGCACGCCGGACGTCTTCGGCACCACGGCGGACTTCGTCGTGCACCCGCCCGTCGGCAAGTGGGTCATCGCCGTGGGCGAGCAGCTGTTCGGCGTGACGAGCTCGGTCGGCTGGCGGTTCTCGGTCGCGCTGCTGGGCACGCTGTCGATCCTCATGATCGGCCGGGCCGGGCGGCGCCTGTTCGGTTCCACGCTCATGGGGACGATCGCCGCGATCCTGCTCGCCTTCGACGGCCACCACTTCGTGCACTCCCGCACCGGGCTGCTCGACCTCATCGTCATGTTCTGGGCGTTCGCGGGCTTCTGCGCGGTGCTCATCGACCGCGACCGCTCGCGCGAGATCCTCGCCCGGAAGGTGGGGGCGCTGCGCGAGGTCGGACAGGCACCCGGCACCGGAGGGCTGCTCTACGGCCCCTGGCTGGGCTGGCGCCCGTGGCGCTGGGTGGCAGCGGTCTGCCTGGGGCTGTCGGCCGGCACCAAGTGGTCGGGGCTGTTCTTCCTTGCCGTGTTCGGCCTGATGACCGTGCTGTGGGACGTGGGCGCCCGGCGCGCGGCCGGCATCCGGCGCTGGTTCCCGGGGGCCGTCGTGCTCGACGGGGTGTTCGCCGGCGTCGTCATGGTGGGCGTGGCGGTCTCGGTGTACCTCGCCTCGTGGACGGGGTGGTTCCTGTCCAGGGACGGCTACGACCGGCAGTGGGCGGTCACCCATCCCTCGCGCCAGTTCGGGTGGGTGCCCGACGCCCTGCGCTCGCTGTGGCAGTACCACCAGGAGATGTACCGCTTCAACATCACGCTGTCCTCGCCGCACCCGTACAAGACGAACCCCTGGTCGTGGCTGATCCAGGGCCGGCCGACCTCGTTCTTCTACGAGGGACCGAAGAAGGGTCAGGACGGCTGCACCGTCGACCTGTGCAGCAAGGCGATCACCTCGATCGGCACGCCGACGATCTGGTGGGGTGCGGCGGTCGCGATCTTCATCCTGCTGTTCATGTGGGCTCTGCGGCGCGACTGGCGCGCAGGGGCGATCCTCGCCGGGTTCGTCGGCGGCTACCTGCCGTGGTTTAACTACCAGCAGCGCACGATCTACAGCTTCTACGCGATCGCGTTCGTGCCGTGGATCGTCCTGGCCGTCACCTACGTGCTCGGCATGGTGATCGGCCCCGACGTCGCCTCGCGACGGCGCCGCAGGTGGGGGCTCGCGTCGGCCGGCGCGTACGTCGTGCTCACGGTCGCGCTGTTCGCGTTCTTCTACCCCATCTACACCGCACAGGTGATCCCGTACACGCAGTGGTCGTGGCGGATGTGGTTCCCCAGCTGGATCTGAGATCAGGACGACAACAGTTCCACGCGTAGGCGAGGCGCGTGCAATGCGGGCGTCGTCCTGGGTGCAGCGGCAATCGACGCGGGGCTACTACGCGTGGTCACGTTGCGCGTAGTGGGCCGTGTGGGTCGACGCTGGCGATCGGGTCGGCGTGTCGGTGCACGATGCGCCACTCGCCGTTCTCGCGTCTGAACGTCGTCGTCACGCGGAGGATCCACGGCTCTACGTCACGGTGCTCGGCAACCCGCGACTGCCAGTACTCGGTTTCGTGGAGCACGGCGAGGTCTCCCGAGGTGTAGCGAACGATTTCGTCGAAACGCGTGACGTCTCCGTCGTGGAAACGCGAGGACGCAAAATCGAGCCGATCCGAGGCGGCAGCCCAGCCCAGGACCGCCGGACCGAAAGGATTCGCGAGAACGACGTCGTCAGCCCGGGAGAACAGCTCTTTCATGGCGGCGGGATCGCCGCGCGAGAACGGGACGCATGCCTGGTGGTATCGCTCGATGAACTCGTCCAGATTTCCGGCCAATGGGCACCTCCCAGGGGTTCTCGCCGCCAGCATGCACCCCGTCAGACTCACCTGTCAGGGGTGGAGGGCTGGCCGAAGCGTCCCTGCATGTTGCCCACACGGCCTGCTTGCGCGCGGGCACCAGCCGAGCTCGCCGGAGCCGCATCTCAGCCAGTCGCTCGGCACCTCCCGTGCTGCGCTGGCATGCCGCCGGCCCGGCCGTCTTCGGGCCGGGTGCGGGGCGGGGGCCTCAGGTGTGCCAGGTGACCCCGGTCGCGGTGACGGTGGCGGTCCAGCCGCGCTGGTGCACGATCGCGTGGTGCCGCCCGCACAACAGCGCCGCGTTGGACACGTCGGTGGCCCCGCCGTTGGCCCAGTGGGTGACGTGGTGCCCGTCGCACCACCACGGCGGCGCCGAACAGCCCGGGATGGTGCAGCCGCCGTCCCGCAGCCACAGGTACCGCAGCTGGGCCGGGGTGAACAGCCGCCGGCTGCGCCCCAGCTCCAGCACCTCGCCCTGGGTGCCGAGCACGACCGGGATGAGGGCGGCGTCGCAGGCGATCCGGCGCACCGTCTCCGGCGCGAGCAGGGTCCCGGCGCCCGGCGTCGTCCCGGTGCCCAGCACGGTGCCGGACCCGCAGGCGTCCCTGAGGTCCTCGTAGTTCATCGTCACGAAGAGCTGCGCCTTGGTCTGCGCCGGGGCGTCCCCACCCGCCGCGGCCGACCGGCGCAGCACCTGCACCAGGGCGTCACCCCGGCGCTGGTCGCTGCTGCGCAGGTCGGCGACCCCGTCCACCGGGTTCGGCGCCGACAACGGCCCGATCGCCGCCTCCAACACGCTGGCGCCCTCGGGGTCCAGCCGCAGCAGGTACTCCACCATCCCGTCATCACTGCGGCCCGGGGACAGACTCACCCCGTGCCGGAGCCGGTCCTGCCGGACCTGGAACTCGTCCCGGCGGCCGTAGGTGGCGATGATCCGCTCCCGCAACCCCCGGATCTCCTTCGGCCCTGACTCTTCAGCTACGGCGAGGAACCCCGCCCACACCGTGCCCACCGCCTCCCGCGTCAGTCGGGGGCCCAGCCGGGCCAGCTCCGCCAACGCCACCGCCGC
>NZ_DASVZH010000106.1:0-25188 GCF_036391795.1 Oryzihumus sp.
GAGCTCGACTTCGCCGAGAGCCTGCGCGCCCGCGTCGAGGCCCTGGCCGGGCTGCCCGAGAGCGTCCTCGGCGAGGTGCGCGCTGCCGTCCGGCTCACCGCCGGGGCCCGCACCCTGGTCCGCACCCTCAAGCGGCTCGGCTTCACCGTCGCCGTGGTCTCCGGCGGCTTCATCGAGGTGGTCGGCCCCCTGGCCGAGGAGCTCGGCATCGACCACGCCGAGGCCAACCGGCTCGAGGTGGTCGACGGCGTGCTCACCGGCAACGTCGTCGGCGAGATCGTCGACCGGGAGGGCAAGGCGCGGGCCCTGCGCCGCTTCGCGGAGCAGGCCGGGCTCCCCCTCTCGCGCACCGTGGCCATCGGCGACGGCGCCAACGACCTGGACATGCTCGCCACGGCCGGCCTCGGGATCGCCTTCAACGCCAAGCCGATCGTGCGCGAGCAGGCCGACACCGCGGTCAACGTGCCCTACCTCGACGCCGTGCTCTACCTGCTCGGCATCACCCGCGAGGAGATCGAGGACGCCGACGAGGCCGACGGCCTGACCACCCCCGCACCCGCGGTCCCACGCTAGGCGAGCCGGAAGGCGGTTCCCCGCTAGGCCGGCTCGGGCGTCCGGGCCACCAGCTCGGGGTCGGGCACCGCCGGAGCAGGGTCGGGCAGCACCCGGGCCGACTCCAGCACCGCCCGGGCGAGTGCCACCACCTCGGCGGCGTCGGCAGCGGCGAACGCGACGTCCTCCCCCGCCCGCGCGCGCAGGCACCGGCCGACCAGCTCGGCGTGGTCCGGGAACTGCTCCAGGGCGTACTGCCCGGCCGCGGTCTTGGCCACCACGTGCCCGGTCACGAGCAGGGCGTGCAGCCGCGGCAGGCCGAGCACGGTCCAGACCGCTGTGCCCGCGACCTCGTCCGGGTTGGCCAGCTCCTCCGGGGTCGCCGCCTCGATCTCGTCCACCAGCGGGGCCCAGTAGTCCTCGAGGTTGCGCCGCGTGAACGCCACGAGCCGGTCGTGGTCGTCGTCGATGACGAGGCCGGGGCACTCACGCACCGGCACGGCATACCGGGCCATCTCCGACCAGGTGACCGGCGAGACCTGCGCCGGCAGCGGCCCCTCGCGCCACGTCCCCCGCAGTGTGCCGGGGGCGCGGGTCACGGTCCCGGGGTCGCCGGCGAGGTCGGCCGGGGTGAGGTAGACGACGTCGTATGCCGGTGGGCCGGCGATGCGCTCGTGGATCGCCTGCAGCGCCGAGCAGTCCTGCGGCACCACGTCGAGCACCACCACCGCGTCGACGTCGCTGGTGTGCAGGTGGAAGTCGCCGGCGGCGACCGACCCCGTGAGGTAGAGCCCCAGGCAGGCGCTAGGCAGGGCGGCGTCGAGCGCGCGCAGGTGGCTGGTGGTCAGGTCCGCGACGACGGGATGCATGGCCCACACCCAACCGCACCGAGGGGGCGACGTCGCGCCGGGACACCCGCCATACCGGGAGGAACCGGGCGCGGCCCGGGGCGCGGGGACCGGCCCGTCCGGGTGACGCGCCGGGGTCGGTGCGACGTCCCGCGCCCCGCGGCTTCTAGACTCCGGCAATGGAACCCGCTGCACGAACCGCGCTGCTGATCATCGGTGGGGCCGAGGACAAGCACGGCCGCGTCACCATCCTGCGCCGCTTCGTCCGCCTCGCCGGCGGCCGCAAGGCCAGCCTCGTCATCGTCCCGACGGCCTCCTCGATCCAGGAGGAGGCGGTCGAGGTCTACTCCGGCCTGTTCCACCGGCTCGGCGTCGCCGACGTCGCCACCGTCAACCCGGCCTCCCGGCTGGAGGCGGACGACCCCGAGCTGGTCGCGGCCCTCGACCGTGCGACCGGGGTGTTCATGACCGGCGGCAACCAGCTCAAGCTCAGCCAGTACCTCGTGGGCACCCCGCTCGGCGAGGCCATCGCCCGCGCCCACGAGCGCGGCGCGGTCGTCGCGGGCACCTCCGCCGGGGCCTCGATCATGAGCCAGTTCATGATCTCCCTCGGCGACGAGGGTGTGACCCCCCGCCAGCGCACCAGCCAGCTGACCGCCGGCCTGGGCCTGCTGCCCGACGTCATCGTCGACCAGCACTTCGACCAGCGCTCCCGCTACGGGCGCCTGTTGTCGCTGGTGGCGAGCTCGCCGAACCTGCTCGGCATGGGCATCGACGAGGACACCGCGGTCGAGGTCACCGACCGCCGGCACCTGACCGTGCTCGGCTCCGGAGCGGTGCTCGTGGTCGACGCCCGGCACGCGATCACCGACGCCCACGAGGCCCGGCGCGACGCCCCGCTGCTCGTGTCCGGGGCGGTGGTGCACGCCCTCCCGGCCGGCGCTACGTTCGACCTGCACACGGCGACCCTCACGGACTTCGCCGAGCAGCACCCGGACAGCCCGGCAGCCCCGAAGACGGTGGCGCCGAAGCAGGCGGCGGAGGCGGCCGGCGGGCGCAGGAATCAGGTGACGGCCACCGTGCGCGACTGACCGCCGCACCACTCGAGGAGGGCCTTGTGGCCACCGACCGTCCGACCCCCGCCGGCCCCGCCAAGCCCGACCTGAGCATCATCGAGTCGCGGGTCTACCGCGGACCGAACGTGTGGTCCTACGAGCCAGCCATCCACCTCACCCTCGACCTCGGGATCCTGGAGGACTACCCCACCGACACCCTCGACGGCTTCACGGACCAGCTGCTGGAGCTGCTGCCGGGGCTGGAGCGGCACACCTGCTCGCGCGGGGTCCGCGGAGGCTTCGTCGAGCGGCTGCGCGAGGGCACGTGGCTGGGCCACGTCACCGAGCACATCGCGCTGCAGCTGCAGCAGGAGGCCGGCCACGACCTGCGCCGCGGCAAGACCCGCCAGGTCAAGGGCCGGCGCGGGCTCTACAACGTCATCTACGCCTACACCGACGAGCGGGTCGGCCTCGACGCCGGCCGGCTGGCGGTGCGGCTGGTCAACCACCTGGTCGAGCCAGAGGACGGCTTCGACTTCGCCGAGGAGATGGACGCGTTCCTGCGGCGGGTCCAGCGCCTGGCCTTCGGGCCCTCGACCGCCGCGATCCTGGAGGAGGCGGTCAGCCGCGACATCCCGTGGATCCGGCTCAACGAGTACTCCCTCGTGCAGCTCGGGCAGGGCGTCCACGCCCAGCGGATCCGGGCCACGATGACCTCGATGACCGGCGCCCTCGCGGTCGACATCGCCGGCGACAAGGAGCTGACCACCCGGCTGCTGGCCTCCGCCGGCCTGCCGGTCCCCCGCTCGGAGGCGGTCCGCTCGGTCGAGCGGGCGGTCGCGGTCGCCGAGCGGATCGGCTACCCGGTCGTGGTCAAGCCGCTGGACGGCAACCACGGCCGCGGCGTGTGCCTGGACCTGCAGGACGCCGACGCGGTGCGTGAGGCGTTCCCGGTGGCCCAGGGCGAGTCCCGTCGCGGGTCGGTCATCGTCGAGACGTTCGTGACCGGGCGCGACTACCGCTGCCTCATCATCGGCGGCCGGATGCAGGCCATCGCCGAGCGGGTGCCCGCCCACGTCCTCGGCGACGGCGAGCACACCGTGGCCGAGCTCGTCGAGATCACCAACAGCGACCCGCGCCGCGGCGTGGGCCACGAGAAGGTGCTCACCAAGCTCAAGGTCGACGACGCCGCGGTGGAACTGGTGCGCAGCCAGGGCTTCGGCATGGACGACGTCCCCCCGGCCGGCGAGATGGTCAAGCTGGCGCTGACCGGCAACATGTCCACCGGCGGCATCTCGGTGGACCGCACCTTCGAGGCCCACCCGGACAACGTCGAGATCGCCGAGGAGGCGGCCCGGATGATCGGGCTCGACGTCGCCGGCATCGACTTCATCTGCCCCGACATCGCCTCCCCGGTGCGCGAGACCGGCGGCGCGATCTGCGAGGTCAACGCCGCGCCCGGCTTCCGGATGCACACCCACCCCACCGTCGGCGAGCCGCAGTTCATCGCCAAGCCGGTGGTGGACCTGCTCTTCCCGCCCGGCGCCCCCTCGCGGGTGCCGATCGTCGCGGTGACCGGCACCAACGGCAAGACGACCACGGCCCGGATGATCTCCCACATCTTCAAGGGCCTGGGCCGCAAGGTCGGCATGACCTCCACCGACGGCGTGGTCATCGACGAGCGCCTGGTCATCAAGGCCGACGCGTCCGGCCCGAAGTCGGCGCGGATGGTCCTGCAGAACCCGCGCGTCGACTTCGCGGTCATGGAGGTCGCCCGCGGCGGCATCCTGCGCGAGGGCCTGGGCTACGACCGCAACGACGTCGCCGTCGTCACCAACGTGGCCCCCGACCACCTCGGCATGCGCGGCATCGACACCCTCGAGCAGCTCGCCGACGTCAAGGCCGTGGTCGTCGAGGCCGTGCCGCGGGACGGCTTCGCCGTCCTCAACGCCGACGACGAGCTGGTGCGGGCGATGCGGCGGCGCTGCTCCGGCTCGGTCGTGTGGTTCTCGATGGAGCCCCCCGGCAGCAAGGTGCGCGAGTTCATCGACGAGCAGTGCCGCCGCGGTGGCCGCGCGGTCGTGCTCGAGCCCACCGACAAGGGCGACATGATCGTCATCCGCCACGGTCGCCGGACGATGCAGCTGGCGTGGACCCACCTGCTGCCGGCCACGTTCGGCGGCGCCGCGAAGATGAACGTCGCCAACGCCCTGGCCGCTGCAGGCGCCGCGTTCGCCGCGGGCGCCCCGCTGCACGACATCCGTCAGGGCCTGCGCACGTTCACCACGTCCTACTACCTCTCCCCCGGACGGATGAACCTGCTCGACGTGCGCGGCGTCGACGTCGTGGTCGACTACTGCCACAACGCGCCCGGCATGCGGATGCTGGGCGACTTCGTGGAGTCCTACTCCGAGCAGAAGACCGGGCTGACCGACCTGGGCAAGTCCTCGCGGATCGGCATGATCGGCGCCGCAGGCGACCGCCGCGACGAGGACATGCGCGAGCTCGGTGCGATCGCCGCCGACCACTTCGACGTGATCGTGGTGCGTGAGGACGCCCACCTGCGCGGGCGGGAGAAGGGCGTGGCCGCCGAGCTGGTGGCCGAGGGCGTCCGGGCCCGGATGGCCCAGGACGGCGTGCGCTGCAGGCAGGTCGAGATCGTCACCGAGGAGCTCGACGCGGTGCGCCACTGCATGGCCCGGGCCAACCCCGGCGACCTCGTGGTGCTGTGCGTCGACAAGCACCCGGTGGTGCTGGCCGAGCTGGAGTCGCTGACCCAGCACGCCCAGGCTGGTGCGCACAGCACCGAGGTGGCCGGCGACCCGGACCTCGACCCGGCCGAGCTGCACGAGGCTGCCCAGGTGGCCGGCGACCAGGCGGCAGCCAGCGCCGAGGCCTGAGGACTCAGGCGGGAGCCCAGGCGATCCTGACGTCGGGCTCCCGCTCCTCGTTGTCGGCGCCGTCGGTCTCGTACAGCTCGACGCACCCGCGGGCGGCGTAGAACGCGCGCGCCGGGGCGTTGCGCTGGAACGTCCACAGCTCGAACCCGGTCGGCTCCAGCTCGGTGGCACGAGCGAACAGCGCCGAGCCCACACCGCAGCCCTGCGCGTCCGGGTCGACGTAGAGGTGGTTCAGCTCACCGGGCAGCACCTCGGCGAAGCCCACCACGGCGCCGTCCCGTTCGGCCACGAGGACCCGCCCGTCGGTGCGTACCGGCAGCCCGCCGAACCACCAGCGGACCTCCTCCTCGGTGCGCGGCGACCACAGCCACGGCATCGCGGTATGCCGTGCAGCCAGGAAGACGTCCGCGATCCGCGAGCCGTCCCCCGCCCGGGCGTCACGCACCGAGACCCCGGTCGACCGTGCCGTCACCGCAGCGCGGCGGCGTAGCGGTGCAGCGCGGCGCGGTAGGCCTCGCCGTCGGCGTCGCCGGAGTGCGCCAGCAGGGCGTCGACCAGGTCGGCGACCGCGGCCCCGGCCCGGCCCGCGTCGAACGCCGCCAGCGCCCGGAACGCGATCACGGCGGTGCTGCCGGGCCGCTGGTCGACGAGCCGGTCGAGGATCTCCAGCGCCGCGGCCGGGTCGCCCAGCGCCCGGCGGCTGGAGGCCAGCTGGATCTCGGCCCGGTGCCGGTGCGGCTCGCGCAGCCCGGCCGCCAGGGCCTGCTCGTAGTAGCCGACCGCCTCGGCCTCCTGGCCTGCCGCGTCGAACGCCCCGCCCAGCTCGAACAGCAGGCGCGCGTCGCCGGGGTGGGCCGAGAGCAGCGCCTGGGCGTCCGCGATACGGGCCTCGGCATCCTCGCGCTCCCACAGGGCGGTGATCGCCGCCTCCTGCTCGTGCTCGCCGCGGGCGGCGACGACCTTGCGGCGGATGGCCGCCGCGTCGTCGGGGGTGGCACCCTCCTCGGTCAGCCACGCGTCGAGCAGGACCCGGTCGGAGTGGCACATCACGGCCACGACGTCCCCGTCCGAGGCGCGGGCGACCAGGGCCTTGAGACCGTCCAGCTCGGTGGAGTGCGAGTCGATCTCGGCGACACCGACGCGGGACAGCCCGATGCGCAGCTGGGTCTCGAGGTCCTCCATGGTGCGCCCGCGCAGGTAGTGCTCCTTGTGCACCGCCGCGATGGTGTCGGCGCGGCGCCCGGCCAGCTCGCCCAGGGACTGCAGGAGGTCGTCGGTGCGGTCCCCGGCTGTGCCCAGGCCCAGGTGGACCAGCGCGCCGGGCACGCGCAGCCCGTCGCACACCCTCAGCAGCGCCTCGAGGCCGGCCTCGTTGTGGGCCAGGTCGACGATGACGGTGACCGTGCCGCCGTCGGCCAAGGGGTAGGTGTAGACGTTCATCCGGCCGGGGTTGTGGGCCGGGTCGGGCGCGAACGTGCGCAGCCCCTCGATGACGGCCTGGCGCGGCAGGCCGAGCCCGAGCGCGGCCGCGGTGGCCGCGAGCGCGTTGGCGATGTTGTGCTCGGACAGGCCCGACAGGGTCACCGGCACGTCGAGGATCGCGGCGAGGTGGTCGGGGTCGGCGCCGGGGTGCAGGACGACGATGTCGCCGTCGAGCACGGTCACCCCGCGGCCACCGGCGGCGAGGGACTCCCGCAGCGCCGGCGAGTCGGGGTCGAGGCTGAACGCCCACGGCCGGGCCTTGATCCGGGTGCGCATCGCCCACACGCGCGGGTCGTCGCCGTTGAGGACCACCCAGCCGTCGGGCCGGGTGGCCAGGGTGACGATGGCCTTGACCTCGGCGAGCTGGTCGATCGTGTCGATGCCCTGGAGGCCGAGGTGGTCGGCCGAGACGTTGGTGACGACGCTGACGTCGTTGGCCGAGACGCCCATGCCCTTGAGCAGCATCCCGCCGCGGGCGGTCTCGAGGATGCCGAGCTGCACCCCCGGCGTGGACAGCACGGTGCGGGCGCCCGCGGGCCCGGAGTAGTCGCCCGGCTCGACCATCTCGCCCTGGGCGACGACGCCGTCGGTCGAGCTCCAGGCGGTGCGCAGGCCGGCGGTCATGCCGATGTGCGCCAGCAGCCGCGTGGTGGTGGTCTTGCCGTTGGTGCCGGTGATCGAGGCGACCGGCACCTTCGGGGTGACGACGTTCGGCTTGTCGCCGGGGTCAGCCGCGGTCACCGCCGCGATCACGCCCGCCACCGCCTCGTCGCCGACCGCCTCGACCGGGTCGAGCAGCGCGGTGAGCACCGGCGCGAGGGCCTCGCCGAGGGCCAGGCCGCGGCCGCGCCGCCGCCACGGGAAGGCCACGACGATCTCCTGGCGGCTGCCGCCGGTGCGGGTGCGCACGCTCAGCCGCGCCGTCCCCGACTCGGCCGCGACACGGCGCACCACGGCGGTGGTGAACCGCATGACGAACCGCTGCCGCTGCTCGGAGTCCGGAGCCCCCGGACGGGCACCCTTCAGGCCCACCCGGGCGGCGAGGGCGCGCAGCGCCGGCTCGGGCGCGGCGAGGTAGCCGGGCACCTGCAGGATGACCTTCATGGCCGGCTGGGCGGAGTAGAGGTTGGGGCCCTCGAGGACGCGCACTTCAGTGGCTGACACCGCGGCGGCAGAAGTCATGCGGCGGACTCTAGCCGCCCCTCACCACGCCGCCACCGCCGGTCACGCGGCGGACTCCAGCCGCCCGTCCACGACCTGCCACCGGCGGTGCAGGCCGACCCTCTCGGCGAACTCCTCGTCGTGGCTGACCACGAGCAGCGCCCCCCGGTACTGCGCCAGGGCCGCCTCGACGACGTCCAGGGAGTCGAAGTCGAGGTGGTTGGTCGGCTCGTCCAGCACGAGCACCCGGCTGGGGGTGTTGACCAGCATGGCGATGAGCAGCCGCCGCACCTGGCCGACCGAGAGGTCGCCGACGGCCCGCTCGCGGTCGTGGGCGTCGAACAGGAACCCCTCCAGCACCTCCTCAGCCTCCTCGAGGTACATCGGCACCTCCCGGCGGAACAGCTCGAGCGCGCTGATCCCCGTCGGCAGGTGCTCGTGCGTCTGCGGCAGGACGGCGGCGTCGCGCAGCAGCGGGGTGAGCGCCCGCAGCAGGCTGGTCTTGCCCGCCCCGTTGGCCCCGGAGAGCAGGATCCGGTCCTCACGGCGCACCCGCAGCGACGCGTCGCGCACGACGACCCGGTCCCCCGCCGCGACGTCCAGGCCGCGCACGTCGGCCAGGGTCTCCGGCGTCTCGCCGTCACCCACCTCGAACCGCAACGCCAGCGTGGGCCGGGTCTGCGGCTGCGCGATCCACGACGCCGCCTGCATCTGCCGGGCCAGCCGCCGCTCCCGCGACAGCGCCTTGCGCGCCACCTTGCGGGCGAGCCGTCGCGCCGAGGGGTTGCGCGGGTTGGCGACCTCGACGCCGCGGGCGTACTCCTTGGTCCGCTCGATGTCGTCGGCCAGGGCGCGGCGGTACTTCTCCTGCGCCTCGAAGTCCAGCAGCAGCCGCTCCCAGCGGCGCTGCTTCTCCACCCGGTATGCCGTGTAGCCGCACCCCGGGTAGTCCAGCAGTCCGGGCGCGATCCCGTCGAGCTCCACCACGCGGTTGACCACCGTGTCGAGGAAGCGCCGGTCGTGGGAGATCACGAGCACCGCACCCCCGAAGGAGGCCAGGTGCTTGCCGAGCCAGGACCGGCCCTCGGCGTCGAGGTGGTTGGTCGGCTCGTCCAGCAGCAGCACGTCGGGATCGGTGACCAGGAGCCGGGCGAGCATCACCCTCGACTGCTCACCGCCGGAGAGCGAGCCCATCGGGCGGTCGCCGGCGATCCCGGCCTCCGTGGCGACGCCCAGACGCGAACGCACCTGGTCCAGCCGGGCGAGGGTGGCCCAGCCCCCGAGGGACTCGAACACCTCGACGGCAGCGGCGTACCCGGCCATGGCGCGGTCGGCAGCGCGGGCGTCGACGACGCCCTCGCCCGGGACGGCGCCGGACGCCAGCTCAGCCTCCAGCGCGTGCATCCGCTCCCGCGCGGCCGCCCACTGCGGCGCACCGGAGAGGACGAACTGCGCGACCGGCATACCGGGGTCGGGGGCCTCCTGGGCCTGCCAGCCCACGGTGAGGCCGGGTGAGCGCACCACGGCGCCGGAGGTGGGCTCCTCCACCCCGGCGAGCAGGCGCATCAGGGTGGACTTGCCGGTGCCGTTGGGGCCGACGAGGCCCACCCGGTCCCCGGGGCTCAGGGTCAGGTCGAGGTCCTCGAAGAGCGGCTCGAGGTCGTAGTGCTTGGACAGCGAAACAGCGCGCAACATGGGCGGCTCCCTCACGCAGGATCGAACGGGTCGCGGATCGGCGTGAGCGCGGACGGACGGGTCGGCAGGCGGGCCCGGAGGGCACCGCGGCGACGCGCGTCGGGTCAGCGCGAGGGAGAAATGATCACGGCCGCAGCATGGCGGACCATGCTGCGGCCGGGCAAGCGGATTACCGGCGCGGGGTCACTGCCCCATCGCGTGGACGCCGCCGTCGACGTGGACGATCTCGCCGGTCGTGGCCGGGAACCAGTCGGACAGCAGCGCGACGCAGGCCCGGGCCGCCGGGGCCGGGTCGTTGATGTCCCAGCCCAGCGGTGCGCGCTCGGACCAGGTCTGCTCGAACTGCTCGAAGCCGGGGATCGACTTGGCAGCGGTGGTGCGGATCGGGCCGGCCGAGACCAGGTTGACCCGCACGCCCTTGGGGCCGAGGTCGCGCGCGCAGTAGCGGCTCGTCGCCTCGAACGCGGCCTTGGCCACGCCCATCCAGTCATAGACCGGCCAGGCGAACTTGGCGTCGAAGGTCAGCCCGACGACGCTGCCACCCTCGCTCATCAGCGGCAGCGTGGCGACGGCGAGCGCCTTGAGGGAGTAGGCGGAGGCGTGCATCGCCGTGGCCACGTCGTCCCAGGTGCCCTCGAGGAAGTTGAACGCGCCCTGCGGGGCGAAGCCGATCGAGTGCAGCACCCCGTCGAGGCTGCCGAGGACCTCACCGGCACGCTCGGCCAGCGTGTCGAGGTGCTCCTGGTTGGTGACGTCGAGCTCGATCACCTGGGGCGTGGTGGGCAGCCGCCTCGCGATCGTCTGCGTGATCTTCATGGTGCGGCCGAAGGAGGTCAGCACCACCTCGGCGCCCTGCTCCTGGGCGAGCCTGGCCACGTGGAAGGCGATCGAGGAGTCCATGAGGACTCCGGTGACGAGAAGCTTCTTGCCCTCGAGGATTCCCATTGCGTCGTTGCTCTCTCTCGTGTGCGGGGTCGGTGGGCTGCCGTGCGTCAGTGGCCCATGCCCAGGCCGCCGTCGACCGGGAGGACCGCGCCGGTGATGTAGGCCGCGTCGTCCGAGGCGACGAAACGCACCGCGGCCGCGACCTCGGCCGGCGTCGCGAAGCGCCCGGCCGGGATGGTGGCCAGGTAGGCCTTCTTGCGGTCCTCGGGCAGCTCGGCGGTCATGTCGGTCTCGATGAAGCCGGGCGCCACGACGTTGGCCGTGATCCCCCGGCCGCCGAGCTCGCGCGAGATCGAGCGGGCGAGGCCGACCAGGCCGGCCTTGCTGGCGGCGTAGTTGGTCTGGCCGGGCGAGCCGTAGAGCCCGACCACGCTGGAGATGAACACGATCCGGCCCCTGCGCAGGCGGATCATGCCCTTGCTCGCACGCCGGGCGCAGCGGAACGCGCCGGCGAGGTTGGTGTCGATGACGGAGTCGAACTCCTCGTCGCTCATGCGCATCAGCAGCGTGTCGCGGGTGATGCCGGCGTTGGCGATGAGCACCTCCACCGGACCGCCGAGCAGCTCCTCTGCCTCGGTGAAGGCGGCGTCGACGGAGGCGGAGTCGGTGACCTCGCACTTCACGGCGCGCAGGCCCTCGGGGGCGTCACCGGAGCGGTTGGTGATGACGACGTCGTCGCCCGCCTCCGCGAAGGCCCGTGCGATGGCCAGGCCGATGCCCCGGTTTCCTCCGGTGACGAGCACGTTGCGCGGGTCGGCCATGGGTGGGGTCCTCCAGGGTCTCGGGCGGTCCGGTTTCGTTCGGAACCTAGTCCACTACCGGTGGGTACGCCGCATCGGCAGCGACGTATCGTGAGGGGGTGAGACGGCGAAGCGGTCACCCCCAGGACCCGGTCTACTCCGTCACCAGCGCGCCGGAGTCGCTGCGCGACGACCAGGCCGAGCGGATGCGCCGCTACCTGGTCTCGATGGGCATCCGCACCGTCTGCTTCCTGCTCTCCGTGCTCGCCATCGTGGTGCTGCACTGGACGCTGGTCGGGTGGATCCTCGTCGTGGGTGCGGTGATCCTGCCCTACGTCGCCGTCGTGATGGCCAACGCGACCCGGGCCCGCGCCGTCGGCACGGTCGCCCCGGTCCCCCCGCCGGACCAGCGCCGGATCCGGGAGCGTCCCGAGGACCGGCAGTGAGCCTGCTGGGCGCCACGGGCGATGCCGACGGGTATGCCGGGCGGTTGGTCTGCAGCGCCAAGGGCTGCCGCGCGGACGCGGTCTACGGGCTGCTGTGGAACAACCCCGCGCTGCACACGCCGGACCGGCGCAAGACCTGGCTGGCCTGCGAGGACCACCGCACGACCCTGGGCGACTTCCTCAGCGTGCGCGGGTTCCTCAAGGACGTGGTGCCGGTCGGCGAGCTGACCGACGAGACCGTCTGACGACTCCCGGCCTGCGGACTCCCGGGCTGTCGGTGGGTGGACGCATGGTGGAGCCATGGACATTCGATACGTCACCAGCGTCTCGGTCGTCAGCGCCCATCCGGTGCAGGACCGGCACCTGTTCGTGGACGCCCTGGGTCTGCCGCTGCAACCGGCCGGCGCCGAGGGCTCGGACTACGTCTTCTCCGAGGCGGTGGCCGGCACGCGACACTTCGGTGTCTGGCCGCTCGCCGAGGCCGCCGTGTCGTGCTTCGGCCAGGCGTCCTGGCCCGACACCCACCCCGTGCCGCAGGCCAGCATCGAGTTCGAGGTGGATGACGTCGAGGCCGCCGCGCAGGAGCTGGAGGCGCAGGGCTACACGCTGTTGCACCCGCCACGCACCGAGCCCTGGGGCCAGACGATCGCCCGGTTGCAGACGCAGGACGGCCTCCTGGTCGGCGTGTGCTTCACGCGGTGACGACACGAGCGGGGTGAGCCCCTGCACGCCGCGGGCCGATGCCAGCGGTTTGCGGCGGCCGGCCGCCCGGCCGCCGTGCCAGGGCAGCCGGCGGGGGGCTCAGCCGCCGATCGCGGACATGGGCCGGGCCGGCTGGTGGAAGTCGGGGTCGCCGATGCCGTGGCCCCGGGCCTTGCGCCACATCTCCCCGCGCACCAGCTCGGCCAGCTCCTCGTCGGACGCTCCCTCGCGCAGCGGGCCGCGCAGGTCGACCTCCCCGGCGGCGAACAGGCAGTTGCGCACCTGGCCGTCGGCAGTGAGCCGGACCCGGTCGCAGGCCGCGCAGAACGGCGCGGTGACGCTGGCGATGACGCCCACCGTCTCCGGGCCGCCGTCGACGAGGAACAGCTCGGCCGGGGCGCTGCCGCGCTCGGCGGAGGGCAGCGGGGTCAGCGTGAACCGCTGCGAGAGCCGGTGGCGCAGCTCCTCGGCGGTGACCATCTCGCTGCGCTCCCACGAGTGCTGGGCGTCCAGCGGCATCTGCTCGATGAAGCGCAGGCTGTAACCGCGGTCCAGGCACCACTGCAGGACGTCGGCGACCGAGTGGTCGTTGACCCCGCGCATCGCGACGGCGTTGACCTTGACCGGGGTCAGCCCGGCGTTGGCCGCCGCCTTGAGGCCCTTCTCCACGTCGGAGAACCGGTCGCGCCGGGTCAGGGCCTCGAACTCGGCCGGGTCGATCGTGTCGAGGCTGACGTTCACGCGGTCCAGGCCCGCGGCGGCCAGGGGGCCGGCGAGCCGGTCGAGGCCGACACCGTTGGTGGTCATGGCGATCTGCGGCCGCGGTGACATCTGCGCGATACCGGCGACGACCTCGACCAGGGAGCGCCGCAGCAGCGGCTCACCCCCGGTGAGGCGCACCTGGCGCACCCCCAGCCCGACGAAGATGCCGATGACGCGCAGCAGCTCGGCGTCGGTGAGCATCTCCGGCTTGGGCAGCCACGGCAGCCCCTCGGCCGGCATGCAGTAGGTGCAGCGCAGGTTGCACCGGTCGGTCACGGACACGCGCAGGTCGGTCGCCACCCGCCCGAAGGTGTCCGGCAGCCCGGTGGGGCGTACCTGGGGCATCGGGAGGCTCGTCATGACTCCAAGGGTATGCCGGGTAACGTCAAGACGTGCTGAAGGTGCTCCTCACCCGTCGGTGGCTGGCCGCGTTGGCGGCGGCTGCCGTGTTCGCCGTCGCCTGCTTCTACCTCGGGCGGTGGCAGTGGGGCCGGCACGTCAACGCGCACGCCAAGGCGCACCGCATCACCTCGCACTACACCGCAGCGCCCGAGCCGCTGAGCAGGGCCTTGCCGAGCGTGGGGACCCCGCTGCCGCTGTCGGAGGAGTGGACGCCGGTGCGCGTGACCGGCACCTACGACGCCCAGGGGCTGCAGCTGGTGCGCAACCGACCCAACGACGGGAACTACGGCTACGAGGTGGTCGTCCCGCTGCAGGTGCCCGGCGGCGCCCTCCTCGTCGACCGCGGCTGGATCGACAACGCCCAGACCGCGGCGTCACGCCCGGACATCCCGGCAACCCCGACCGGCACGGTGACGGTGACCGGCTGGCTGCGCCAGGGCGAGCCGAGCCTGCACAAGGAGATGCCGACCGGGCAGCTCGCCTCGATCAACCTGCCCGAGGCCGCCCAGGCGACCGGCACCCAGCTCTACGGCGGCTACCTCATCGTCAAGTCCGAGCAGTCGGCCTCCTCCGAGCCCATCGCCCGGGCCACGCCCCTGGCCGCGCCGGACACCGACGAGGGCCCGCACCTGGCCTACGCCTTCCAGTGGTGGCTGTTCGGTGTGGCCGGGTTCGTCCTCGTCGGGGTCGGCATCCGGCGCGAGGCGGACGAGCAGAAGGCCGTCGCCGCGGGCCTGCCCCCGCAGCCGAAGCCGAAGAAGGTGCGGATCTGGGACGAGGAGGACGCCTGAGGGCCGCGCCACGGTGTGCCACCGTGGCAGGCAGGAAGGAGGCCGGCCATGATCCTCCCGAAGGCTCGGGACCCGCGCTTGGTGACGATCCGCCGCGGCGGGACGCTCACCGACGCCGACCACCAGCTGCTCGCCCTGTGGGCGGCCTCGTGCGCGGAGCACGTCCTTCCCCTCTTCGAGATGGCTCGACCTGGTGACCCGCGACCGCGTCAGGCGATCGAGCACGCCCGCGCCTGGGCGAGTGGCGAGGCCACGATGACCGAGGCTCGCGCGGCGGGCGGCCACGCCATGGGCGCGGCCAGAGAGCTGCGCGGGGCGGCACGGCACGCCGCCTACGCTGCCGGCCAGGCCGGGGCCGTCGCGCACGTCGCAGCACACGAGCTCGGTGCGGCCGCGTATGCGATCAGGGCCGCCCGTGCTGCCGCGGCGGGTGGCGAGGCCGAGGCCGCGGGGCGGCTCGAGTGCCGATGGCAGCGCAACCAGCTCCCGACGGCGATTCGCGAGCTCGTCCTCGACGACCAGCGACTGCGGAACGACCTCTGCTGGTCGGTGTTCGACGGCTGAGCCGCGCGTGGGCTGCGAGCCTGGCGCCGCTGCCCGGCGCCCGTGGGCTCGGTCGCAGGCAGTCCGGCTGCGGGCTGACGCGCCTGCGCGCCGTGGGCCGCCTCCTCGGGCACGATGAGCCCATGGAGCTGGGGCTGAGGGACCGGGTGTACGTCGTCAGCGGGGCCTCGCGGGGGCTGGGGTTCGCCTCGGCCGAGGCGCTCGTGGCCGAGGGGGCGCGCGTGGTGCTGTGCGCCCGCGACGAGGCCGCGGTGACCAGCGCCGCGGGCCGGCTCGGCGGCCCTGACCACGCGATCGGGATCGCCGGTGACCTGGCGGCCCCGGCGACCGCCGACGCGCTGGTGGCGGCCGCGATGGCCCGCTACGGCCGGATCGACGGTGCGGTCATCAGCGTCGGCGGGCCCCCGCACGGTGCGGTCGAGGACGTCACCGATGAGGTGTGGCGCTCGGCGTTCGAGTCCGTCTTCCTCGGCCCGTTGCGGCTGGCCCGCGCCACGCTGGCCACCAGCACCCAGGAGGGGGTCAGCATCACCTTCATCCTGTCGACCTCGGTGCGGGCGCCGCTGCCCGGGCTGGCGCTGTCCAACGGCCTGCGGCCCGGGCTGGCCATGGCCGCCAAGACCTTGGCCGACGAGTTCGGCCCACGTGGCGCCCGGGTCAACGCGATCCTGCCGGGCCGGATCGACACCGACCGGGTCCGTGAGCTCGACGAGGCGACCGGCCGCCCGCAGAGCACCCGCCGCGAGCGCGAGCAGCACATCCCGCTGCGCCGCTACGGCCGGCCCGAGGAGGTGGGCCGGGTCGCGGCGTTCGTCGCCTCGCCCGCCGCGTCGTACATGACCGGCGCCATGGTCTCCGTCGACGGCGGGTCCACCCGCAGCCTCTGAGCCGCGGGACGAAGGGCACGCGCGGCCCGGACGCGGGACGCGACGATTGAGTCCACTGAATCGTGGACCAAGGAGGGCTGTCATGGGCCTCCCGGCTCCGTCACAGCGGCGCGCGATGGGCCGGGCCCTGCGCAGCACTGTCCCACGCTCGAGCCATGCCTGCTGGCAGCCGCCGGACTCCCGCCCGGACCCGGTGGCCACACTGCGCGCCACCGACGCCGAGCGCCTTCCTGAGCTGCTCGCCCTGCGGTACGGCCGCATGGCTGCCTCCCCGTTCACGTTCCTGCGCGGCTCCGCCTCGGTGATGGCCGCAGACCTGGCCACGACCGCGCAGTCCGGTCTGTGGGTGCAGGCCTGCGGCGACGCCCACATCGGCAACTTCCGCCTGCTGGGCACCCCCGAGCGGGAGATCAACTTCGACATCAACGACTTCGACGAGACGCTCCCGGCGCCCTTCGAGTGGGACCTGAAGCGCCTGGCCGCCAGCACGGTGGTGGCCGGCCGACAGAACGGCTTCTCGCCCGAGGTCTGCAGCGGAGCGGCCACGGCAGCGGCGCGCAGCTACCGGCTCCGGATGGCGGAGTACGCCAGGGCACGTCCGCTGGAGGTCTGGTACTCGAGCATCGACAGCCTGACCCTCCAGGCCGTCGTCACGCACGCGCAGATCGACGCGCAGCAGAAACGCCTGGCCCACCGCCGCATCGGGAAGGCACGCCGCAAGGACAATCTCAGGGCGTTTCGTCGCCTCACCACCACTGTGGACGGGACCTTGCGCTTCCGCGACGACCCGCCCCGTCTCTACCACCACCCGCAGGACGACGACATCGTGCATCGCGCGATGAGCGCCTACCGCAGCACGCTCCCGCACCACGTACAGGTGCTGTTCGACCGTTTCGAGCTCGTGGACTACGCCGTCAAGGTGGTCGGCGTGGGCAGCGTCGGCACCCGCTGCTGGGCGGTGCTCTTCGACGCGGGCGACGCCAGGGCTCCCTTGGTGCTGCAGGTCAAGCAGGCGGGCCGGTCGGTCCTCGAGCCGCATGCGAAGCCGGCCGAGCAGGACCACCAGGGCCGGCGCGTGGTCGAGGGGCAGCGCGTCATCCAGTCGGCGGGCGACATCTTCCTGGGTTGGACCAGCGGAGCGGTCGACGGCGTGGACTACTACGTGCGCCAGCTCTGGGACATGAAGGGCAAGGTCGACACCGAGCTGATGAGCGGGGAGTCCCTGGTGCTGTTCGCCGAGCTCTGCGGGTGGACGCTGGCCCGCGCCCACGCGCGCAGCGGCGACGCCGGCGCGATCCATGGCTACCTCGGGTCGGGCCAGGGCTTCGACCGGGCCATCGCCAGGTTCGCCGTCGACTACGCCGACCAGACCGAGCGCGACCACGAGCGGCTCTGCGCGGCGATCGGCAGGGGTGAGGTCCCCGGCGCCGACGACTCCTGACCCGGACGGCCCAGGGCCGACCCGGTGCCGGCCCTGGCGTTCACGCCACCCGTGCGGGCATCAGTCGGCGCCACCTGTCGCAGCAGCCGCTCGTGGCGTCAGGCGACGCTGCCCTGGTCGGCGAACTGGGTCGTGTAGAGGTCGGCGTAGAGGCCGCCCTTGGCCAGCAGCTCCAGGTGCGTGCCGCGCTCGACGATCCGTCCGGCCTCGACCACGAGGATCTGGTCGGCCCCGCGCACGGTGGACAGGCGGTGGGCGATGACCAGCGCCGTGCGGCCGTGCAGCGCGGTGTCGAGCGCCCGTTGGACCGCCACCTCGGACTCGCTGTCGAGGTGGGCGGTCGCCTCGTCGAGGACGACCAGGCCGGGGCTCTTGAGCAACAGCCGGGCGATGGCCAGGCGTTGCTTCTCGCCACCGGAGAGCCGGTGCCCGCGGTCGCCGACGACCGTGTCCAGACCCTCGGGCAGCTGCGAGACCAGGTCCCACACCTGGGCCGCGCGCAGTGCCTCGACCATCTCGGCCTCGGTGGCCGAGGGCCGGGCGTAGGCGAGGTTGGCCCGGATGGTGTCGTGGAACAGGTGCGCCTCCTGCGTCACCACACCGACGACGTCGTGCACCGACTCCAGGCTGGCGTCGCGCAGGTCCACCCCGTCCAGCCGCACCGCGCCGGAGCTGGGGTCGTAGAGCCGGGCGACCAGCGAGGTGATCGTGGTCTTGCCGGCGCCGCTCGGGCCGACCAGGGCCACGAGCTCACCCGGGGCGGCACGGAACGTCACGTCCTTGAGCACCGTCTCCCCGCCGCGGCGGTCACCGGAGGCGACCTGCTCCAGCGAGGCCAGGGAGATCTGGTCGGCCGCGGGGTAGCCGAACGCCACGTGGTCGAAGTCGACCGCGACCGGGCGGCGCTCCAGCGCGACCGGCTCCGGCTTCTCCTTGACCAGCGGCTCGAGGTCGAGCACCTCGAAGACCCGCTCGAAGGAGACCAGCGCGGTCATGACGTCGACGCGCACGTTGGACAACGCGGTCAGCGGGCCGTAGAGCCGGCCCAGCAGCGCCGCAAGCGCCAGCAGCGTGCCCACGGTGAGCCCGCCGTTGACGGCCATCACGCCGCCGACGCCGTAGACCATCGCCGTCGCGAGGGAGGCGACCAGGGTCAGCCCGACGAAGAAGACGGCGCGGTTGAGCGAGATCCGCACGCCGATGTCGCGCACCTGCCCGGCCCGCTCGGCGAACTGCTCGTCCTCGGTGTGCGGCCGGCCGAACAGCTTGACCAGCAGTGCCCCTGCCACGTTGAACCGCTCGGTCATGCGGGTGCCGAGCTCGGCGTTGAGGCCCATCTGCTCGTGGGCCAGGCCGGCCAGCTTCTTGCCCATCATGCGGGCCGGGACGAGGAAGAAGGGCAGCAATGCCAGCGAGAGCAGCGTCAGCAGCCAGGAGCGGGTGGCCATGGCGATGACGATGAAGACCAGCGAGACGGCGTTGCTCACGACACCGGACAGGGTGGAGGTGAACGCCTGCTGGGCGCCGATGACGTCGTTGTTGAGCCGGCTCACCAGCGCGCCGGTCTGGGCGCGGGTGAAGAACGCGATCGGCTGGCGCAGCACGTGGCTGAAGACCTCGGTGCGCAGGTCGTAGATGAGCCCCTCACCGATCCGGGAGGAGTACCACCGCTCGACCAGGCCGAGCAGGCCGTCGACCACCGCCAGCGCCGCCACCACCAGGGCCAGGCCGACAACCACGGCGGAGTCCTTGGGGATGACACCCTTGTCGACGATCTGCCCGAGCAGCAGCGGCGTGGCCACGACGAGGGCGGCGTCGACCACGACGAGGACGAGGAACAGGACGATCTGCCGCTTGTAGGGCCGGGCGTAGCCGAGCACCCGCTTGCCGGTGCCCGGGGCCAGCTTGCGCTGCGCCACCGACGAGTCGCGGGTCAGCGACCGCATCATCATCCAGCCCGACATCGACATGTGCTCTCCGCTCTGCACGCGCCCTCCCGCAACCCGCGGGACCACGTGCCTTCGTCATCCTCGTCGGGTCCGACAACACCGCCGGGTCAGGCTTGCTTCCCGCCCCCGCGCACCATCGCGGTGAGCAGGCGAGCCTGGGCCTGCCGCTCGGAGCGCTGCTGCTCCTCCGGTGTGGCGTGCACGGCGGAACCCAGCAGCGGCTTCAGCTCCCGCAGGGCCGCCGCCGGGGCACCCAGCAGCGCCTCGGCCAGGTCGCGGGCGACGGCGTCGAGCTCCTCGCCGGGGACGGCGATGGAGGCGAGGCCGGCGCGGACGGCCTCCTCGGCATACACGAACCTGCCGGTGGCGCAGATCTCCAGCGCCCGGGCGTACCCGACCAGGCGCACCAGGGGCGAGGTGCCGGTGAGGTCGGGCACCAGGCCCAGGCTGGTCTCGCGCATGGCGAGCTGCACGTCGTCGGCGACCACGCGCAGGTCACAGGCCAGGGCGAGCTGGAAGCCGGCGCCGATGGCGTGGCCCTGCACCGCGGCGATGGTCACGGCGGGCACCTCGGACCAGATGGCGAACCCGCGCTGGAACCCCTCGATGGCCTCGGTGAGCGGGTCCTCCCCCTGCGCGGCGAGGCCGAGGACGCTGACCTCGCCCGGGGCGCCCTGCGGGGTGAGCATGGCCCGGTCCAGGCCGGCGGAGAACGACGGCCCCTCGGCGCGCACGATGACCACGCGCACACCGGGGTCGAGCGACTCCCCGACCGAGGCGAGCGCCGTCCACAGGCTCGGCGTCTGGGAGTTGCGGCGTCCGGGGTTGTCGAGGGTGAGCGTCAGCAGCTCGCCGTCGCGCTCGGCGCGCAGGTGCGGGTGGGGCCGGGAGGTCTCGGTGCTCGTCACGCCCGCGACCCTAGGGGACTCAGGCCAGGGCGATGAGGTCGCGGTAGTCGGCGTTCCAGTGGTCCTCGACACCATCGGGCAGCAGCAGCACCCGCTCCGGCTCGAGCGCCTCGACCGCGCCCTCGTCGTGGCTGACGAGGACGACCGCGCCCTTGTAGGTCTTGAGCGCGCCGAGGATCTCCTCGCGTGAGGCCGGGTCGAGGTTGTTGGTCGGCTCGTCGAGCAGCAGCACGTTGGCCGAGGAGACGACCAGCATGGCCAGGGACAGGCGCGTCTTCTCGCCACCGGAGAGGACCCCGGCCGGCTTGTTGACGTCGTCGCCGCTGAACAGGAACGACCCCAGCACCTTGCGGGTCTCGGTCTCGTTGAGGTCCGGCGCGGAGGACTTCATGTTCTCCAGCACGGTGCGGTCGGTGTCGAGGTTCTCGTGCTCCTGGGCGTAGTAGCCCAGCTTGAGCCCGTGCCCCGGCTCCACGTCGCCGGTGTCCGGGGCGTCGACCCCGGACAGGATCCGCAGCAGCGTGGTCTTGCCGGCGCCGTTGAGGCCGAGCACGACGACCCGGGAGCCGCGGTCGATGGCCAGGTCGACGTCGGTGAAGATCTCCAGCGACCCGTAGGACCGGGACAGCCCGGAGGCGCGCAGCGGGGTCTTCCCGCACGGGGCGGGGTCGGGGAAGCGCAGCTTGGCCACCTTGTCGGCGACCCGCTCCCCCTCGATGCCGGACAGCAGCCGCTCGGCGCGCTTGGCCATGTTCTGCGCCGCCGTGGCCTTGGTGGCCTTGGCCCGCATCTTGTCGGCCTGGGCGAGCAGGGTGCTGGCCTTCTTCTCGGCGTTGAGCCGCTCCCGCTTGCGCCGGCGCTCGTCGGTCTCGCGCTGCTGCAGGTAGGCCTTCCAGCCGACGTTGTAGAGGTCGAGCTCGGCCCGGTTGGCGTCGAGGTGGAACACCCGGTTGACCACGGTGTCGAGCATCTCGACGTCGTGGCTGATGATGATCAGCCCGCCCTTGTAGGCGCGCAGGTAGTCGCGCAGCCAGATGATCGAGTCGGCGTCGAGGTGGTTGGTCGGCTCGTCCAGCAGCAGGGTCTGCGCCCCGGAGAACAGGATCCGCGACAGCTCCACCCGGCGGCGCTGGCCACCGGAGAGGGTGACCAGCTCCTGGCCGAGGATGCGCTCGTCCAGCCCCAGCGCGGAGGCGATGGCCGCGGCCTCGGACTCCGCGGCATACCCCCCGCGCGCGGCGAACTCCTCGTCGAGGCGCGCGTAGCGGGCCATCGCCTTGTCGCGCGTCTCGTCGTCGGCGCTGGCCATCGAGCCCTCGGTCGCGCGCAGGTCGCGGATGATCCGGTCCAGACCACGGGCGGACAGGATCCGGTCGCGGGCCAGCACGTGCAGGTCTCCGGTGCGCGGGTCCTGCGGCAGGTAGCCGACCTCGCCGGAGGTGGTCACCGAGCCGGCGGCCGGGCTGCCCGCGCCGGCCAGGACCTTGGTCAGCGTCGTCTTGCCGGCGCCGTTGCGCCCGACGAGGCCCACCCGGTCCCCGGCCGCGATCCGGAACGTCGCGTCGGCCAGCAGCAGCCGTGAGCCCGCGCGCAGCTCGATCCCGGTGGCGGCGATCACGGCAGGCTCCTTGAGGTGGTGCGGGTGGGGGGTGAGGCCCCGGGTATGCCGTGTGCCCGCCCGTGGCGGGCGGCGGACGGTCCGGGCCGGCTGGCTAGTCTACGGTGCACCGACCCCTCGCCCCGACGACGCGACCTGCCGGAGGCACCGCATGAGCTTCAACGACGACGCCGGCCTGGACACCTCGCAGGTCGAGAGCGGCGGCGGTGGCGGGTTCCCCGGGGGCGGCCTGGTCGTCGGTGGCGGCGCCGGCGGCATCCTGCTGCTCATCCTGGCGCTGGTGTTCGGCCCGGGCGTGCTCGGTGGCCAGGACCCTTCGACGGCGGGCAGCGCGGGCGGTGCGGGCGGGACCGGGACCGGCCAGAGCGAGATCGCGCAGCGGTGCCGGACCGGCGCCGACGCCAACGCCAACGTCGAGTGCCGCGTGGTCGGCACGGTCAACAGCGTGCAGTCCTACTGGGCCACGGCCCTGCCCCGGTTCTTCGGCACCAACTACACCCGCGCCACCACCCGGCTCTACTCCGGCGCCGTGCCCTCGGCCTGCGGCACCGCCTCCAACCAGGTCGGCCCGTTCTACTGCCCGCGCGACGGCAAGGCCTACATCGACGCCAGCTTCTTCAGCGAGCTCACCTCCCGCTTCGGCGCCGACAGCGGGGCGCTGGCGCAGGAGTACGTCGTGGCCCACGAGTACGGCCACCACGTCCAGGACCTGCTCGGCGTGCTCGACGCCGCCCAGCAGGACCCGCAGGGCCCCGAGAGCGGGTCGGTGCGCATCGAGCTGATGGCCGACTGCTTCGCCGGGGCGTGGGCGCACGACGCCAGCACGACCACCGACGCCCAAGGCAACACCTACCTGAAACCGTTGACGCAGAACGACATCCGCTCGGCACTGTCGGCGGCCTCGGCGGTCGGCGACGACCGGATCCAGCAGAAGGCCCAGGGCCGGGTCACGCCGGAGTCGTGGACCCACGGCTCCAGCGCGGAGCGGCAGAAGTGGTTCCTCACGGGGTACCGATCGGGCGATCCACGCCAATGCGACACCCTGCACGCAACCAGCCTCAACTAGGCAGGTAGACACAGATTTTACTGTTGTAGACGGTTGTCACAGCCGCATGCACGCGCTCCACTGACTGACGTCATGTCCCGAGCCAGACGGCCACAGGCCGTCCCGACTCCAGCCAAGGGAGTACACGTGCAGAGGATCCACCGTTCCTGTCTTGCGCTGGCGGCCGCGACCACCCTCGTCGCGGCCACCACCGTCTCCGCCTTCGCCGCCCCCTCGGGCTCCGGGCGCACGGTCCTGGGCGACTCGGTCGCGCCCTGGGCCACCTCCGCCCACCGGGTCGGGGCCTCGGCCACCGGCACGACCGTCGACTTCCGGGTCTACCTCGGCTGGCGCGGTGACCCCGCGTCGCTGGCGACCGCGGTCTCGACACCTGGCAACCCGGCATACGGGCACTTCCTGACGAGCGCGGACTTCCGCGCGCGCTACGCCCCGACGCAGTCCGACGTCAACGCGGTCAGCAGCTGGCTCAAGGCACAGGGCTTCAAGGTCGGCCATGTGCCGACCAACCGCCACTACGTCGAGGCCGTGGGCACGGTTGCCCAGGCGTCCTCGGCCTTCGGCACGTCCTTCAGCGACTACTCCTACGCCGGGGCTCGGCTGCGGGCCAACAGCGCGCCGCTGAGCCTGCCCTCCTCCCTGCCGGCCGTGCAGGCGGTGGTCGGCCTGGACGAGTCCTCGGCCCTGACCGACCCGCAGGCCTCCCCGTCGGCGCCCCCGCCGGACGTCTTCGTCAACGGCCGGCCGTGCTCGGACTGGTGGGGCCAGAAGACGGTGCAGAACACCGCGACCCCGGACGGCACCACCCTGCCGTCCACCCCGTCCGCCTTCGCGCCGTGCGGGTATGCCGGTGCGCAGCTGCAGGGCGCGTACGGCATGTCCGGGGCGATCGGCTCGGGCAACGACGGCAGCGGCGTGACCGTGGCCGTCGTCGACGCGTACGCCTCGCCGACGATCGCGCAGGACGTCGAGACCTACTCGACCCGGCACGGGCTGCCCTCGCTGCGCGGCCACTTCACCCAGGTCGTCGCGCCCGGCACGTTCACCCGGCCGCAGAACCCGGCGCAGGACCCGCAGGGCTGGAGCGGTGAGGAGACCCTCGACATCGAGGCCGTGCACACCATGGCCCCCGGTGCCGACATCGTCTACGTCGGCTCGGCGAACAACTACCAGGACATGGACGCGGCGCTGAACCACGTCGTCGACAGCCACCTGGCCGACATCGTGACGAACTCCTACGGGTTCTCCTCCGAGGCGCTTCCGCCCGGCTACGTCAAGCCGATGAACGACACGCTCGTCCAGGCCGCGGCCACCGGCATGAGCGTCTTCTTCTCCTCCGGCGACAACGGCGACGAGACCGACGGGGTCGCCGGTGCCACCCCGACACCGGACTGGCCGGCCTCCAGCCCGTGGGTGACCGCGGTCGGCGGCACCTCGCTCGGGGTCTCGCAGTCCAACGGCCGCGTCTTCGAGCTCGGCTGGGAGACCGGCAAGAGCACGCTGAGCAACGGCGCCTGGACGACCCCCGCCTACCTGTACGGCAGCGGAGGTGGGACGAGCCGCCTGTTCAGCCAGCCGGCATACCAGGCGGGCGTGGTGCCCTCGGCAGTGTCGCAGCGCTACGGCGGTGCGGCGATGCGCGTCGTGCCCGACGTGGCCGCGGTCGGCGACCCGACCACGGGCATGCTCATCGGCCAGACGCAGCGGTTCCCCGACGGCCACGACGCGTACTCGGAGTACCGCATCGGCGGCACCAGCCTGTCCTCGCCGCTCTACGCGGGCATGTTCGCCCTCGCGGTGCAGAAGGCCGGCCACGGCTTCGGCCTGGCCAACCCGGCCCTGTACGCCGCGCGGTCGGCCACGCTGGACATCACCAAGGCCGACCTGGGCACCTACCCCGGGGCGGTGCGGGTCGACTACCGCAACGGCGTGGACGAGTCCAACGGCTACGCCTACACGGCGCGGTGGTTCGACCGTGACGACAACCTCACGATCCACGTGCGGCCCGGCTACGACGACGTGACGGGTATCGGTTCGCCGACCGGCCAGGCGTGGCTGGACTCCGTGGCCTCCCACGGCTGAGCCGCTCCCACCGGGGCCGGGGTGGACCACCACCCCGGCCCCTGACCGTGTCCCCGCAACCTGACCAGCCCCGCCGAGGTCGACGAAACGCACACTTCCGCGGGGGTTCGTGTCGCGTTCGTCGACCTCACGTCTGCTGTGCCCCGGGGGCCGCGGATGTCCACAAGGGTTCGGGTGTCCGTCCCACCATCCACA
>NZ_DASVZH010000107.1:0-13058 GCF_036391795.1 Oryzihumus sp.
CGCTGGCTGCGCCGGAGGTCGGCGCGCTCCAGCCGCAACGGCGCCGCGGACCCTCGGGTCCGGCGCGCCGCGGCATGCACCGTCGCGGTCACCGACAGCCCCTGGCCGCGCCGGTCCTCCAGCGGTACGCCGCGCAGGTGCCGGCCGTGCGTGGTCGTGGCGCGGGAGCGCCGGCCGGCCACCCCCGGACCGGGACGCTGGTGCGTGAGCAGGCGCGCGGCATACGGCTGCCCGGCCTGGGTTGGGGGAGTCTCGGGGGCGTCGGCGGAGCCCGGATCGCCTGTGCCTGAACGGTTTCCGCTGTCGTCAGGTCGCGGGGGCAGGCCGCCACCGGGGCCACCGCCGTCGTCGGGGCCGTCACCAGGACCGTCGGGGCTACCGCCGTCGTCGTCGGGGCCGTCACCGGGACCGTTGGGATCCGGGTCGTCCTCCGGCACCTCGGGAGCCTGCTCGGCCAGCACCTGCTCCAGGTCCTCGGCCGCACCGTCGGTGTCGTCGAAGGGGTTGCGGCGTCGCCGGTGCGGCAGCGCCAGGCGGGCCGCGACGCGCACGTCCTCGTCGGTCACCTCGTCGCGCCCGCACCACGCGGCGTGGGCGATGGCGGTGCGCGCGGTGACCAGGTCGCCGCGCATGCCGTCGACGTCGTAGGCCGCGCAGATGCGCGCGATGGTCTCGACCGCCGCGTCGGGCAGGGCGACCCCGGCGACCCGTTCCTGGGCCCCGGCGATGCGCAGCGACAGGGCCAGCTCGCCCTGGGCGTGCAGGCCGGCGAACGCGTCGGGGTCCCGCTCGAAGGCCAGGTGCCGGCGGACCACCTCGACCCGGACGGCCGCCTCGCGGCTGGCGGCGACCTCGACCGCCAGGCCGAACCGGTCGAGCAACTGCGGGCGCAGCTCGCCCTCCTCGGGGTTCATCGTGCCGACGAGGACGAACCGGGCACCGTGGGTGACCGAGACCCCCTCGCGCTCCACCCGGGCCCGACCCATGGCGGCGGAGTCCAGCAGCGTGTCGACGAGGTGGTCGGGCAGCAGGTTGACCTCGTCGACGTAGAGGATGCCGCGGTGGGCCTGGGCGAGCAGGCCCGGCTCGTAGGCGGTCTCACCGGCCGAGAGGAGCCGGTCGAGGTGCAGGGACCCGACGACCCGGTCCTCGCTGGCGCCGACGGGCAGCTCCACCAGCCGGACCGGACGCGTCTCGACCGGGGCGTTGAAGTGCGGCCCGTCCGGGCAGGAGGCGTCCGGAACCGTTGGGGCACAGGAGAACCGGCACGACTGCACGACCTCTACCGGTGGCAGCACCGCGGCCAGGGCGCGGACCATCGTCGACTTGGCGGTGCCCTTCTCGCCGCGGACGAGGACGCCGCCGATGGCCGGCGAGACCGCCGACAGGCACAGCGCGAGGGACAGGTCGTCCATGCCGACGACGGCGGTGAACGGGTAGGTGGGAGCGTCGGGACGCAACGGGTGGCCCTTCGTGTGAGGTGGTGGTGCGGGTGGGTGCTGCCAGTCCGGGCAACGGGCAGCGGTCACCGCGGAGGCCCTGGGTCAGCGACCGGCCTCGAGGTCGCCCTCGGCCTCGAGGTAGGCCTGCCGCAGCGCGGCCAGCACCTCGGGGTCCGGCTCGGACCACAGCCCGCGCGAGACCGCCTCGAGCAGGCGCTCGGCCATGCCGTGCAGCGCCCACGGGTTGGCGGACTCCAGGAACGCGCGGTTGACCTCGTCCAGGACGTACTCGCGGGTGACCCGGTCGTACATCCAGTCGTGGACCACGCCGGTCGTGGCGTCGTAGCCGAACAGGTAGTCGACGGTGGCCGCCATCTCGAACGCGCCCTTGTAGCCGTGGCGGCGCATCGCCTCCATCCAGCGCGGGTTGACCACGCGGGAGCGGAAGACCCGCGCCGTCTCCTCGGCCAGGGTGCGCGTGCGCACCGTCTCGGGCCGGGTGCTGTCCCCGATGTATGCCGCGGGCGCGGCGCCCGTGAGCGCCCGCACCGTGGCGACCATGCCACCGTGGAACTGGAAGTAGTCGTCGGAGTCGGCGATGTCGTGCTCGCGGGTGTCGGTGTTCTTGGCCGCGACCGCGATCCGCCGGTAGGCCGTCTCCATCTCCTCGCGCGCCGGCCGGCCGTCGAGCCCGCGACCGTAGGCGTAGCCGCCCCAGACGGAGTAGACCTCGGCGAGGTCGGCGTCGGTGCGCCAGTCCTTGCTGTCGATCAGCTGGAGCAGGCCGGCGCCGTAGGTGCCGGGCCGGGAGCCGAAGATGCGGGTGGTGGCCCGACGCGGGTCGCCGTGCTCGGCGAGGTCGGCCTGCACGTGAGCACGGACCCGGTTGTCGGCCGGGCCTTCCTCCAGGCCGGCGACCAGCTGAACGGCGTCGTCGAGCAGCCCGATGACGTGGGGGAAGGCGTCGCGGAAGAAGCCGGAGATGCGCAGCGTGACGTCGATGCGCGGGCGGCCCAGCTCCTCCAGGGGGACGACCTCGAGCCCGGTCACCCGGCGGGAGGCGTCGTCCCAGACGGGCCGGACACCGAGCAGGGCCAGGGCCTCGGCGATGTCGTCCCCGGCGGTGCGCATGGCGCTGGTGCCCCACAGGGACAGCCCGACCGAGGTCGGCCACTCCCCCGTGTCGTCGCGGTGGCGGGCCAGCAGCGACTCGGCGAGGCGCTGGCCGGTCTCCCACGCGAGGCGGCTCGGCACCGCCTTGGGGTCGACGGAGTAGAAGTTGCGGCCGGTGGGGAGCACGTTGACCAGGCCGCGCAGCGGTGAGCCCGACGGACCGGCGGGGACGAAACCGCCGCGCAGGGCGTGCACCACCGCGTCGAGCTCGTCGGTGGTCGCGGCCAGCCGCGGGACCACCTGGGCCACGGCGAAGTCCAGCACCTGCCCGACGGCCTCGACCCGCTCCTGCGGCACGAGGGCGAGGGCCGCATCGACGGCGTCGGCGTCCCATCCGTGGCGCTCCAGGGCGAGCACCACCTCGCGGGCCAGCGCCTCGGCCCGGTCGGCCCCGCCCCGGTCCGCGGCGGACTCGTCGAGGCCGAGCGCCTCGCGCAGGCCGGGGACGGCGTGGCTGCCGCCCCAGATCTGCCGGGCGCGCAGGATGGCCAGGACGAGGTCGACGCGGGCCGCGTCCTGCGGCGCCTGCCCGAGCACGTGCAGCCCGTCGCGGATCTGGGCGTCCTTGATCTCGCAGAGCCACCCGTCGATCTGCATGATCATGTCGTCGAAGCGCTCGTCGTCGGGCCGTCCGGCCAGGCCGAGGTCGTGGTCCATCTTCGCCGCCTGGAGCAGGGTCCAGATCTGGCTGCGGATCGCGGGCAGCTTGGCGGGGTCGAGGGTGGCCACGTTCGCGTGCTCGTCGAGCAGCTGCTCGAGCCGGGCGATGTCGCCGTAGCTCTCGGCGCGGGCCATCGGCGGCACGAGGTGGTCCACCAGCACGGCGTGGGCGCGGCGCTTGGCCTGGGTGCCCTCACCGGGGTCGTTGACCAGGAACGGGTAGACCAGGGGCAGGTTGCCGAGCACCGCGTCCGGGGCGCACTCCGCGGACAGGCCCGCGTTCTTGCCCGGCAGCCACTCCAGGTTGCCGTGCTTGCCGAGGTGGACCACCGCGTCGGCGCCGAACCCACCGTCCTCCTGCCGCGCGGCGATCCAGCGGTAGGCCGCGAGGTAGTGGTGCGACGGCGGCAGGTCCGGGTCGTGGTAGATCGCGATCGGGTTCTCCCCGAAGCCCCGCGGCGGCTGCACGAGGACCAGCAGGTTGCCCGCCCGCAGTGCCGCGAGCACGAGGTCACCCTCGGGGTTGCGGGACCGGTCGACATACAGCTCGCCGGGCGGCGGGCCCCAGTGCTCCTCGACCTGGGCGCGCAGGCCGGCCGGCAGGGTGGCGTACCAGCGGCGGTAGTCGGCGGCCGGGATACGCACCGGGTTGCCGGCGAGCTGCTCGGCGGTCAGCCAGTCGGGGTCGTAGCCGCCGGCCTCGATGAGCGCGTGGATGAGGGCGTCGCCGTCGCCGGCGGCCAGCCCGGGCAAGGCACCGGGGCCGTCGGCCGGGCCGAGGTCCCAGCCCTCGTCCCGCATCCGGCGCAGCAGGGCCATGGCGCTGGCCCCGGTGTCGAGGCCGACGGCGTTCCCGATGCGGGCGTGCTTGGTGGGGTAGGCCGACAGGACCAGGGCGACGCGGTGCTGCGCTGGGTCGAGGTGGCGCAGGCGGCCGTGCGCGACGGCGAGGCCGGCCACGCGCGCGGCACGCTCGGGGTCGGCGACGTAGGCGGGGAGCCCGTCGGCGTCGATCTCCTTGAACGAGAACGGGACCGTGATGACCCGCCCGTCGAACTCGGGCACGGCCACCTGCGTGGCGGCGTCCAGCGGGGAGAGCCCCTCGTCGTTGGCCTGCCACTGCTGGCGGGAGCTGGTCAGGCACAGCGCCTGCAGCAGGGGCACGTCCAGGGAGGCCAGCGCGCCGGCGTCCCAGGCGTCCTCGTCGCCACCGGCCTGCGCGTCGGCGGGCCGGGTGCCGCCGGCGGCGAGCACCGTGGTGACCACGACGTCGGCCTCGGCGAGCGCGTCCAGCAGGCCGGGGTCGGCGTCGCGCAGCGAGGCGCACCACAGCGGCAGGGCCCGGCCACCGGCGGCCTCGACCGCGCCGCAGAGGGCGTCGACGAAGCCGGTGTTGCCGCTCATGTGGTGGGCCCGGTAGTAGAGCACCGCCACGGTCGGCTGGGGCCCGGCGCTCGGCGTCGCTGCGGCCGCCCGTTCCAGATGGCCCCAGGCCGGTGCCACGAGCGGGGCGTCGAAGCCGTGCCCGGTCAGCAGCACGGTGTCGGACAGGAACCGGGCCAGCGCCTCGAGGTTGGCCGGCCCGCCGTGGGCGAGGTAGGCGTGGGCCTGCGCGGCGATCCCGGCGGCGACGGTGGACAGGCCCATCAGCTCGGCGTCCGGAGCCTGCTCCCCGGAGAGGACGACGACCGGACGGTGACCGGCGAGCAGCGCGTCGAGGCCGTCGGCCCAGGCGCGGCGGCCACCGAGGAGGCGCACGACGACGAGGTCGGTGCCCTCCAGCAAGGAGGGCAGGTCCTCCGGCAGCAGCCGGGCGGGGTTGGCGTAGCGCCAGCCGACGGGGCCGTCGGCCACCCGGGCGCTCATCAGGTCGGTGTCGGAGGTCGACAACAACAGCAGCACGCTGAACCTCTTCCTGGGGTGTCCACGCCCCGGGTGAGAGAAGACGACGGGAGTTCCTGACTCCCACGGCTGGGCCGTGGTCACAGTGGCGGGACCGCGCCGGATTCACACCGGCTTCCTCCCCTTGCGCCGTCTTCCGGCGAAAGGACGCTCAAGTGAGCGCTGGCCGCGAGCATAGCCAGACCAGCGGTCCGGACGACAGCCCGGAGTGGTCATGCGGCGTGGGTATGCTCCACCGCCATGCCCGCCGCGGACCCCCCTCTGGCGACCCCGTCGACCTTGTCGCGGGGTCGCCCTGACCGGTGCCCGGGGGCTGTCCGGCTGCACGCTGCCGACGACGGTTCCGTGGCCAGGATCCGTGTCCCAGGCGGTCTCATCAGCGTCGACCAGCTGCATGAGATCCTCTGTGCTGCAACGGAACTCGGCGACGGCTCGATCGAGGTCACCTCCCGGGGGAACCTCCAGCTCAGAGGGCTGCCGCCGTCCTGCGGTGGCGACCTCGCCGACCGTCTGCATGCCGTGGGCCTCCTGCCGTCGGTGGCCCACGACCGCGCCCGCAACGTCCTGCTCTCGCCGCTGTCCGGCCTCGACGGCCGAGGCCTGTCGGACCTCACGCCGTCCGTCGCGGAGTACGACGGAATCCTCTGCGGCACAACGACTTTGGCCGCACTGCCGGGTCGTTTCCTCGTCGCCTTCGACGACGGTCGCCACGACGTCGCCGCGCTCGACGCCGATGTGACGTTGGTCGCCCGGGCCGAGCGCATCGCGGAGCTGCTGCTCGGCGGTCTGCCGACCGGGCTGACCGTCGCCACGGCGGACGCGGCGCGCTGCGCTGCGGGCGCGTCCGAGGCCTTCCTCGGGGCGCGTGCGGCTGCCGGAGCGGACTCCTGGCGCGTCCGTGACCTCGTCGGCAACCCGCTCGACCTGCTCGCCGCCGTCCAGGCCCTGCTGGCGGAACGTGGCGTACCCCACGAGCGGTCGGACCCGGGGCTGCGCCCCTCTGCGGGCCGCCGTCCGGGACCTGCGCTCGGGGTGGTTCGGTCCCCCGACGGCCCGGCCACGCTCTCCGTCGCGGTACCGCTGGGACGGGCCCCCGCTGCCGCCTGGCAGGCTCTCGTCGAGCTGGCCCGGACCGCGGCCGGGAACCTGCGACTCACGCCGTGGCGGGGCGTCGTCATCCCGGGCGTCGACCTCGCGGGATGCACCACCGGCCTGGCCTCCCTGGCCTCGGCCGGGTTCGTGACCAACGCCCGCTCACCCCGAGCCGGGGTCACGGCCTGCGCGGGGCGGCCGGGGTGCGCCAAGTCACTCGCCGACGTGCATGCCGATGCCGTGGCCGCCTTCACGTCCCAGAAGGCGTCCAGCACAACGCTTCTGCCCCTGCACTGGTCCGGCTGCGAGCGACGCTGCGGCCACCCCACCGGCGCCCGGGTGGAGGTCGTCGCCCAGCCCGGCGGCCACTACGTGCTGGAGCGGCACGACATCGCCGAGCCCCCGACGCAGACCTCCCTCGCCCCCGACGCCTCGCCGCAAGCCCTTGCCGGGGCCGTCTCGGACGCCCGGCGCACCCCCTGATGGAGACCCGCATGGAGTACGAAAAGGACGGCGCCGAGATCTACCGGCAGTCGTTCGCCACGATCCGCGCCGAGGCCGACCTCGAGGCGTTCGACCCGGCCACCGCCCAGGTGGTCGTGCGGATGATCCACGCGTGCGGCATGGTCGACCTGGCCGCGGACGTGGTGGCGACCCCCCATGCCGTCCTGCGCGCCCGCGCGGCGCTGCGGGCCGGCGCCCCGGTGCTGTGCGACGCCCAGATGGTGGCCAGCGGGATCACCCGCGCCCGGCTCCCCCGCGACAACGACGTGGTGTGCGCGCTCTCCGACCCGCGCGTGCCCGACCTGGCCCGTCAGCTGGGCACCACGCGCACCGCCGCGGCCGTGGAGCTGTGGGGCGAGCGCCTCGACGGCGCGGTCGTGGCCATCGGCAACGCCCCCACCGCCCTCTTCCACCTGCTGGACCACCTGCGCACGGTGCCGTGGCGCCCGGCGGCGGTGCTCGGCATACCGGTGGGGTTCATCGGGGCGGCCGAGTCCAAGCAGGCCCTGGTCGACAGCGACCTGGGCCTGGAGCACGTGGTGGTCCGGGGCCGCCGGGGCGGCAGCGCCATCGTCGCCGCCGCCGTCAACGCGATCGCGAGTGAGGTCGAATGAGCCTGTCGGACAAGCAAACCGGGCGCCTGTACGGCGTGGGGCTGGGGCCGGGGGACCCGAACCTCATGACCCTGCGGGCCGTCGAGCTCGTCGGCGCGGCTGACGTCGTGGCCTACCACTCGGCGCGCCACGGGCGCAGCATCGCCCGCAGCATCGCCGCCGGCCACCTGCGCGCCGACCAGGTCGAGGAGGCGCTGGTCTACCCCGTCACCACCGAGGGCACCGACCACCCCGGTGGCTACCGCGCGGCCCTGGAGGAGTTCTACGAGGAGGCCGCACAGCGGCTGGCGGCCCACCTCGACGCCGGGCGCGACGTGGCGGTGCTGTGTGAGGGCGACCCGTTCCTGTTCGGCTCCTACCAGCACATGCACAAGCGGCTCGCGCACCGCTACCCCACCGAGGTGGTCCCCGGGATCAGCTCGGTCAACGCCGCGGCGAGCCGGTTGGGGCGACCGCTGGTCGAGGACCGTGAGGTGCTCACGGTGCTGCCGGGGACGCTGCCGGAGGAGGAGCTCGCGGCGCGGCTGTCCTCGACCGACTCCGCGGTCGTGCTCAAGCTCGGGCGCACCTTCCCGGCGGTGAAACGGGCCCTGCAGCAGGCCGGGCGGCTGGAGGACGCGTGGTACGTCGAGCGCGCCACGATGGCCGGGGAACGCACCGGCCGGCTCGCCGACGTCGACGAGGAGTCGGTGCCCTACTTCTCCGTCGCCCTGGTGCCCAGCGAGGTGGGCGCGCCTGCGGAAACCGTTGCAGAGGCCAAGGTTCCGCTGGTGCCGCCCGGCGCCGGGGAGGTCGTGGTCGTGGGCCTCGGGCCCGCCGGACCGGCGTGGCTCACCCCCGAGGCCCGCGGCGCCCTCGCCGTCGCCGACGACCTGGTGGGCTACAGCACCTACATCGACCGCGTGCCCGCCCGGCCCGGCCAGCGTCGGCACGCCTCCGACAACAAGGTGGAGTCCGAGCGGGCCACCTTCGCCCTCGACCTGGCCCGGTCCGGCCGGCGGGTGGCCGTGGTCTCCTCCGGCGACCCGGGGGTGTTCGCCATGGCGAGCGCCGTGCTCGAGGTCGCCTGCGAGGAGGGGTATGCCGACGTCCCGGTCCGGGTGCTGCCCGGCATGACCGCTGCGCACGCGGCGGCAGCCCGGGTCGGCGCCCCGCTGGGGCACGACTTCGCGACGATCTCGCTGTCGGACCGGCTCAAGCCGTTCGACGTGGTGAGCCGACGGGTGGCAGCCGCCGCCGCTGCGGACCTCGTGCTCGCCCTCTACAACCCGGCCTCGCGCAGCCGCACGTGGCAGGTCGCTGCTGTGCGTGACCTGCTGCTGGAGCACCGCGCACCGGACACGCCGGTGGTCGTGGCGCGTGACGTGGGTGGTCCGCAGGAGTCGGTGCGGGTCGTGGCCCTGACCGACCTCGAGCCGACCGAGGTGGACATGCGCACCCTGCTCATCGTCGGCTCCTCGCAGACCCAGGCGGTCCGCCGTGCCGACGGGCGGCACGTCGTGTGGACGCCCCGGCGCTACCCGGAGGAGCCTGCCGTCTGACGCCCCTCGCCGGGAGGCGAGGGCACGGCATACCGGTCTGGACCGCGACGCACCCGTGGGTCTGGACGGCGACCACCGGTGGGCGGAGCATGGGGTCGGCCCCTCGTCCCGCTGGGAGGCACCGATGTCCGAGACCACGACACCGAGCACGACACCGACCGCGACGCTGCCGCCGGAGCTAGAGGTCCTGCGCCGCCGGCGCGCGGAGATGGGCGAGTCCATGGCCGCGGTCGAGCAGGCGCTGACGGCGCCCGCACCCGGCCGGGTCGCCGCGTGGGCCGAGCGCGTGCACGCCGCCCTGGTCGAGCTGTCCGCCGACCTGCGGGTGCACGTCGAGGTCACCGAGGCGCCGGATGGCCTGTTCGCCCAGGTGGTGGCCAGTTCACCGCGCCTGTCGGGGGCGGTCTCCCGGCTCGACCGCGAGCACACCCACCTGCTGCCGGCGGTCGAGACACTGGTGTCCGATGCCGAGCGGGTCGCCGACCTCGTCGGGGTCGAGGCGCTGCGTGAGGGGTGCGCGGACCTGTTGCGGTCGCTGGCGCGGCACCGGCAGGCCGGGGCGGACCTGGTCTACGAGGCCTATGTCGTCGACATCGGCGGGGAGACCTGAGCTGCGCTGACCTGGCGCCTGGTGCCTGGTGCCTGGTGCCTGGTGCCTCGAGGCACGCGGGTGCGCCCCGTACGGGTCGTGCGCGAGGCAGGACCCGGGCGCCCTGCCGACGGCCCGGGTGCTCGATGGGCCGGCGCGCCTGTGGACAGGCGTGGGCATGTGTCGGCCAGTCGTTCTACATTGGACACATGTTCGAACTCAGCGTGGAGCAGGTGCGGCAGGCGCCCATGGGCGAGCTCGCCATGCTCCTCGATGCGCTGGGCGCGGATGACCTGGCAGCCGTGTCCGCCGGGACCGGCGAAGCTGTGGTGCTGGCGGCCCAGAGAGTCAAGAACGCGGTCGACGCGCTGGCGATGCAGGCGATCGCCGCGATCGCCACCCGCGAACGGGAGTGGCTGCAGGCGGCACCGGCCGGAATGCCGGGCCCCCGCGGGCGGGACCGACGACGAGTGGGAGTTCGTGGCCGACCGGATCGCGCCGCTGCTGTGCCTCACCGGGCGGGCGGCCGACCTTCGGGTGGCCCTGGCCAGGGACCTGGACCGACTTCCCCGCACCCTCGCCGCGATGCGCGAGGGGAGGCTGGACTCCTACCGGGCAGGGCTGATCGGCACCGAGGCGCAGCACCTGTGCGACCCGCAGGTCGCGGTGCTGGAGGAGATGCTGCTGCCGGATGAGCCTGTGCTCGACCGGTTCGGCCGGGAAGTGCCGGACGCTGCCGGTCTGACGTCGACGAAGCTGAAGGCCCGGGCGCGCCGGGCTGTCGCCCACATCGACCCCGACGCCCTGCGCCGCCGGGCCGAGCGCGCCCCGGAGGGACGGTTCGTGTTCACGCGGCCGGGCACCGAGCCCGGGATGACGCAGTGGTGCGCCGACCAACCCACCCATGTCAGCGCCCAAGCCTGGGCGGCGATCGACGCGCTGGCTCGCGACTACCTGGCGCGTGATGCGGCCACGGCGCACCGCCGGACGCTGGACCAGGCGCGCGCCGACGCGATGATCGACCTCATCCTGGGCCACGCGAGCGTGACCACCGTGCTGGAGCTGACCGTGCCGGTGCCGTCCGAGCCCGGCATCGTCGGTGTCGAGCTCCCCCGGCACGGCATCCTCCCGATGGAGGTCGTCGACCGGCTGGTCAACGGCTGCGACACCCCGCTGCGCCGGCTCCTGCTGGACCCGGTCACCGGGCAGGTGCTGCGGTCCGACCCCACGACCTACCGACCCAACGCCGCCCTGGCCCGCGCCGTGCGCACCCGCGACGGCACCTGCCGGTTCCCCGGGTGCGCGGTGGCCGCGACCGGCTGCGACCTCGACCACGTGGTCCGGTTCCCCGACGGCCCGACCGACGAGGCCAACCTCATGGCTGTGTGCCGGCACCATCACCGACTCAAGCACCAGGCGGGCTGGCGGGTGCGCATGTCACCCGACGGGGTGTGCACCTGGACCACGCCGTCCGGGGTGGACCACGTGAGCCGTCCTCGGGACTATCGCGACCTCGCCGCCTGAGTGGTGTCCCGACGCCCGGGGCGCGCACCGTCCTGTCGGCGAAACCGCTAGATGCCCACGCCCGCGAGCGCCAGGGCTGTCCGCACCGAGGGACGGTCATCCGGCCTGTCGTCGCCGGGACTGCGGTCGGGAACGCGCCCACCTCACACTGGGCCTCGATCGAGCCACGACAGCACGTCCTCGACCGTGTCGACAACCGGGACGCCCTCAGGAGGGGCCGGCCGGCTCACCATCACCACGGGTATGCCGAGCCGCTGTGCCGCCTCCAGCTTGGCTGCGGTCGCCTGCCCGCCGCTGTTCTTCGTGACGACGACGTCGATGCCGTGCCGGACCATCAGGCCCAGCTCACCGTCGAGCGTGTACGGCCCACGGTCGAACAGCAGCGTGTGCTGACGCGGCAGCGGAACGTCCGGCGGGTCGACGGTCCGCACGACGAACGCCAGGTCGTCCAGGTGCGCGAAGGCGTCCACCCCCTGACGGCCGGTCGTCAGCAGCACCCGGCGACCGACCCGCGGCAGGATGCGGGCAGCCTGCTGCAGCGAGCCCACCGCGTGCCACCGGTCTCCCACGCCGGGCACCCAGGCGGGACGGCGCAGGACCAACAGGGGAACATGGACCTGCGCCGCAGCCTGCGCGGCGTGGGACGAGATCGTGGCAGCGAAGGGATGCGTGGCGTCGATGACCCGGTGGATGGACTGCTCGATGAGCCATCGGGCGAGCCCCGCCTCTCCCCCGAAGCCGCCCACCCGCACCTCGCCCTCGGGGAGGACGGGGTCGCGCACCCGGCCCGCCAGCGAGCTCGTCACATCCACCTCGGGTGCCGTCGCCAGGCGCCGGGCCAGCTCCCTGGCTTCGGTCGTGCCGCCCAGGACGAGGACCCGCCGCCGCCCGCTCATGAACCAGACCCGTCGTGGCTGAGGGGGCGACACCCACGCCGCAGCAGGGAGGCCGCCCGGCCCAGCTCGAGCGCACCGGGCTGCGCAGCGGCTGGACCACCGGGGCGTGCGCGACGGCGGCGACGGCTGCGGCATACACGGCACTCCTCACCGGCGAGTTCCCCGACCCGGTGACCATCACGCTGCCCAAGGGGCAGCAGCCGGCGTTCGCCCTCGCGGTCGAGGAGGTCGGCGACGGGTGGGCCATGGCGGGAGTGGTCAAGGACGCCGGGGACGACCCGGACGTGACCCACGGGGCCCTCGTGCGGGCCACGGTACGGCGCGGCGAACCCGGCGCGGGCGTCACCTTCGTCGCCGGACCCGGCGTGGGCACCGTGACCCTCCCCGGACTGCCGCTTCCCGTGGGTGAGCCTGCGGTCAACCCGGTGCCGCGCCAGATGATGCGTGACCACGTCGCGGCCATCGCCGAGCGGCACGGCGACCGCGGCGACGTGGTGGTCGAGCTGTCGGTGGACGACGGCGAGGAGATCGCCCGACGGACCTGGAACCCGCGCCTCGGCATCGTCGGTGGCCTGTCCATCCTGGGCACCACCGGCATCGTGGTGCCGTACTCCTGCTCGGCGTGGATCGACAGCATTCGCAGGGGAATCGACGTCGCCCGCGCCGTCGGGCACACCCACGTGGCGGGGTGCACCGGCTCGACGTCCGAGCGGGTGGCGATCGCGGAGTACGCCCTGCCCGACGACGCCCTGCTCGACATGGGTGACTTCGCCGGCGCGGTCCTGAAGTACCTGCGGCGGCACCCGATCGACCGGCTCACCATCGCCGGCGGGTTCGCCAAGATGTCCAAGCTCGCGGCCGGTCACCTCGACCTGCATTCTGGCCGCTCGCAGGTCGACACCGGGTTCCTCGCAGGCCTGGCCCGGGAGGCCGGCGCCGACGAGCCGCTCGTGGCCGCAGTGGCGGGCGCCAACACCGGTCTGGAGGCGGCGCAGCTCTGCCTCGCGGCAGGGGTGTCGCTCGGTGACCGCGTCGCCGACCAGGCCCGCGACGTGGCCCTTGGGGTGCTGCGCGGGGCGCCGGTGACTGTGGACGCGATCTGCATCGACCGCGCCGGCGCG
>NZ_DASVZH010000108.1:0-20589 GCF_036391795.1 Oryzihumus sp.
GTCATTGGGCAGGGTCTGCCAACGCGGGGTCCGGTGGTTCGTCCGTAGGCTCGCCGCATCGCCCGTCCGCGTCCCGCGCGGCCGGCCCCCAGGTGAAAGCAGGTGCAGCCCGTGCGGGTCCTCCTCGCCCTCGGCGGCAACGCCATGACGGGTCCTGACGGCAGCGCGAGCCCCGACGCCCAGCGCGCCGCGATCGCCGCCGCGATGGAGTCGGTGGCCGACCTCATCGCCGCCGGGCACGAGGTTGTGATCACCCACGGCAACGGCCCGCAGGTCGGCAACCTGCTGGTCAAGAACGAGCTCGCCGCCACCGTCGTCCCGCCGGTCTCCCTGGACTGGTGCGGGGCGCAGACGCAGGCGACCATCGGCTTCACCGTGCTCAACACCCTCGAGGCCAGCCTCGCCCGGCGCGGGGTCGAGCGCCCCGTCGCCGCCATCGTCACGCGCACCCGCGTGGACGCCGACGACCCCGGCTTCGCCCACCCCACCAAGCCGGTCGGCCGGTTCCTGCCCTACGAGCAGGCCCGGCCGCTGATCGAGCACGGCCAGCTGTGGGAGGACCGTGGCGAGAAGGGCTGGCGGCGCATCGTCTCCTCGCCCGAGCCGCGCGAGGTGCTCGAGACCGGCACCCTGCTCACCCTCATCGAGGCGGGCTACGTCGTCGTTGCGGCCGGCGGCGGCGGCATCCCGGTCGTCCGCACCGAGGACGGCACCGTGCGCGGCGTCGAGGCGGTCATCGACAAGGACCTCACCGCGGCGCTGCTGGCCCGGTCGGTGCACGCCGACGTGCTCGTCATCGCCACCGACGTCGACCACGCCATCAAGGCCTGGGGCACGCCGCAGGCCGAGGAGATCGGCGTGGTCAGCCTGGAGCAGATGCGCGAGATCGCCGGCGAGGGCCACTTCGCCAGCGGCTCGATGGGCCCCAAGGTCGAGGCCGCGATGCGCTTCGTGGAGTCCGGCGGCCCGCGTGCGGTCATCACCGCGCTGGAGCAGATCGACAAGGCCGTGACCGGGAGCTACGGGACGGTCATCGAGGGCCGCCCCGCCCACCAGCAGAACCCCACATCGCAGAACCCCACCGAGAACGAAGGGTGACACCCGTGCCTGATGCCATTGAGGTCCGCAAGGTCCCGATCCACAGCGTGGCCGACGCCTCCGAGCTGGCCAAGCTCATCGACGACGGCGTGATGGAGGCCGACCGCGTCATCGCCATCATCGGCAAGACCGAGGGCAACGGCGGGGTCAACGACTACACCCGGATCATCGCCGACCGGGCTTTCCGTGAGGTGCTCGTCGCCAAGGGCGCGCCGGCCGACCAGGTCAAGCAGATCCCGATCGTGTGGTCGGGCGGCACCGACGGCGTGATCAGCCCCCACGCCACCATCTTCGCCACCGTCGACCCGGCCAGGGCCGTGCAGACCGACGAGCCGCGCCTCACCGTCGGCTTCGCCATGAGCGAGCCGATCCTGCCCGAGGAGATCGGCTACACCGGCATGATCAAGAAGGTCGCCGACGGCGTGAAGGTCGCCATGGAGCGCGCCGGCATCACCGACGTCGCCGACGTGCACTACGTGCAGACCAAGACCCCGCTGCTGACGATCCACACCATCCGCGACGCCAAGGCCCGCGGCAAGCAGGTCTGGACCGAGCACACCCACGAGTCGATGGACCTGTCCAACGGCACCACCGGCCTCGGCATCGCCGTCGCCCTCGGCGAGATCGAGATGCCGAGCGACGAGGACGTCATGCACAACCGCGACCTCTACTCCTCGGTCGCCTCCTGCTCCTCCGGTGTCGAGCTCGACCAGGCGCAGATCGTCGTCGTGGGCAACGCCCGCGGTGTCGGCGGCCGCTACCGCATCGGCCACTCGGTCATGAACGACGCCCTCGACGCCGACGGCATCTGGGCCGCGATCAAGGACGCCGGCCTCGACCTGCCCGAGCGCCCGCACACCTCCGACCTCGGCGGCCGCCTGGTCAACGTCTTCCTCAAGTGCGAGGCCAGCCAGGACGGCACCGTCCACGGCCGCCGCAACGCGATGCTCGACGACTCCGACGTGCACTGGCACCGCCAGATCAAGTCCTGCGTCGGCGGCGTCACCGCGGCCGTGACCGGCGACCCGGCGGTCTTCGTCTCCGTCTCCGCCGCCCACCAGGGCCCCGAGGGCGGTGGCCCCGTCGCCGCGATCGTCGACATGGGCGACGAGCCGACCGGCTACACCTGGAACGGCTGAGCCGACACGCTCCCCCGGTATGCCGTGCCCCTCACCTGGTGAGGGGCACGGCATACCCGCGTTCAGGGGTGGGAGGGTCGCAGGAAGGACATGACCAGCAGTGCGAGGGGGATGACGATGACGAACTGGCGCCGGCTGTAGCGGCGCAGCTCGCTGCGGGTGTCGACGCCGGCCAGCTCGGCCTCGAGCGCGCCGTGCCGTGACAGGCGGAAGGCCTGGAACGCCAGCGGCACGTAGTTGAGCGCGATGCCGACGAGCCACGCCCCGACGACCCGGGTGAACGGGGCCCGGGCGGTCAGGCAGACCGAGCCGAGCACCATGGGCAGCACGATGCCGAGGGCGAACTCGAGGGTGATGAGGCGGCGACGCAGCGGGCGTCCGTGCAGGCCCCACAGGTCGATCGCGGCGAGGCGCCGCACGTCGATGACCCAGCGCACCAGTGGCTCCACCCAGGCAGGACGGTCAGCTCAAGAGGGCCGCAGCATAGCGAAGCAGCCGGGGACGGGACCTGACGGTCCTGCCCCCGGCTGCGATGCGTCGGTGGTCCGGGTTCAGTCGCCGGCGCTGGCGCCCCGCACCGTCTTGGCGGTGTCGACGTTGGACTCGGCGGCCTTCTCGGCCGCGCTCTCCTCTGTGCTCGCCTGCTCCTCGGTCGCGGGCTCCTCCGCGGCGGCGGCCGGCGTGGTGTCGTCCACCGGCGCGGTGGTGGACCGGCCGGCGCTGGGCGCGATGTAGGGGTCCTGCAGCGGCGTGGCCCACGGGTCGTCCTTGGGCGCGGAGCGCTGGTATGCCGCGAAGCCCGCGGCCGCGGCACCACCGAGGCCGAGCAGGAGCAGCAGCTTGCGGCCCCGGCGCTTCGGCTTGGCCACGGCCTCACCCTTGAGGACCAGCGCGGCGTCGGTGCCGCGGGAGACGGCCTCGTCCCGGGCCGCGACGCTGGCGGCAGCCGCGGCCGCGATGGCCTCGGCGATCCGGGGCAGCAGCTCGTCGACGATCTTGTCGCGCGCGCTGTCGACGCGGGGGGCGAGGTCCTGCACGCCCTTCTCCAGCTTGGGCGCAGCCACCTCGATCCCGTGCTCGACGCGGGGCTTGGCCCAGTCGCGCGCGGCCTCCACCCGCGGCTTGCCCCAGTCGCGCGCCACCTCGGCGGCGTGCTCCACGGCGGGAACCACGCGCTCGCGGATCTGCTCCGCGGTCGACGCCGACAGCTCCTGGGCCTGGGCGACCTTGTCCTTGGCCTGCTCGGTCTTGCTCTTCGTGCGGAACACGGAGTCCTCCTCGAAACGGTGACCAGGTCCAAACCTGTACCCATCCTGCACCGTTGCATCCGCGCATGCCCATCGGGTCCACCAGATCGCGTGCGAGGATGACGCCATGAACGTCACGCTGCACACCAACCACGGCGACATCAACGTCACCCTGTACCCGGACCACGCGCCCAAGACGGTCCAGAACTTCGTCGGCCTCGCCTCGGGCGAGAAGGACTACAACGACGACGCGGGCCGCACCAACCCCACGCCGTTCTACGACGGGCTGACGTTCCACCGGATCATCCCCGGCTTCATGATCCAGGGTGGCTGCCCCACCGGCACCGGCACCGGGGGCCCGGGCTACAACTTCGACGACGAGATCAGCCCCGCGCTCGACTTCACCGCCCCCTACAAGCTCGCCATGGCCAACGCCGGCAAGCGCATGGGCAAGGGCACCAACGGCTCGCAGTTCTTCATCACCGTCGCGCCGACCACCTGGCTGCAGGGCAAGCACACCATCTTCGGTGAGGTCGCCGACGGCCCGAGCCGTGAGGTCGTCGACAAGATCGCCGGCGTGCCGACGGGCGCGATGGACAAGCCGGTCGAGCCGGTCGTCATCGAGCGCGTCACCGTCCAGGACGCCTGAGAGGCGACCCCTGGTGGCTGAGGACACCCCCATGACCGAGCCCGCGGCATACCAGCAGGCTCCGGTGTGCCCGCGTCATCCCGACCGGGTGTCCTACGTCAGCTGCCAGCGCTGCGGCCGGCCCGTCTGCCCCGAGTGCCAGCGGCCGGCCGCAGTCGGCGTCCAGTGCGTCGACTGCGTGCGCGAGAGCGCCCGCACCACCCGTATGCCGCGCACCCAGCTCGGCGGCCGCGTCAGCGACGGCCGCCCGCTGGTGACGATGACCATCATCGGCGCGTGCGTGGCGGTGTGGCTGCTGCAGCAGGTCATCCCCGCGGTAACCGGCAGCTACGCGTTCGAGCCGGCCTACGGGAAGGCCGAGCCCTACCGCTTCATCACCGCGGCGTTCCTGCACGGCCCGATCTTCCACATTGCCTTCAACATGTACGCCCTGTGGATCGTGGGCAGCTACCTCGAGCCCCTGCTGGGCCGGCTGAGGTTCGCCGCGCTCTACGTTGTCTGCGCGATCGGCGGCTCGGTCGGGTCGCTGCTGCTGGCCACTCCCTCGCTCGACGGACGCGCTTCGTGGGTGACCGCCAGCGTGGGAGCGTCGGGTGCGGTGTTCGGCCTGTTCGGGGCCCTGCTCGTGCTCAACCGCCACCTCGGCCGGCCGACGGGCGGGATCTGGGCCGTGGTGCTGATCAACGGTGTCATCGGCTTCACCGTGCAGGGGATCGCCTGGCAGGCCCACCTCGGCGGGTTCATCACCGGCCTCCTGTGCGCGGTCATCCTCGTGGCGACCTCAGGCAAGGCCCTGCGCCGCCTGCAGCTGCCGGCCCTCGCGGCCGTCCTCGTCCTGCTGGTCCTGGCGACCGTCGTGAAGTACGCCGGGGTCTCCCCGCAGTTCCTGGCCTGAGCGCGGGCCCATTCTGGCCTGTCCGGCACGTCCGGGTTTCGACCGATGTGTCCGGTCCGGTCTTACATCGATGTCATTTGTCCCCAGCCTGGGGACAACCGTGTGGACAACTCGTGGAACCTGCGTGGAAACCCGATGAGGCGCCCGGGGGAGGCTGGGGATATCCCCGGGGGAGCCGCGCCGACCGTGGCCCGACCAGAGCGGCCATCACCGGGTTGACCTGCACAAACGCCAGGGCCGGTTCCCCGCCGAAGCGGGGACCCGGCCCTGTGGAGAGCTGTGGACGACGTCCCGGTGGAAAACCCTGTGGACAGTCAGCGCCAGCGCATCGCGAAGCCGAAGCCCCCGAGGATGAGCACGATCCCGATCGCCAGGTTCCAGTAGCCGATGGAGGGCACCGGGTAGCTGCCCTGGGTCACGTAGAACGTGACGATCCACAGCAGCCCCAGCACGAGAAGCACGACCATGACCGGGGCGAACCAGACCGGGTTGCCGACCTGGGCGGCCTTGGCCTTGCGCTGCGGTGGGGTGTAGGTCGCCTTGGCGCGACCCTTTGACTCCGGCACCGGGCACTCCTTGTTGCTGGTTGGGGACGATTCGTGCCTTAGCGTAGACGAGCACACGCGCGCGCGAACCCCGGCAGAGGCGAAGGGAGGGGACCGGACATGGCCACGCTGCCACCCTGGCTGACCCGTCGGCCCTCCCGGTGGTCCCTGCTGGTGCCCGTCGTCGGCGCCGCGGCCGGCCTGCTGTTCGCCACGAGCGCCCAGACCGCGAGGGGCACCGACCTGCGTCCCAGCGGCACCGACCTCGCCGACGTGATCCGCGCCCAGACCCGGGCGGTGCAGGCCCGCACCGAGGCGGTGCAGGCCCTGCGCGAGCAGGTCGACCGGCTCACCCAGCAGTCCGCCCCCGGCAACAGCGCGGTCACCCAGCTGCAGCAGCGCAGCGCCGCCCTCGCCCCGGTCGCGGGCACCGAGGCCGTGCGTGGGCCGGCGCTCACGGTCACCCTCAACGACGCCAAGCGCAGCGCGGCGAGCCTGCCACAGGGCTTCACCGCAGACGACATCGTCGTGCACCAGCAGGACGTGCAGGGCGTGGTCAACGCGCTGTGGGCCGGTGGTGCCGAGGCGATGATGCTCCAGGACCAGCGGGTCATCTCCACCAGCGCGGTCCGGTGCGTCGGCAACACCTTGATCCTGCAGGGCCGCGTCTACTCCCCGCCCTACGTCATCCGCGCCATCGGCGACGTGCAGGGCATGCAGCAGTCCCTGGACACCAACCCGACGGTGCGCATCTACAAGCAGTACGTCGACGTGCTCGGGCTCGGCTATGACGTGAAGACGAGCAACGTGGCGACGTTCCCGGCCTACACCGGCACGACCTCGCTGACCCACGCGAGCGTGCCGCGGTGAGCCTGACGCGGGCGGAGCGCCGCGCCCTCGCGCAGGTCCCCCGCCCGCCGCGCGAGCGTCCGGGCCTGGGCAGCCGCATCGTCGGGGTGGTCGGCGAGCTGCTCATCACCCTCGGCGTGCTCGTGCTGCTCTTCGTCGGCTGGCAGCTGTGGTGGACCGACGTCACGGCCGACCGCGCCCAGGCCCAGACGATCCAGTCCCTGGAGCGCCAGTTCGGCCACGCCCCGGCCGACGGCCAGGGCACGGTCACCCCCGCGGCCGTGCCCTTCGGCAAGGCGTTCGCGATCGTGCGCATCCCCCGGTTCGGCAGCGCCTACGCCCGGCCGGTCCTGGAGGGCACCGACCACGACATCCTCAGCGAGGGCATCGGCCACTACGAGGGCACGGCCATGCCGGGCAAGGTCGGCAACTTCGCCGTCGCGGGCCACCGCACGACCTACGGCAAGCCGTTCAGCGACATCGACAAGCTGCGCCCCGGGGACGTCGTCATCGTCGAGACCCGCACCACCTACGTCGTCTACACCGTCCAGCGGCACGTCATCGTCACCCCGGAGCACGTCGAGGTGGTCGCGCCCGTCCCGCAGGAGCCCGGAGCCACGCCGACGCAGGCGATGATGACCATGACCGCGTGCCACCCGCGCTACAGCGCGGCGGAGCGCTACGTCGTCTTCGCCTCGCTGCTGCGCACGATCCCCCGCGCCCAAGGCATCCCGGCGTCCCTGCTGACCGTTCCGAAGGGAGCCTGACCGGTGTACGGACCACTCTGGCGCGCCCTTCCCGGGCCGTGGCCGGTCAAGCTGCTGCAGGCGCTGGTGCTGACGCTCGCGGTCGTCGCCGCCTGCTTCCTGTGGCTCTTCCCCGCCGTGGCCGACCACCTGCCGTTCAACGACAACACAGTCACCAGCAGCTCCCCCAGCCGAACCACCACACCGTAAGGCCCCGCATGACCCGCATCCTCGTCGTGGACAACTACGACAGCTTCGTCTTCACCATCGTCGGCTACCTCGGCCAGCTCGGCGCCGACTGCGAGGTCGTCCGCAACGACGCCATCAGCACCGAGGCCGCGGCCGAGTTCGACGGCGTCCTCGTCTCCCCCGGTCCCGGCACCCCGGAGGAGGCCGGGGTCTCGATGGCGATGATCGAGGCGTGCGCCGGGCGAACCCAGCCGATGCTGGGCGTCTGCCTGGGCCACCAGGCCCTCGGCGTCGTGTTCGGGGCCACCGTGGGCCGCGCCCCCGAGCTGTTGCACGGCAAGACCTCCGCGGTCGAGCACGACGGCACCGGGGTCTTGACCGGCCTGCCCTCGCCGTTCACGGCGACGCGCTACCACTCGCTGACCATCGAGCCGCCGACCCTGCCTGAGGTGCTGCTCGCCAACGCCCACACCGCCTCGGGCGTCATCATGGCGGTCCGCCACGCGTCGCTGCCGCTGCACGGCGTGCAGTTCCACCCCGAGAGCGTGCTGACCGAGGGAGGCCACCGGCTCCTCGCCAACTGGCTGGTGACCTGCGGCATGACCGACGCCGTGGAGCGCTCCGCGGGCCTGAGCCCGCTGGTCCATGACGCCGCAGCGGTGGCCCGGCTCGTCGCGGGCTGACCCGGCTCGGTCCCGCAGGGCGCGGCAAGGGTGGGTGAACGCTCGGGCACGCCCAGGGCGAGCAGCTCCGCCGGGTGGGCGGCGAGCTCCAGCTGCACCTGCGGCATACCGGGCAGGAAGGCCCCCGGCCGTGCCGAGGCCCGCCTCGGCGCACCGCCCGGCGACCCACGAGGAGACGTCGGGCGGTGCGGGCCGGGTCAGTGACCCTTGGTGGTGGTGTCCGACGGCAGCGTGATCGTCGCCGAGGGCTGGGTGGGCGTGTCGCTGGGCTGGGTCGACGGCTGGGTCGTCTGCGGCTGCGCCTGGGAGACCACCAGCTTGATGGTCGTGCCGGCGTCGACCGTCTCGCCGACGTGGTTCTGGTCGAGCACGGTGCCCTCAGGCTGGTCGCTCGGCTGGAACTCGGTCTTGGTCCGCAGCCCCAGGTCGCTGAGGATCTGCTGCGCCTCTCCCAGGGTCTTGTTGCGCACGTCCGGCACCTGGACCCGGCCGCTGGCCACCTTGAGGTTGACGGTGCTGCCCGAGTCGACGCTGCTGCCACCGGCGGGGTCGGTGCTGATCACCTTGCCGGCGGCGACCGAGGAGTCGTCCACCTTGGTCACGGAGCCGACCTTGAGGCCGTGGTCCTCGATGGTGCTCCTGGCCGAGGACTCGGTGAAGCCGGTGACGTCGGGGACCTCAACCTTGCCGGGGCCGCTGGAGACGCTGATCGCGACGGTGGAGCCCTTGTCGACCGGTGAGCCGGCGGTGGGGTTCTGGTCGAAGACGGTGCCCTTGGCCGCGTCGTTGTTGGCCTGGCTGACCTGGGCCTTCAGGCCCATCGCCTCGAGCCGTGCCACGGCGGTGGCCTGGGGCAGGGTCACGACCGACGGGACCTTGACGGTCTGGGCGAGCGGCGTGCCGCCGCCGAACAGCGACTTGCCGGCGAAGGCGACGAGCACCAGTGCCGCGATCACGGCCGCGATGAGCAGGGCGTAGACCCCGGCGTGACGCTTGCGCGGCTCGACGTCCGGGTCGTGGCCGATCGGCGGCAGGCCGGCGGTGTTGCCGCGCCGGGCGTCGGCCGCTGCAGCACCGGCCGCGGCCGCCCAGGCCACCGCGGTGGGTCGGGTCATCGCCTGGGTCGGCTCGCCGCCGGCCATCAGCATGGTGGAGTCCCCGCCGAGGGCGGCGGCGCCGGCGGCCATGCCGGCAGCGGTGCCGAGGGCAGCAGCGCTGATCGGACGGCCCGTGCGCGCCGCCGCCAGGTCGGCGCGGAACTCCGAGGCGGTCTGGTAGCGCGCCTCGCGGTCCTTGGTCAGGGCGTGCAGAACCACCGCGTCCAGCTCGGGGCTGACCTCGGGGTTGTGCGCCGACGGGGGCTGGGGGGTCTCGCCGACGTGCTGGTAGGCGATGGCCACCGGGGAGTCGCCGATGAACGGCGCCCGGCCGGTCAGCAGCTCGTAGATGAGGCAGCCCGTGGAGTACAGGTCGGAGCGGGCGTCCACCTGCTGGCCCTGGGCCTGCTCGGGCGAGAGGTACTGCGCGGTGCCGATGACCGCCTGGGTCTGGGTCATCGTGGCCGCCGTGTCGGCGACCGCGCGCGCGATACCGAAGTCCATGACCTTGACGTCACCGTGCTCGGTGACCATGACGTTGGCCGGCTTGATGTCGCGGTGGACGATGCCCATGCGGTGGGAGTACTCGAGCGCGGCGAGCACACCCTCGGTCAGGTGGCAGGCGACGACGGGGTCCATCGCCTGGTGCTCCTGGTCGTTGAGCAGCTGGCGCAGGGTCTTGCCCGTGACCCGCTCCATGACGATGTAGGGCACCGACATGCTCGCTCCGGCGTAGTCGACCGTGTGGTCCTCGCCGGAGTCGTAGACGGCCACGATGGCGGCGTGGTTGAGACCCGCCGCGGACTGGGCCTCGCGGCGGAAGCGGGCCAGGAAGGTGTGGTCACGCGCCAGGTCGGAGCGGAGCATCTTGATCGCCACGGCGCGGCCGAGCCGCGTGTCGTGGCCGGCGTGGACCTCGGCCATGCCGCCGCGTCCGATCAGCTCTCCGACCTCGTAACGGCCGCCGAGCAGCCGGGGTGTGGCACTCACTTCTTGCCCTTCTTCTTGTGGCCGTCGTTGTTGCCCGGCTGGTTCTGACCGACGGGGGTGGTGGCCGGTGCGGCCTGGGCGACCACGAGCATGATCACCGCCTTGGCCGGGACGGCCCCGGTGGGGCTCATCGCCAGGACGGTGCCCGGCTGCTGCGAGGAGGTCTGCGGCCGGGTGGAGACCTGGTAGCCCAGGCTCTCAAGCGCCGGCCGGACCTGGTCGACCGGTTGGCCCACGTAGGCTGCGGCCGACAGCACCGTCGCCGGGCGGCTGGTGGCGGTCCGCGTCGGCTTCGGGGTGGTCGAGCTCTTCGCCGAGCCGGAGCCGCACCGGCTGAGGGACACGGCGAGCACGATGAGTGCCAGCGCGGCCAGACCCCACACGGCGGGGCGCTTGCGCACCCGGTCGGTCAGGGCACTCGAGCGGGCCGCAACCGGTGAGGCGCGGTGGACCTGGGTGGAGGGTCCGTTGTGCGGGTCCTGCTGGTGCACAGTGGTGGCCATGACCGCGGTCTGGTCGAACGCCGAGGGCGGCGTGACCGCCGTCGCGATCGAGCCGGAGACCGGCACGCCGAGCTCCTCGGCGATCGCCGCGGCGCTGGCCGGACGGTCGGCCGGGTCCTTGGCCAGGCAGGACTCGATCAGGTCGCGCAGCTGGTCGGGGACCTCCTCAGGCAGAGGAGGCGGCGGGTCGTTGACCTGGGACAGGGCGGTGGCCACCGGGGTCTCGGCATCGAAGGGACGCTTGCCGGTGAGCATCTCGTGGGCGACGATCCCCAGCGCGTAGATGTCGCTGGAGGGGGTCGCCGGCTCGCCCATCGCCTGCTCGGGCGAGATGTACTGGGCGGTGCCCATGACCTCGCCGGTCTTGGTGATCGCCGACCCGTGCAGGGCCCGGGCGATGCCGAAGTCGGTGAGCTTGGCCGTCCCGTCCGGGGTCAGGATGATGTTGGCCGGCTTGACGTCACGGTGGACGAAGCCGTTCTGGTGCGCCATCTCCAGGGCCGCGGCCGCCTGACCGAGCACCGAGGAGACCTCGTCGACGGCGAGCGGACCGCGCTCGGTGATCACCCGGGACAGGGGCTCGCCGGGGACGAGCTCCATGACCAGGTAGGACGCGCCGTCCTCCTCGCCGTAGTCGTGGACGGTGGCGATGTTGGGGTGGCTCAGCGCGGCGCTGTGGCGGGCCTCGGCCCGGAACCGGTCGACGAACTGGGTGTCGTCGGCGTAGCCGGACCGGAGCAGCTTGATCGCGACGGTGCGTCCGAGGACGCCGTCGGTTGCCTCCCAGACCTCACCCATGCCGCCGCCGGCCACCCGCTCGGTGAGCGTGTAGCGGTTGCCCAGGACCGAGCCGCTGCTGGCGCTCATCGGTTGACCACCGACTCGATGACCTGACGGGCGATCGGGGCGGCGACCTTGCCGCCGAAGGCCTCGTTGCCGGCCCGGCCGCCGTCCTCGACGACGACCGCCACCGCGATGCGGGGGTTGTCGGCCGGGGCGAAGGCCGTGAACCAGGCGTGCGGAGCCAGGCCCGTGCCGTGCTCGGCGGTGCCGGTCTTGCCGGCGACGCTGACCCCGGGGATCTGGGCCGCCGTTGCGGTGCCGTTCTGCACGACCGCCTCCATCATGCGCGTCAACCGCGCCGCGACGTCCGGGCTCACCGCTTGGGACAGCTGTTCGGGAGAGGTCTCCTCGATGACATCGAGATCTGCACTGCGCACGTCCTTGACGAGGTAGGGCCGCATGACGACGCCCTTGTTGGCGATCGCCGCGCTCACCATCGCCATCTGGAGCGGGGTGACGCGCACGTCGTACTGCCCGATGGCCGCCTGGGCGGTCTGCGGGCGGTTCATCTGCTCGGGCACGGTGCTCGGCGTGACCCGCATGGGCACGCTGAGCTGGTCGCCGAAGCCGAACTTCGCGGCCTGGGCGCGCAGGGCGTCCGCGCCCAGCTTCATGCCGAGGCCGCCGAAGGAGGAGTTGCACGAGCGCTCGAGCGCCACCAGGAGCGTCGACGACCCGCCGGGACCGCAGGGCAGCCGGTCGTCGTTGGGCAGCGTGGCGTTGGCGGTGTCGGGCAGCTTCAGCGTCGCCGGCCCCGGGATCCGGGTGTCCTCGGTGTACTGCCCCGAGGACAGCGCGGCGGCCGCGGTCACGAGCTTGAACGTGGACCCCGGCGGGTAGAGGTCGCCGTTGATCGTCCGGTTCACGGCGGGGTTGCCCGGGGCGTTGTTGACCTGCTGCCACGCCTTCGCCACGGACTTCAGGTCGTGGCTGGCCAGCGGGCTGGGGTCGTACTGCGGGTGGCTCACCATCGCCAGGATCGCCCCGGTGGACGGGTCGAGGGCGACGACGGCGCCGCGCTGGTCGCCGAGGGCCTGGTCCGCGGCCTTCTGCGCGCGCGGGTCGATGGTCAGCTCCAGGCTGGCGCCGCTGGGCACCTTGCCGGTGACCATGTCCACGATGCGCCGGTAGAAGAGCTTGTCGGACTGCCCGGACAGCAGCGAGTCCTCGGCGCCCTCGAGGCCACCACCGGCGCCGTAGGTGAACGAGTAGTAGCCGGTGACCTGGGAGTAGAGCCGGGCCGAGGGGTAGGTGCGCAGCCACTTCAGCTGGTCCTGGGAGGGCACCGACCGGGCGACCGGGGAGCCCCCGACGAGGATGGCGCCACGCTCGCGGGCGTAGCTGGCCAGCAGGGTGCGCCGGTTGCCGGGCCGGTCGTGCAGGTCCTTGGCCGTGACGAACTGGATCCACGTCGTCGAGACGAGCAGCGAGGCGAACAGCGCCGCCACGATGAACGACAGCCGGCGGATGGGGGCGTTCATCGCAGCTTCACCACTTCAGTCGCCTCGGAGGAGGCCGTGGACGCCACCGCGGTCTCGGCCACCGGCCGGCGGGCCTGGTCGCTGATCCGCAGCAGCAGCGCCAGCAGGGCCCAGTTGGCCAGCAGCGAGGAGCCTCCGTAGGACAGGAACGGCATCGTCAGGCCGGTCAGCGGGATGACCCGGGTGACGCCGCCGGCGACGACGAAGACCTGCAGCGCCATCGAGAACGACAGGCCCGTGGCGAGCAGCTTGCCGAAGCCGTCGCGCACACCCAGCGCGGTGCGCAGGCCGCGCTCGACGATGAGGACGTAGAGCATGAGGAGCGCGAACAGCCCGAACAGGCCCAGCTCCTCACCCATGCTCGGGAAGATGAAGTCGCTCTCGGCGAAGTAGGTGAAGTTGGGGTGGCCACGACCCAGGCCGGTCCCGAAGAGCCCACCACTCGCCATACCCATGAGGCCCAGCACGAGCTGGTCGCTGACCTGCAGCGCCTGCTGGGAGAACGGGTGGAGCCACAGCAGCACGCGCTGCTGGAGGTGCCCGAACATGAGGTAGGCGAAGTAGGCGCCGAAGCAGAAGAGGGTCAGGCCGATGGCGACCCATGACCGGCGCTCGGTGGCGACGTAGATCATCGCCACGAACAGGCCGAAGAAGAGCAGCGAGGAGCCGAGGTCGCGCTCGAAGACCAGCACGAGCACGCTGACGAGCCACGCGATGAGGATCGGCCCGAGGTCCCGCGGGCGCGGGAAGGCGATGCCGAGGAAGCGCTTGCCGACCAGCGAGAGCACGTCACGGGTCTGCACGAGGTAGCCGGCGAAGAACACGGTCAGGGTGATCTTGGCGACCTCACCAGGCTGGAAGCTGAAGGGCCCCAGACCGATCCAGATCCGGTTGCCGTTGATGTTGCGGCCGAGGCCGGGCACCAGCGGCAGGAGCAGCAGGCCGATGCTGGTGGCCATCGCGATGAAGGTGAACCGGCGCAGCTGGCGGTGGTCGCGCAACGCGATCATGACGACGATCGCGATGATCACCCCCAGCGCGCTCCAGGTGAGCTGCTTGAACGCCATGCCGCCGCCGGTGCGGTGGTGGGCCAGGTCGAGGCGGTGGATCATCACCAGGCCCAGGCCGTTGAGCAGCGTGCCGATCGGCAGCAGCAGCGGGTCGGCGTAGGGCGCGCGCCAGCGCAGCACGACGTGGAAGCCGCCGCCGAGGACCAGGAAGCCCAGGCCGTAGCCGAGCAGGTCCGGCGGGAACGTGCCCTGCACCGCCAGGCCCACGTTGAGGTAGGCCAGCATCACGATGCCGATGGCCAGCAGCAGCAGGCCCAGCTCGACGTTGCGTCGCGTCCGGGGGACGAGGGAGGTGACCGTGGACATCAGGACGCGGCGCCGCAGCTCTGGCCCTTGGCCTTCAGGGCCTCGCAGCTGGCCGCCTCGGAGCGCAGGTCGTCGACGATCTTGCGTGCGGCGGTCAGGCTCTCGGCGTTGAAGGTCGCGTTGACCTTGCTGCGGTAGAAGTCGGGCAGGTTGTTGACGTCGACGTCGGTCGGGGTCTCGACGTGGGAGAGCTTGAGCGGGCCGATGTTCTGGGAGACCCCGCGGTAGATCGCCACGAACCCGCCGGCCTCACCGACGAAGTACTGCCGCTGCGACCAGTCGTATGCCGCGTAGCCGCCGCCCAGCACCACGGCCAGGACCAGCAGCATCAGCCCGCCGCGCCGGAGCCACTTCCGGGCTCCTTTGGGCCCCTCCTCGGCCAGGGTGACCGAGGACTCGTCCTCGGCGTCCTCGTCACCGCCGGCGGCGGTGCGCGTCAGTGCGGCGGCCTTGGCTGCCGGGGTCTGCGGCAGCGGGCGGGTACCGGCGGCCTGCCGCTCGGCGGCGGCCCCGACGACCTGCGGGACGGTGGAGGGGGCCTCGGCTCGGTCGAGGTCGACCACGTCGCCGATGATCACGGTGACGTTGTCGGGGGCCCCCGCCTTGAGCGCGAGCTCGACGAGCCGGTCGGCGGTGTGGTCGGCGTTCATGCCGGAGGCCATGACCTCGGCGATGGTGTCGCGCGCGACGAAGTCGGACAGGCCGTCCGAGCAGATCATGTAGCGGTCGCCGGGGCGGGCCTCGCGCAGCGACAGGTCCGGCTCGTCGTCGGGCTGGCCGGTCAGCACCCGGGTGACGATGGAGCGCTGCGGGTGGTGCTCGGCCTCCTCGGCGGAGATCCGGCCCTCGTCGACCAGGCTCTGCACGAAGGAGTGGTCCTTGGTGATCTGGGTCAGCGTGCCCTCGCGCAGCAGGAACGCCCGCGAGTCACCGATGTGGGCCATGGCCAGCTTGTTGCCGGTGCGCAGCAGGGCGATGACGGTGGTGCCCATGCCCCGCAGCTCGGGGTGCTCGTGGACGTTGCGCTCCAGCGCCTCGTTCGCCGAGCGCAGGCGGGTCGCGAGCAGCTCGAGCGCGTCGTCGCCGCCGTGGGACTCGCCGTCGAGGTCGACCAGCTCCCCGATGGTGATCGAGGACGCGACGTCGCCGCCGGCATGGCCCCCCATGCCGTCCGCGAGCACGAGCAGGTGGGGACCGGCATACCCGGAGTCCTGGTTGACGGAGCGGACGAGCCCGACGTCCGAACGCGCGGCGTACCGCAGGGCGATGGCCATCGGACCTACTTTCGCAACTCGAGGACCGTCTTGCCGATCCGCAGGGTCGTGCCGACTGCCACCGGTGTGGGCGTGCTGAGCCGGTTGGCGCCGAGGAAGGTGCCGTTGGTGGAGCCGAGGTCCTCGACGTACCAGCCGTCGCCGTCCCGGTAGACCCGGGCGTGGCGACCGGAGGCGAAGTCGTCGTCAAGGACCAGGGTGCACTCGGGGTTGCGCCCGATGAGCACGCCGGAGTCCTTGAGGTTCAACGTCGTCCCGGCCAACGGTCCTTCCGTGACGGCGAGGGTAGCCGGGATCTTGCGGGCGGCGGCACGCGAGGCGCGGCTGGACGCCTCGGCGGGGGCCGTCGGCTGCCGGTTGGGGCGCGCCTTGGGCTTGACCGGCGCCTTGCCGCGGCTGAGCACTCGGGTGCCGTAGAGGTCACCGCGCAGCACGCCGACGATGCTGAAGACGAAGACCCAGAGCAGGACCAGGAGACCGAGGCGGACCACGGTGAGGGTGAGCTCGCTCATCGCCGGCCCCTCACCGCCGGCCCGCGTGGAAGGTGATTGTGGTGCGGCCGACCGTGATCCGGTCGCCTTCCTCCAGTCGGTGGGTGGTGATGCGGTCGCCGTCGACGAAGGTGCCGTTGGTCGAGCCGAGGTCGCGGATGCTGGTGACCAGGTGGGGCCCGTCGCTCGTCACACGGATCTCGCTGTGCTTGCGCGAGATGCCGGGGTCGTCCAGGACCACGTCGGCGGAGTCGTCACGGCCGAGGACCGTGATCGCGCCCATCAGCGGGTAGCGGTCGCCGTCGACCTCCAGCCACGGGCGGTCGTTGGGGTTGGCCCGCGGGACCTGCGCCGGGTCGGCAACCGGCTGGTGCTCGGTCGCCGCGACCCCCGACGGGGCAGCCGGTGCCGGGCGGGGCCGGGCCTTGGCGGTCGAGGTGCGTAGCCGGAAGACGCCGGTCTCGAGGTCGTCGTGGGCGCTGAAGTGCACCTGGATCGGACCGCCGGGGGTGTAGTGCTGGGAGTCCGCGTGCTCCTGTGCCGAGGCGACGAGCTCGTCGGACAACGCGTCGGAGAAGCTGGTCAGCCGCTCGTGGTCGGCCGGGCTGAGCTCGACGGTGTAGATGTTCGGCACGAACGTGCGCCCATGGCCCAGCACAGCGCCCTTGTCGTCCATGGCGCGCCGGATCGCCGCGGCGATCTCGACCGGCTGCACCTCCGACTTGAACGCCCGGGCAAAAGCGCCGTTGACCGCGCGCTCGAGACGCTGCTCGACTCGATCGAACAGTCCCACGTGAACTCCTCCTCGGGGTTGGCCTCCCGATCGTAGCCGCCACGGTTGAGTATGCCGTCCGCGTGCTAGCCTGAGCCGCTTCCTGGAGGCCGTGAGAGCCCCCGCCGATACGTCCCGATTTGGGATTTCGGCGGTCTCTCCGACACACTAGGCAAGCGCGCGCGAGTGGCGGAATAGGCAGACGCGCACGGTTCAGGTCCGTGTGCCCGAAAGGGCGTGGGGGTTCAACTCCCCCCTCGCGCACACAGATGTGGGACATCCCCCACGACCCCGGCCGGGTGGCCCGACGAGAGTCGGACCGCCCGGCCGCTGTCATGTCCGGACCTGGTGCACCGTCCGGTTTCGCCTGGTCTCGGCCAGCACCGGTGCTCCTCCGGCGCGCCGTGATCGCGCTGGGCTGGACCGAACAGACCGCACTCGTGCGGGCCGTCGACGCCGGCGCCGTGCTGATGCGCCCCGGCGCTCGAACCAGCACGGAGCTGACCGCGGTCCAGTTGCGCCCCCTGGGCCGGCTCGCCCTTTCTGCGGACGCACGCGGGCAGACATCGGTGCGCGGGGGATAGGTGGCCGGTGAACGTTGCTCAGTCGCCCGCCGCCTGGGCGGCGGCTGTGATCGCACCCGTTCGCGCGCAGCGATTCTGGAGCCCGCCTTGGTGTCAGTTCCACGGAATCGTTCATGAGGGGCCCGATTGCCCCGATAGGAAGTTCGGTTGCCTGAGACCACCACCAGAGGATCGACCCCGAAGGTCAGCGAAGAGAGGACGGCCATGGCCCGCGACACTGTGCCGCAGTCCGCTGCCCGGTTCAGCCGGGTTCCCAATGGTTACGACCCGGAAGAGGTCAACACGTACGTGGCGGCACTTCGTGACTCCTCGGAGGTAGCGCAGCTCTCAGCCACACTGCTCGAACGAGCCCACAGCGTGGCCGACTGGACCATCGCGCGGTCCCTCCAGGCTGCCGAGACGACCCGCACGGCCTCAGAGGCGCAGGCCCACACCGTGGTCCAGGAGGCGCAGACACGAGCCGCGGAGATCGTCGCCGCCGCTGAAGACGCGGCCACAGCACGCACCAAGGAAGCGGACCGTGAGGTCGCGGCCCTCGAGGAGCAGCTTCGGCAGTTGAGCAAGCGGCGTGACGAACAAGCCGACGAACTGCTCGACGTCTCCCACGCGCTGCTGGCCGCCGCCAGCCAGGTCAGAGCTCCCCTCAACCACTAGACCCGACAGCTGGCGCTCGTGGAGTGCCTGAACCCGGCTACGCCAACTTCTGCGGCTTCACCGGGTATGCCGCGGGAGGAGACAGCGGGGCCCCATCGACGACCCGTCCGCCTTGGTGTGACCACGGCCGGGAAAGGGGGACGGCCGCAGCACCCGGCCGTCGCCCCGGTCCCGGCCGAGTCTCATCCCCGCTTCGGTGGCCCGGGACTGAGCTGAACGTCGCCTACCACGGCCGCCGCCTTGACCTCACGAGGGCAACCGGCGGCCGGCTGCGTCGGCGAGAGCACGTGACCACCAACCACCGCACCTTCATGCGCGACGACCACGCCACGTCGCACGAGCTCGACGCCGGGCCGGAACCGAGCCGTGACCTCCTTCGGCCAGTCCACCTGAGTGGGCGGCCCGGGGTCGGCGAGCCAGACACACCCGGAGCGCGCATCGCCGTGGAGCCGTCCCTCGACGTACATCCCGACAGGATGCACATGCGACGGCAGGTGCGTCGCCGCCGCCGCACTCACGGCCAGCAATACCGCCACGCCAATGCTGACGGGCAAACCACGTCGCATGTCTTCCCCCAAGGATCGCCCGTGTGGAGTTCGACGCCCGCCCGGCCGGGACGGGCTCACCGTACCGACGCCTGGCACGTAACGGGCGATCAGCTGCATCACGTTTGGCCGAGGTTCGCGGAGCCCCCGTGGACTGCTCAGTTCGAGCCGTAGTGGCGGTCGGTCACGCACCGGTGCGGGTTCGCGCGCAGGCAGACCCGCCCACCCGCGACGCGCAGCCCGCTGGTGTCGAACGCGGTCACCCAGTCGGTGGCGACCGCGGCCTGTGCGGTGCGCAGCGGAACCAGTCCAGAACACACGGCGGAGTTGAGCTTGTTCTCCACCGCATCCTTGGGGTTGGGAATGTGGCCCGGCTCGAACCACAGGTTGCGCGGGTCGGAGGGTGCGCCGCCGAGCTCAAGCGGGACCAGGTGGTCGTACTCGCCGCGCATGGCGCGCGGGACGCCGTACGAGCGTGCCGACTGTGCCTTCATCCGGTCGGTCACGGACACCGGGGGACGCACCGTCTTGGTCCACCCGCTCGCGCAGATGGTCTCGTGGATGGTGGCCGGGGTCACCGCCGGGTTGACCGCGCCCGGGGTGCAGGAGGGGTCCGGCAGCGGCTGCCCGATCTGGGTGCGCGCGTGGCAGGTGCCCGGTCCCGGCATCGGGTACGAGGCGGACCCCACCGGCAGGCTCCCCTGGGCGGATCGGGCCGCGGCAACCGAGAACGGCGCCGGTGAGACGCCCCCGGCCGAGGCAGCAGTCGCGCCAGCGGTGGCACCAGCCGGGAGGCACCCGGTGAGCAGCAGCAGGCCGCTGAGCGCGACGCCGGCAACGGACAGGGAACGGATGCGAGGGGGAGGAAGCATGGCGGCACTGTGCCGGGCCCACCTGACAGCGGCTCACGCGGCCTGAGGTAGCGGGGCTGGCCGGCGGCCCAGCCACGGCCGTCCTGGCGACGAGCCGTCGTGCCGTCGGCGACAACTCCCGCGGGAACCGCCCGAGGGATTAGTGCCCCCGGCCGCTGTCATGTCCGGGACCTGGTCGCAGAGACGCGTCCGGCCCTGACTCGGGGCACCCGGCGCAGCCGCGAGCTGCACGACTTCGCAGTCAGGCCCGCTAGCCGGTCTGCGCCAGGGTTTGATGCGCGGAGGGGCACCCGGTGGGCTGGTGCGTCCGGCGGGCCAGGACGTCTGCGGTGGCCCGGGTCGCGCAGCTCAGGTCGAACGATGCGTTTCCGCGCTTCCACGCCGTGCCGCCCTCGAAGGCGCCGGGGCGGTCCTGGTGGTTGCCCGGGTCGGCCGTCCAGCCCCGCGCTGCCAGGGCCCGGGCGAACCACGCCTCGACCGCGGCCGGTGCGTCATGTGCGCACGCGTAGACGGTGATCGTTGCCGGCGACGGCCCGTCCACGTGGTTACGAGCCCTGGCCTCGTCGCGCTGGTACTCCACCGCGCCCGGGTAGGTCAGTGTTGCGCCCGGCACGGCCTTGAGGTCGCCGAGGCCGGGGTGCGGTTCGCCGCAGCCAGCCAGCACAACGGCGGCGACGAGCAGGACGACGGGACGCGACAGCTGAGCGACGCGCAGCCGGGCGCCGGTTGCCGGCCGGGTTGCACGCGGCACGGGGGGTCGGCGCTGTCGGCTCACGTGACCGTGAACACCTTCCATCCGGAGGCCTGCAGGACGAGCGTCAGTGTGCCGTCCCTGGGCGGCTCATGGGCGCAGGTCAGGTGGATCGGTTCCTGGGCCTCGGTTCACGCACGGCCCCGGGTGGACGTGGCGGTCGGCCGCGTTTGCCGAGGGGCGAAGGCCCCTACTGCGAGGCCGCGGTGCACGGTGAGGCTGGGAGGGCGGTGGCCCTGGACCGGGCACCCGCCGGGAGGTGCGGCATGGACACGGACGAGACCGGGCAGAGCCCGAGGGCAGAGACCACGCGGGG
>NZ_DASVZH010000109.1:0-11347 GCF_036391795.1 Oryzihumus sp.
ACCAGCGCGGCGAGGCTGCCCGCGTCGAGGGGGTCCAGGCCCGCGGCGAGCAGGGTGCCGGCCAGTCCGGCCAGCACGTCGCCGGAGCCGGCGGTGGCCAGCCACGCGGGAGCGTCGGCCTGCGACCGGATCGGCAGCCCGCTGCTCCCGGGCGGCACGACCCGGGTGGTCGAGCCCTTGAGCAGGACGGTGCCGCCGGTCCGGTCGGCCAGCTCACGGGCATGGGTCACGGGCGCCCCGGACACCTGGGCCCTGGTGACCTCCCGGCCGGTGAGCCGGCTCAGCGCCCGGGCGAGCTCACCGGCGTGCGGGGTCAGCATGGTCGGGGCCGGGCGAACGCCCTCGAGGAGGTCGAGCGCCCCGGCGTCGACGACGCAGGGCTCGTCCGAGGCGAGGGCGTCCCGGGCGGCGGTGACCTGCGCCCGTCCGGCGCCGGAGTCGTCCTGGGCGTCCAGGCCGGGACCGACCACCCACGCCTGCACGCGGCCGGGGCCCATGACCGCCTCGGGCACCTGGGCCCGCACGAGCGCGGTGGGGGTCGACGGCCCGACGTAGCGGACCATGCCGACGCCGGAGCAGACCGCCGAGGTCACCGACAGCAGCGCCGCCCCGGTGTAGTGCTCCCCGCCGGCGACCACGCCGAGGACCCCGCGGGAGTACTTGTCGTCGCCGGGCCCGGGCACCGGCCACAGGCGGGCGGCGTCGTCGTGGGTGAGCCGCTGGACCGCGGGGACGGTGTCGACCTCCAGGCCGATGTCGACCACGGTCAGGCGCCCCACGGCGGACTCCGTGGCAGGCAGCAGGTGCACCGGCTTGGCCACGCCGAAGGTCACCGTCTCGTCGGCGAAGACCCGGTCGGCGTTGCTGTCCTCGCCGGAGGGATCGGCGCCGCTGGGCAGGTCGACGGCCACCAGCCACGCCTCGTCGGGGACGAGGTCGAACACGGCGCGGGCAGCGGGGGGCAGTCCCGGGCGCCCGCCGATGCCGACCACGCCGTCGACGACCACGTCGGCGGCGGCGAGCAGGCGGGCGGCCTCCGGTGTGGCGGGCGCGACGGTCGACTCCACGACCTCGACGCCGGCCGCGAGCGCGGCATCCAGGCCGCGCTCGTGCGGGTGCCCGCTCACCGTGACCACGCCGACGGCGAACCCGCGCTCGGCGAGGCGCGCCGCGGCATACAGGGCGTCCCCGCCGTTGTTGCCGCCGCCGACGACCGCCACGACGTGGCCGTCGCGGGCGACCCGCACGGCCACGACCTCGGCCAGGCCGGCCGCGGCCCGCTGCATCAGCTCGCCCTCGGGCAGGGCGGCCATGGCCGCCTCCTCGGCGGCCCGGACGTCCTCCACGGCGTAGGCGTCGATCACGGGTCAGCCCTCGGCGATGACCACGGCCGAGGCGATGCCGGCGTCGTGCGACAGCGACACGTGCAGGCTGTGCACGCCCAGGGCGTCGGCCCGGGCCTGCACGCTGCCGATGACCTGCAGGTGCGGGCGGCCGTCGTCGCCGCGCATCACGGTGGCGTCGCTCCAGTGCATGCCCGCGGGCGCGCCGAGCGCCTTGGCGAGCGCCTCCTTGGCGGCGAACCGCGCCGCGAGGGAGTTCAGCCCGAGCTCGCGCTCGGACTCGGTGAAGAGCCGGTCCCTCAGGCCGGGCGTGCGCTCCAGGGTCTGCCCGAAGCGCTCGACGTCGACGACGTCGATGCCGACGCCGAGGATCATGCGGCCCGCCCGGCCACCCGCGCGGCCACGGTCACTCGACCGTGACCGACTTGGCCAGGTTGCGCGGCTGGTCGACGTCCAGGCCCTTGGCGGTGGCCAGCTCGCAGGCGAAGACCTGCAGCGGGACCGTGGTGACCAGCGGCGCCAGCAGCGGCGGAGTCTGCGGGACGCGGATGACCACGTCGGCGAACGGCACGACGTCCTCGTCGCCCTCCTCGGCAATGACCAGGGTGCGGGCGCCGCGGGCGCGGATCTCCTGGATGTTACTGACGACCTTGCCGTGCAGGCCGTGCTCGCTGCTCGGCGAGGGGACGATGACGAACACCGGCTGGCCGGGCTCGATCAGGGCGATCGGGCCGTGCTTGAGCTCGCCGGCGGCGAAGCCCTCGGCGTGGATGTAGGCCAGCTCCTTGAGCTTGAGCGCGCCCTCCAGGGCCACGGGGTAGCCCACGTGGCGGCCCAGGAAGAGCACCGAGCGGGTGTCGGCCATGAAGCGGGCGATCTCGCGGACCCGGTCGAGGTCGTCGAGGACCTGCTGGATCTTGCCGGGGACCTCGTGCAGGTCCTTCATGACCGCCTGCGCCTCGTCGGCGTAGGTGCCCCCGCGCAGCTGGGCGAGATAGAGGCCGAGGATGTAGCAGGCGGTGATCTGGGCCAGGAACGCCTTGGTGGAGGCGACGGCGATCTCGGGGCCGGCGTGGGTGTAGAGCACCGCGTCGGACTCGCGCGGGATGGTCGAGCCGTGGGTGTTGCAGACCGCGACGACCTTGGCGCCGAGCTCGCGGGCGTGCTTGACGGCCATGAGGGTGTCCATGGTCTCGCCGGACTGCGAGATCGCCACGACCAGGGTGCGCTCGTTGATGACCGGGTCGCGGTAGCGGAACTCGTGCGCCAGCTCGACCTCGCAGGGGATGCGGCACCAGTGCTCGATGGCGTACTTGGCGACCATGCCCGCGTAGGCGGCGGTGCCGCAGGCGATGATGACGATCTTGTCGACGGCGCGCAGGTCGTCCTCGGAGATGCGCAGCTCGTCGAGCACCAGCCGGCCGGTCTGGTCGGTGCGGCCCAGGAGGGTGTCGGCGACCGCGTGCGGCTGCTCGTTGATCTCCTTGGCCATGAAGTTGGGGTAGCCACCCTTCTCGGCGGCCGCGGCGTCCCAGGTGACCTCGAACTGCTTGCCCTGCGCCGGGGTGCCGTCGAAGTTGATGACGGTGGCCGCCTCCGGGGTGATCGTGACGATCTGGTCCTGCTCGAGCTCGAGCGCGCTGCGGGTGTAGCCGATGAACGCGGCGACGTCGGAGCCGAGGAAGTTCTCGCCGTTGCCGAGGCCGACGACCAGCGGGGAGTTGCGACGGGCGCCGACGACGACGCCGGGCTGGTCGGCGTGGACGGCGAGCAGGGTGAAGGCCCCCTCGAGGTCGCCGACGACCTGCTGCATCGCGGCGGTCAGGTCGTGGGTCTGCTCGTAGGCCTTGGCCAGCAGCTGCGCGACGACCTCGGTGTCGGTCTCGGACAGGAAGTGCACGCCGTCGGCGAGGAGGCCGGACTTGAGGGCGTGGAAGTTCTCGATGATGCCGTTGTGGATCAGGGCGAGCTTGCCGTCCTCGCCACCGCGGTGCGGGTGGGCGTTCTCGTCGGTCGGCCCGCCGTGGGTGGCCCACCGGGTGTGGCCGATACCGGTCGACGACTCCGGCAGCGGGTGGGCCGCCAGCGTCTCGGTGAGGTTGACCAGCTTGCCGGCCCGCTTCTCGGTCGAGACGTGGTCACCGGTGACCAGGGCCACGCCCGCCGAGTCGTAGCCGCGGTACTCCAACCGGGCCAGCCCCTCGAGGACGACGTCCAGCGCCTTGCCGTCGACGTTCGGGCCGACGTATCCAACGATTCCGCACATGGCGGTCAGCCTAGCCGGACCCCCACCCCGGCAGCGCACGCCGGACCGCTCGGCCAGAATGAGCGCCGTGCCCCATCCCCACGGCCCCGGCCTGCCCTCCCCCTACGTCGAGCTCGACCGCGCGGCGTGGGCCCGGCTGCGCAACCAGCACCCGCTGAGCCTGACCGAGGCCGACGTCACCCGGTTGCGCGGGCTCGGGGACCGGCTCGACCTCGAGGAGATCGAGCAGGTCTACCTGCCGATCTCGCGGCTGCTCAACTTCTACGTCGGCGCCACCTCCGGCCTGCACCGGATCACCACCGACTTCCTGGGCGAGCAGCCCGAGCGCACGCCGTTCCTCATCGGCGTCGCCGGCTCGGTCGCCGTGGGCAAGTCCACGACCGCCCGGATCCTGCGCGAGCTCCTCGGCCGCTGGCCGGGCACCCCGCGGGTCGAGCTCATCACCACCGACGGCTTCCTCTACCCCAACGCCGAGCTCGAGCGCCGGGGGCTGTTGCAGCGCAAGGGCTTCCCCGAGTCCTACGACCGCCGGGCGCTGCTCCGGTTCGTGGCCGAGGTCAAGGCGGGCGTGGAGGAGGTCACCGCCCCGGTCTACTCCCACCTGACCTACGACATCGTCCCCGGCGCCCGGACCGTGGTGCGTCGCCCCGACGTGCTCATCATCGAGGGCCTCAACGTGCTCCAGCCGCCGCGGGTGCTGGCGGACGGCCGCACCGGCCTGGCGGTCAGCGACTTCTTCGACTTCTCCGTCTACGTCGACGCCCGTCCCGAGGACATCAAGCGGTGGTACGTCGACCGGTTCTTCCGCCTGCGCGGCACCGCCTTCGCCGACCCCGACTCCTACTTCCACCGGTATGCCGCGCTGTCCGACGAGCAGGCCCGCGCCACCGCCGAGCGGATCTGGGACTCCATCAACGCCCCCAACCTCGTCGAGAACGTCCGCCCCACCCGGGGGCGGGCCACGCTGGTCCTCGCCAAGGGCGAGGACCACAGCGTCCGGCGGGTCCGCCTGCGCAAGCTCTGAGCCGCGAGCCCGCCGCCGTCCGCCCGCCGGCGACCCTCCGCCCGCCGGCGACCCTCCGTCCGCCCGCGCGCAGCCTGCGCGGCCGGTCCGCCGGGGTGATGATGGCCCCATGACCGATCGCGTGGAGCACGACTCGATGGGCGAGGTCCGGGTCCCGGCCGAGGCGCTGTGGGGCGCCCAGACCGCCCGGGCGGTGGAGAACTTCCCGATCTCCGGGCTGCGCATGCCGGTGGAGATCGTGCACGCCCTGGCCCGGGTGAAGGCGGCCGCGGCCGAGGTCAACGCCGAGCTGGGCGCCCTCGACCAGCAGCTGGCCGGCGCCATCGCCGATGCCGCGGCCGAGGTCGCCGACGGCCGTCACGACGAGCACTTCCCCATCGACGTGTTCCAGACCGGCTCGGGCACCTCGACCAACATGAACGTCAACGAGGTGGTGGCCCGGCTGGCGCACCTGAGCAGCGGCCTGGCGGTGCACCCCAACGACCACGTCAACGCCGGGCAGTCCAGCAACGACACCTTCCCGACCGCGATCCGGGTCGCCGCCGCCGTGGCGGTGGCCCGCGAGCTGGTGCCCGCGCTGACGCACCTGGCGGAGTCGCTCGGGCGCAAGGAGGCCGAGTTCGCCTCCGTGGTCAAGGCCGGCCGCACCCACCTCATGGACGCCGTGCCGGTCACGCTGGGCCAGGAGTTCTCCGGCTACCGGCGCCAGGTCGAGCTCGGCATCGCCCGGGTGCGGGCCGCCGCCGAGGGCGTGGCCGAGCTGCCCCTGGGCGGCACCGCGGCCGGCACCGGGCTCAACGCCGCGCCGGGGTTCGCGGCCGCGGTCATCGAGCGGCTCGCCGCCCAGACCGGGGTGCCGCTGCGCGAGGCGGAGAACCACTTCGAGGCCCAGTCCACCCAAGATGCCGTGGTGGCGCTCAGCGGCGCGGTGAAGGTGGTCGCGGTCAGCCTGACCAAGATCTGCAACGACCTGCGCTGGATGGGCTCCGGGCCGCGGGCCGGCCTCGGCGAGATCCACCTGCCCGACCTGCAGCCGGGCTCGAGCATCATGCCCGGCAAGGTCAACCCGGTGGTCCCCGAGGCCACCCTCATGGTCTGCGCCCAGGTCATCGGCAACGACCTGACCATCACCACCGCCGGGGCGAGCGGCGCCTTCGAGCTCAACGTGATGCTCCCGGTCATCGGCCGCAACCTGCTCGAGTCGCTGACCTTCCTCGCCCACGCCGCCCGGCTGCTGGCCGACCGCTGCGTCGACGGCATCACCGCCGACGAGCAGCGCTGCCTGGACCTGGCCCAGGGCTCCCCCGCGATCGTCACCCCGCTCAACCGCTACATCGGCTACGAGGCGGCTGCTGCCGTGGCCAAGCAGGCCCTGGCCGAGCGGCGCTCGATCCGCGACGTCGTGATCGACCGCGGCCACGTCGCGGGCGGCGAGCTCAGCGAGGACCAGCTCGACGCTGCACTCGACGTGCTCGCGATGACCCGTCCTCCCGCCTGAGGTTGCCGACCCCGGACGGCTTTGCTCGGTGGAGGCCGGTCGATCGGCTCCTCGAAGCCGCCGGGAGCGGCCCGTGGTGAGCAAACCGGCCCGGGCTGATCACGGCAGACACGACGGACCCCGGACGGCGCTGCCGTCCGGGGTCGATGTCGTGGTGCGGCTCAGTACCAGTTCATGGCCTGGGAGTGGCCCCACGCGGAGCACGGCGAGCCGTAGCGGCTCTGGATGTACTGCAGACCCCACTTGATCTGCGTGGCCGCGCTGGTCTGCCAGTCGGAGCCGACCGAGGCCATCTTGGAGCCCGGCAGCGCCTGGGCGATGCCGTAGGCGCCGGAGCCGGCGTTGACGGCGTGGACGTTCCAGTTGGACTCCTTGGTCCACAGCGAGTCCAGGCAGCCGAACTGGTCCTGGCCCCAGCCGAACTGGCCGAGCATGAGCTTGGCCAGGGCGCGCGGGTCGGCGTTGGCCTGCGCGAGCAGCGCCTGACGCTGCTTCTCACGCGCGGCTCGGGCTGCGGCCTCGGCACGGGCCTGCGCAGCGGCCTCGACGCGGGCGCGGGCGGCCGCAGCGGCCTTGCCCTCGATCGCGGCGCGCTGCGTGTTGGCAGCGGTCTTGGCGGCCGCGAGGTAGGCGTTGGTGTCGATCTGGTTGTCCGAGAGCTCGGTCGCCTGGGCGACCGCCTCGGGGCTGACGGTGAACGACGTACGGGTGGTCGCGTGGTCGTTGGCCGACGCATAGCCCGCCGCGGTGGCGGCGATGGTGGCAAGCGCGGCGCCGGAGGAGACCAGCGGACGCCGAAGAGCTTGGTTGAACACAAGTGGCCTTCCGAAGACCGTGCCCTGCGTGCTGGTGCGGGGGCACGGGGTGTTACCTCGGTGCCGGCCCGCGTAGGACGTGGTCATGACGCCTCCAGAAGAGAGTGGGCGCGCCTCGTGGGCGGCCCGCGCACGCAGATGGCTGTAACGCCGGTGATGCTGCAGGGGACTACGGCATCAGAAGGCGCCCCGCCGTTGGGGCGCCGGCGTTACCTGACCGAGATCTGACTCCGTCAACGGTGACAGTCCGGCCATGGCCCACCAAATTCGGCGACCCGCGGCCGGTCCCGGTTGAGCACGCAGCGTAGCCCACAAATCGGGCAATGGGGATATTCCGTCGGGGTTGTGGACAAGCTCCTGCCGAGGTTCGTCACACACAGTGACGGCGGGCGTGTGAGCCGACACACGCCCGCCGTCAGGGGTTCGGGACTGAAGTCCCTGTTCAGGGCGCCGGTTCTAGATCTCCAGGCCCTCGAGCAGGTCCGTCACCAGGGCCGCGATCGGGCTGCGCTCGCTGCGGGTGAGCGTGACGTGTGCGAACAGAGGGTGACCCTTGAGCGCCTCGATCACGGCCGCGACCCCGTCGTGCCGACCGACCCGGAGGTTGTCGCGCTGGGCCACGTCATGGGTCAGCACCACCTTGGAGTTCTGGCCGATGCGGGACAGCACGGTGAGCAGCACGTTGCGCTCCAGGCTCTGGGCCTCGTCGACGATGACGAACGCGTCGTGCAGGGAGCGGCCACGGATGTGGGTCAGCGGGAGCACCTCGAGCATCCCCCGGTCCAGGACCTCCTCGACCACCTCGTGGGAGACCAGCGCACCCAGGGTGTCGAAGACCGCCTGGGCCCAGGGACCCATCTTCTCCGACTCGCTGCCCGGCAGGTAGCCCAGCTCCTGCCCGCCCACGGCATACAGAGGGCGGAAGACGACGACCTTGCGGTGCTGACGTCGCTCCATCACCGCCTCCAGGCCGGCGCACAGCGCCAGGGCGCTCTTGCCGGTGCCGGCGCGGCCGCCGAGGCTGACGATGCCCACGTCGGGGTCCAGCAGCAGGTCCAGGGCGACCCGCTGCTCGGCGCTGCGGCCGTGCAGGCCGAACGCGTCGCGGTCACCGCGCACCAGCCGCACCGACTTGTCAGCGCCGACCCGGCCCAGCCCGCTGCCCCGCGGGGACAGGAGCACCAGGCCGGTGTGGCAGGGCAGGTCCCGGGCCGCGTCGTGCTCCACGCGCCCGGCGTCGTAGAGGGCGTCCATCTGCTCGACCGTGACGTCGAGCTCGGTCATGCCGGTCCAGCCGGTGTCGACGGCGAGCTCGGCGCGGTACTCCTCGGCGTCGAGGCCGACCGCCGAGGCCTTGACGCGCATCGGCAGGTCCTTGCTCACCACCGTGACCGCGCAGCCCTCGTTGGCCAGGTTGCGGGCCACCGCGAGGATCCGGGTGTCGTTGTCGCCTAGGCGGAAGCCCGCCGGCAGCGACTCGGGGTCGGTGTGGTTGAGCTCCACCCGCAGGGTGCCGCCGTGCTCGCCGACCGCGACCGGGGCGTCGAGGCGGCCCTCGCGCACGCGCAGGTCGTCCAGCAGGCGCAGCGCCTGACGGGCGAAGTAGCCCAGCTCGGGGTGGTGACGCTTGCCCTCGAGCTCGGTGACCACGACGACGGGGAGGACGACCTCGTGCTCGGCGAACCGGAGCATGGCCCTGGGGTCGGACAGCAGGACGGAGGTGTCCAGGACGAACGTGCGGTGGGCGGGGTCGTGCGGGGCGGCCTGGGTGGGCCGGGTTCGCGGCGCGCGCTGCGCCCCGGGTGAGGGGCTCGCGGACACTGCGGCGGTGGGGCTGGTCGACGAACGACGGGTCGTGGCCAATTCCGACTCCCTCGGCACAGCGTTGCCGCTGCGCCTCACTCTCGGACCTGAGACCGGGACCGGGCCCCCCGGTGACGGGTGGGCCGGGTCCGGCCCTCCGTCCGGAGCCGGATTCGCTCCATGGGTGGACCTCCCGAACGCGCGGCGGGTGCCTGGCGTCAGTTCTGACGGTACGACGCCCGGGGGCGCGTGTGACGCCATTTCGACGGCGCGTCGTGAGCCGTCACCCGACCGTCACCGACCGTTGACCGGGCGTTCCGGACATAGCGGACGAGCCTGCCGGCGCGCCGGGGTGCGCTCAGGCGCCGAAGCGACGCTCCCGCTCGGCGTAGGCGCGCAGCGCCCGGAGGAAGTCGACGTGGCGGAAGTCGGGCCAGTAGGCCTCGCAGAAGTAGAACTCGCTGTGGGCGCTCTGCCACAGCAGGAACCCGCCGAGCCGCTGCTCGCCGGAGGTGCGGATCACCAGGTCGGGGTCGGGCTGGCCCTTGGTGTAGAGGTGGTCGGCGATGTGCTCGACGTCGAGGACCTCGGCGAGCTCCTCGATCGAGGTGCCCCGGGCGGCGTGCTCCTGCAGCATCGAGCGCACCGCGTCCGCGATCTCGCGCCGGCCACCGTAGCCGACCGCGACGTTGACCAGCAGCCCGTCGACGTCCCGGGTCGCGTCCGCGGCCTCCTTGAGCTTGTGCGCCGTCTCGGCGGGCAGCAGGTCGAGCGCGCCGACGGGGTTGAGCCGCCAGCGGCCGGCGGCGGCCAGCCCGGCGACGGCGGTCTCGATGATCCGCAGCAGCGGCGTCAGCTCGGCGGCGGGACGGTTGAGGTTGTCGGTGGACAGCAGCCAGAGGGTGACGACCTCGACGCCGACCTCCTCGCACCAGCCGAGCAGCGGCGAGATGTTGTCCGCGCCGGCCTGGTGGCCCTGGGCGGTGTCGGCGCCGTTGGCCTTGGCCCAGCGGCGGTTGCCGTCGAGCATGACGCCCACGTGGCGTGGGAGCCGGTCCGCGGGGAGGCGAGCAATGAGGCGGCGCTCGTACGCGCCGTACAACAGGTTCCGCAGACCCACGTCCGTCCTCCTCGGTCTGGTGCGCGACCACCGTACTCCGCCCGTGTGGGCAGCCCCACAGCCCTCCGCGACCGCCTCACAACCTACGTGCTAGTAACTTACGTGACCGTAGGTTACGGTGACGACCATGAGCTCCCGCCCGGTCAGCGCCAGCCCATCCTCCTCCGGCGAGACCAGCCCCGGAACCGTCGAGTCCGCGGTCGCCGCCCTCAAGCCCCACCTGCGCGGGTGGATCCACGCGGGCACGTTCCCCCTGGCCCTGGCGGCGGGGATCGTGCTGGTGTGCCTCGCCCCGACGGGCACCGCCCGGCTGGGCGCCGCGGTGTTCGGCCTGACCGCCGCGATGCTGTTCGGCACCTCCGCGGTCTACCACCGCGGCAGCTGGTCGCCGCGCGTCGAGGGCGTGCTCAAGCGCCTGGACCACTCCAACATCTTCCTCATCATCGCCGGCACCTACACGCCCTTCGCCCTGCTCCTGCTGCCCCCGGAGCAGTCCCGCACGCTGCTGCTCATCGTGTGGAGCGGCGCCGTCGCCGGCGTGCTGTTCCGGGTGCTGTGGGTCGGCGCGCCGCGCTGGCTCTACACCCCGGTCTACGTCGCCCTGGGCTGGGTCGCGGTGTTCTACTTCGGCCCGCTGCTCCAGCGCGGCGGGGTCGCCGTCATGACGCTGATCGCCGTGGGTGGCCTGCTCTACACCCTCGGCGCCGTGGTCTACGCCACCAAGCGGCCCAACCCCTCACCGCGCTGGTTCGGCTTCCACGAGGTGTTCCACGTGTTCACGGTGGCGGCCTTCGCGGTGCACTACGTCGCCGCCTCGCTGGCCGTCTACTCCGCCGGCCCGCGCGCCTGAGCCAGCGGCCGGGGCGGCCGCGGCGGGGGCGGCTGCGGCTGCGCGACCTGGTGCGCGCTCAGCTCCGGGCCGTCTGCCACAGGCCGACGGTGTTGCCCTCGGGGTCGCGGAAGTAGGCGGTCCAGCCCATGTCGCCGACCTGCATCCGCGGGAGGACGGTCGCACCGCCGAGGGCGCCGATGGTCTCGAGGGCCTTGTCGATGTCGTCGACGTCGATGACCACGACCGGGTGCGTGAAGTTGCCCCCGCGGCCCATCAGCCCGCCGTCGATGTAGCCCGGCTCGGTCGGGCCCTGGTCGCCCGTGGGCCCGGTGGCGACCATCGTGTAGTTCATGTCCGGCACCGGCTGGACCTGCCAGCCGAACGCCTCGCGGTAGAACGCATAGGCGCGCTCGGCGTCATCGAACGGGATCTCGAAGTGCACGACCCGACCGCTCATCGCGGTCACCTCCCACGGTCCGCGGAGCCCGCGGCCGGCCGGTCGCGGCGCCGGTTCAGGCTATGCCCGGACCCCCGGAGGCACCGGGCTCTTGGTCCCGCCCCGTGCCGCCGTCAGCGTCCTCGTCCCGGCGCCGCGCGGACCCGCTGTGCGGCGCGCCCGACGCGTCCGCCGCACCGGGTGCGTCCT
>NZ_DASVZH010000110.1:0-15962 GCF_036391795.1 Oryzihumus sp.
CGGGTCGAGCTCGTCCAGGACGTGCCGCAGGAAGGCCTTTCCGAAAGACCCCGTCCCCCCAGTGATGAGGATCGAGGAACCGGACAGGACCGACATTGTGCCTCCTTGGTGGCGCTGGCGTTTACGGCATGATGTCACGGCTGGGAGAACGCACGAGAAGGAGCGGTGTGCGAGCGATGCGGGTCCTCTTCCGCGGCGACGGCGGTGGCCCCCTCGGCGTCGGGCACCTCGTGCGCACGTTGGCGCTGGTCGAGGAGCTGCGGCGGCGCGGGCACGACGCCCTGCTCGCCGGGCACGTCGAGGGTGACCTCGCCCGCCGGCTGCTGGAGGCCGCGGACGTCCCGGTGCTGGCCATGCCCCCTGCCCGGCCGGGTGACGGGCTCGAGGCTGTCGCGGCCCTGCTGGAGGAGCACCCCGCGCAGGTGCTGCACGTCGACCACTACGACCTGGCGCCGCTCCCGGCCGGGGGGCACCTGCCCGGCGGGACCCTGCTGAGCAGCATGGAGGAGGGCTCCTTCGGCCGCCGCCGCGCCGACGTCGTGATCGACCCCACGGTGGGCGCCCAGCGCCAGGACCGCCCGGACGACGGCTCCGCCTGGGTCCTGCGCGGGTCGGAGTTCGCGGCGATCCGCCGGAGTGTGCGCGACCAGCGCCGCGCGAGGCCGGGGGAGCAGCCGGAGCAGGCCGGGCGGGTCCTCGTCCAGATGGGCGGCACCGACCCGCTCGGGCTGACGCCGCTGGTGGTCCGGGCGCTCGCCCGGACCGGGCTGCCGCTGCAGGTCAGCGTGGTCGTCCGGCGAGACCACGTGGCGCAGGTCCGAGAGGCGGCCGGCGCAGCGGCCCACCTGGACCTGGACCTGCACGAGCCGGGCGCCGACGCCACCGCCCTGCTCGGCTCCCACGACCTGGTCGTCAGCGCGGCGGGCACCACGGTGTGGGAGCTGTGCTGCGTCGGCGCCCCGATGGCCCTGGTGCAGGCGGTCGACAACCAGCAGGACGGGTATGCGCGGGTGGTCGCCGCCGGTGCGGCGACGGGCCTCGGCGGTCCGCAGGACGCGGCCGATGCGGAGCGGACCGGGCGGGCCCTGCGCGAGCTGCTGCTGGACCGGCAGGCGCGGCAGGCCATGGCCACCGCCGCCGCCGGACTCGTGGACGGGCTGGGGGCCTGGCGCATCGTGGGAGCCTGGGAGCACGCGCTCGTCCGCCCCGCGCCGGTGCCGCCGGTCCTCCCGGAGGGCTGGACCGTGCGGGCCGCGTCCCGGGACGACGCCGAGCTGCTGTGGGAGTGGCGTCGGCACGTCGACGCGCACAGCTCGCGCTCCGGGCGGACGGTCACCCGGGCAGAGCACGAGAGCTGGCTGGTCTCGAGCCTCGGGCGACGTGACCGCGTGCTGCTGCTGGTCTCCGACGCCGTCGGCGACGTCGGCACGGTCCGCTGGGACGAGCACGCGCCCGGGGACTGGGAGGTGTCGATCACGGTCGCGCCGTCCCGGCGCGGCCAGGGGCTCGCCCGCAGCCTGCTGGCGGCAGGGGAGGTGGAGCTGACCCGGGGGCGTGAGGTCACGGCATACCTCGCGGTCGTGCACGAGGACAACGAGCCCTCGCGCCGGCTGTTCGACGCCGCCGGCTACCTGCCCGACCTGCCGCCCGACGAGGACGGCTTCGCCCGGTTCCGGCGGCCGGGGCCGGGCCGCGTGACGCGCTGAGGCGGCCCGCGGTCCCGCGCGTTGTGTAAAGAATCGGTGTGTCTCGTGTGAAACGCCTGATTCGTGAGGCCGAAGTGACCGATTCTGGACGGCGTATCAGTGAGGTACCTCACGCGACGAATACGACGACACCAGCAGGGGACGTAACGCGATGGTTGACACGGTGGTGCTTGATGCCGGCTCCGACCCGGTAGGAGGGGGGCGCCGCAGACCGGGTCCCGCGGCCGTCTGGAAGGTGGGCCTCGTCGCGGCGGCGCTGACCGTCGCACCCCTGGTCACGGTCGGCAGCCCGTTCCTCGCCGGGCGTGCCGCACCCCACCCCGTCAAGCCGGTCGAGCGCACCGCCCACTTCGTCCAGACGCCCGTCGCGCAGCTGGCGCCGGTCGGCCCCCAGGCGCGCACCGCTGCGCGACCGGCGGCACCGGACCCGGTCGCATCGGCGCGCGCGGCCGCCATCGCGCCGGCCCAGGCCGTCCACGACGGTGTCTCCGTCGTCGGCGTCTCCTGGCCGTCGGGTGGGGTCTCCGCCAGCGACACCTTCCAGATCCGCACCTACGACGCCGGGGTCTGGGGCGAGTGGCAGACCCTCGACCGGGACGACTCGCACGGTCCGGACGGCGCCGAGGCCGCCCGGGCCTCCCACGCGACCCAGCCCTACGTCGTCACCGGGGCGACGCAGTTCCAGGTCCGCGCCCTGGCCGCCGACGGCACCGCGCCGACCGCCGCGCAGGTCACGGCGATCGACCCCGGGGTCTCCGACGCGGACAGTGCCATCGGCGCCACGCCGCCCGGCTCGGCCGCGGCCTCCGCCGCCAAGCCGACGATCTACACCCGGGCCCAGTGGGGTGCCGACGAGTCGCTGCGGCGAGGCAGCCCGTCCTTCGGCCAGGTGCAGGTGGGCTTCGTCCACCACACCGACAGCACCAACAGCTACACCGCCGACCAGGTGCCCTCGATCATCCGGGGCATCTACGCCTACCACGTCGAGAGCAACGGCTGGGACGACATCGGCTACAACTTCCTGGTCGACCGGTTCGGCCGGATCTGGGAGGGCCGCTACGGCGGCATGGACCAGGCCGTGGTCGGCGCCCACACGCTCGGCTACAACTCGTGGTCGACCGGTGTCTCCGCGATCGGCAACTTCGTCTCCGCCAGCCCGCCGCAGGCGATGGTCGACGCGATCAAGCGCGTGCTCGCGTGGAAGTTCACCCTCTCGGGCATCCCGGCCACGGGGACGGTCTCGACCTTCACCACGCAGGCCAAGGACACGTTCAACCGCATCTCCGGCCACCGGGACGCCTACCAGACCACCTGCCCGGGGCAGTACCTCTACGACAAGCTGCCGGAGATCCGCTCGGGCGTGGCCGCGCTGATGGGCTACCTGCCCCGCAGCGGCATCAGCCGCGACGTGGACCGTAACGGCCGCAACGACGTCCTCAGCTACCCGTCCACCGGACCGACGCCCGCCGTGGCCCTGCTGTCGGCCCGGCGGGAGCCCGTCGGGACGGTCACGCACTTCGGCGCCGGGTGGAACGCGCTGCGCCTCGTCAGCCTCAGCCCCGACCTGACCGGCGACGGCCACCCCGACATCGTGGCCGAGGACCCGAACAGCGACGGGCTGCGCATCTACGCCGGCAACGGGCAGGGTGGCGTGACGGGCACCGTGATCGCCCAGGGCAAGGGCTGGAACGCGTTCACCGCGATCGTGCCCGCCGGTGACCGCAACGGCGACGGACACAACGACCTGCTCGCGCGGACCAACGACGGCCGGCTGGTGTTCTATGCCGGTGACGGGGCGGGCTGGTTCCAGCCCGGCGTGCTCGTCGGCACGGGCTGGAACGCCGTGCGCTCGATCTCCGCCGTCGGTGACCTCAACCACGACGGCCACCCGGACCTGCTCTCGGTGCGGACCTCCGACGGCGCGCTGCTGATGTCGGCCGGCAAGGCCGACGGCTCGCTGGCCGGGGCGGTGGTCTGGGCACCGGGTTGGGGGTCCCTGCCGCTCGTGACGGCGGCCGGTGACCTCGACGGCGACGGGAACCCCGACCTGGTGGCCCGCGAGTCCGATGGTGTGATGCGCACCTACTACGGCGACAGCTCCGGGCACCTGACGCGGATGAACCGCTGGGGCGCGGGCTGGAACGTCGCGAGCGCCATCTCTGGCGGCGTCGACTGGACCGGTGACGGCCGTCCCGACGTCCTGGCGGTGATCCCGGCCAGCAACGGCGGGTCGCTCAGCGTGTATGCCGGGACCGGCCTGCGCGACCTCGACCGGTCCTCCTCGTTCCCGACGGTGCCCGGCGCGGACCTGGTCCGCCTGATCGGCGACGTCAATGGCGACGGCTACGTCGACGCGGTGGCAAGGGTGCCCTCCTCCGACACCCTGCAGTTCATCCCCGGCGCCGCGGGGGGCACGTTCGGCACGCCTCGAGTCATCGGCCGTGGCGGCTGGAACGCCATGACCCTGATCGAGGCCGCGGGGGACCTGGACAACGACGGGGTCCCGGACCTCATCGCCCGCGACGCCTACAACAACCTGCGGCGCTACTCGCCGCGGCGCGACCTGACGTTCAAGCCGACGATGGTCATCGGCACGGGCTGGCAGGGCATCACCTCGGTCGTGGGTGCCGGTGCGTTCAACTCCGACGCCAACGACGACCTGGTCGGCCTGCGCGCCAGCGACCACGCGCTCCTGCTCTTCCGCGGCGCCGGCCCCGGGATCCTCAAGGACTACGTCGTGCTGCGCAGCGGCCAGAACGACCTCGCGCAGCTGATCGCCGTGGGCGACTACGACGGTGACGGCCGCAACGACGTGCTCGCCCGGTCCACGACGGGGCAGCTGTGGCTCTACACCGGCAACGGCGTGGGCGGGCTCAACCCCGGCCGCCAGCCGGTCTTCGGTGGCTCGACAGGGAAGGTGCTGGGATGAGGCGTCTCACACGCAGGGGGCGGGCCGGCCTCGGCGGGCTCGTGGCGGTGTCGGCAGTCGTCGCGCCGTTCCTCGTCGCGGGGTCACCGGCGGCACCGGCCAGGGCCTCGGAGACCTATCCGCGACAGGGCTCGACCATCCAGTTCGCGGGGCACGGCTACGGCCACGGCCGTGGCATGTCCCAGTGGGGTGCCTACGGCGCGGCCAGCCTGGGCGTGAAGTACGACCAGATCCTGTCCCACTACTACCCGGGCACGACCCAGGGCAGCCTGTCGGACGGGCTGGTGCGGGTCTGGATCTCGGGTGACAGCGACCGCACCACCGAGGTCGACGGGACCAGCCGGCTCGCCCTGTGCTGGACCGGCTCGGACAACACGGCGCGGATCTCGCACCTGGGGGTCAGCTCGCAGGTCACCGGCTTCAAGATCGTCAACACGGCCGACGGGCTGCGGCTGTTCAGCCGGATGGCCGACGGCACGTTCGCGACGACTCCATGGAGCAGCATCACCCCGTCCGGGACCGCGGCGACCTTCGTCGTGGCCATGACCGACACGCCCGCGCTGAGCGACTGCACCCCCAGCGCCTCCAGCCCGGTGGTGCAGCTGGTCCGCGGGTCCTCCCGCGAGGGGATCCGTGGCGGTGTGCGCGCCTTCGCCGACGGGGCCGCACCCAGCGAGCGCACGGTGGGCGTCATGACCATGTCGAGCTACCTGCGCTCGGTCGTGCCGTCGGAGATGCCGACCGGGTGGGGCGCCGAGGCGCTCAAGGCCCAGGCCACGGCGGCCCGCACGTATGCCGCGCGGTTGCGCTCCGCCAAGTCGTACGCCGCCTACGGCGCGGATGTCTGCGACACCGTGCAGTGCCAGGTCTTCAGCGGCACCGCCACCGAGGACACCAACGGCGACAGCGCCGTCCTGGCCACGGCCGGGAGGTACGTGCTCTACGGCGGAGCGCCGGCGCTCACGGAGTTCAGCGCGAGCAACGGTGGCTGGTCCACCTCCGCCAACAGCTCCGCGTTCCCCTACCTCGTGGCCCAGCCGGACCAGTACGACGGGGTCGTGAAGCAGTACGGACCGTCCTGGCCGAACCCGCACTCGTGGGTCGACTCCGTGCCGGTGTCGACGCTGGAGCAGGCCTACGGTCTCGGCCGGATGACCGCGTTCGAGGTGACCAGACGTGACGGTCACGGCGACTTCGGCGGTCGGGTCCTGGAGGTGCGCCTGGTCGGCACGAGCAAGCCCGGCGGCGTCGTCGTCAGCGGCAGCGCCTTCCAGTCGGTGGCCGGGCTCCAGCACTCCTGGTGGGCTCCCCGCTGGTCGGGGACCCTGCACGAGCTCACCGCCAACGGGACCGCGGACATCGTGGCCCGGGAGACCGGCACCGGGCGGCTGCGCATCTACGACACGACCGCCACCGGCGCGGCCGGCCCGGTGACGGTCCAGGGCGCCGGCTGGCAGGCGGCGACCACGGTGCTGCTCTCGGGCGACCTCACCGACGACGGGCTGGCCGACATGGTCGCCGTGACCACGGCCGGGGACCTGCTCCTGTATGCCGGGGACGGCCACGGCTGGGTGACGAACGGCCGCGTGATCGGCAAGGGCTGGACGACCTACAGCCAGGTCATCGCCCCCGGGGACTGGAACGGCGACGGCGAGCCCGACCTCATGGGCGTCAGGAAGTCCACCGGTGAGCTGGTGTTCTACGCCGGCCTGGGTGGGGGGAGCTTCCGGCCCGGTGTCGTCATCGGGCGCGGCTGGGACCAAGCCGCCCAGGTGACCGGGGTCGGTGACCTCGACGGAGACGGCCGGGCCGACCTGGCGGTCCTCATGAAGGGCACCACCGGCGAGGTGCGGGTCTACCACTCCCTCTCGGGCGGCGGCTTCGGCCCGACCACCGTGGCGGCCAGCGGCTGGACCGGCGTGCGGATGATGCGCGGTGTGGGTGACTACACCGCCGACGGACGCCCCGACCTCGTGGTCGTCCGCAGCGACGGCGCGCTGCTGCTCTACCCGGGCAACGGCAGCACCTTCGGGTCCGCGCGCACCATCGGCGCCGGCTGGCAGGCGCTGGACCTGCTGGGTTGAGCGCCTCCCGCCCGAGGCCCCGGACCGCCGTGGGGCCTCGGGCGGGATAGGCTCCCGGGCGACCGCAGACCGCGACGCAGGTGGAGGCACGGCGTGACCAGGGTGGTGGGCGTGATCCAGGCCCGGACCGGATCCAACCGGCTCCCCGGCAAGGTGCTGCGCCCCCTGGCGGGCCGACCGGTGCTGGAGTGGGTGGTGCGTGCTGCCCGTGACGTGCAGGGCCTGGACGAGGTGGTCGTGGCCACGACCACCGAGCCCGGCGACGACGCGGTCGAGGAGCTCGGCCGCCGGCTGGACGTGCCCGTGGTGCGCGGCAGCGTCGACGACGTCCTCTCCCGGTTCCTGCAGGCGGTCGAGGGTCGCGATGCCGACGCGATCGCCCGGTTCACCTCCGACTGCCCGTTGCTGGACCCCGAGGTCGCCTCGCTGGTCGTCGGCACGTGGCGGAGCCGGCCGTCCCTGGACCACGTCAGCACCGTCAGCCCCCGGTGCCTTCCGCGGGGGCTCGACGCGGAGGTCGCCTCGGTCGCGGCCCTGCAGCGGCTGGCGGAGCTGCTCTCCACGCCGGACCTGGCCCACCACCGCACCCACGTCACGAGCTACCTCTACACGCACCCCGAGGAGTTCGAGGTGGCGGGCGTGACCCTGCACCCGGACGCCTCCGACCTGCGGGTCACCCTGGACACCACGGAGGACCTCGCCCTGATCGAGGCCCTCGTCGAGCGGCTGGGCGACCGTCCGCCGTCCTGGCGGGAGGTGGTCGCGGCGCTGCGCGCGGACGCCGACCTGGTGGCGATCAACGCCGGCGTGCGGCAGAAGAGCCTCGACGAAGGATGAGCTCCCGGCGCCTGGTCATCGCGGCCGAGGCCGCTGCCGACACCGGGGTGGGCCACTTCGTGCGCTGCACCGCGCTGGGTGATGCGGCGGCGCGCGCGGGCTGGGACGTCTCCGTCCTCCTGCGGCCCGACGCCATCGACTGGGCCCACGAGCAGGCCCGTCAGCGCGGCTGGTCCGCGCACACCACCGTCTGGACCCCCGAGGCCGTGATCGGCCACGTCACCACCCTGGGCGAGGGCGCCGTGCTCGTCGTGGACAGCTACCGGGTGGACACCGCCTGGATGTCCGCCGTGCGCGGCCGGGTGCCCCGGCTGGTGCTGGTCGACGACGTCGCCGACCGGCTCCTCGACGTGGACCTCGTGGTGAACCAGAACCTCGGCGCGCAGGAGCTGGACACGCGCCTCGGTGAGGGCACCGAGCTGCTGGCGGGCCCGTCATACGCGTTGCTGCGGCCGGACTTCACCGGTCGCCGCGAGCAGGCCCTGGCCGCCCTCGACGCCCTCCCGGACGTGCCCCGGCGCGTGCTCGTGATGATGGGCGGCACGGACCCCAGCGGGTCCGCCCTCCGGGTGGCCCGGGTCGCGGCGCAGAGCTACCCGCACGCGCAGGTCGACGTCGTCGTGCCCGGGCGCACCAGCGCCCACCGGGAGGGCCGGGTCACCGAGCTGCCCCGCGTGGACGACGTGGCCGAGCGGATGCTGGCGGCCGACCTGGTGGTGACCGCGGCGGGCTCGACGGTGTGGGAGCTGTCCTGCCTCGCCCGGCCCGTGGCCGCGCTGGAGGTGGCCGACAACCAGACGGACGTCTACCGACGCCTGGTCGCCCAGGACCTGGTCATCGGGCTGGGCCGCCTGCCGGTGGACGAGGCGGCGATCGGTGCGGCCCTGCGTTCCGTGACCGACCGCGCGGGGGGACTTCGGGGCCTGGCCGACGGGCTCAGTAGCCTCGTCGACGGCCGGGGCGCCCTCCGGGTGCTCGACCATGCAGGCCAACCCAACGTCAGGAGCGCACACCCATGACGATCACCGTCGGTGACAGCACCAGCCTGAGCAAGACGATCGGCGAGGTCGACGTCACGCTCTACGCGGCCGTCAGCCTCGACACCAACCCCGCCCACCTCGACGAGGTGCACGCGGCGGAGACGCCGTTCGGCAAGCGCATCGCGCACGGCATGCTCACCGCCGGCCTCATCTCGGCGTGCCTGGGCACCCGGCTGCCGGGGCCGGGCACGATCTACCTCTCCCAGGACCTGAAGTTCCGCGCGCCGGTCTTCCTCGGTGACACGGTCACCGCCACGGTCGAGGTCGTGGCGCTGGAGGAGAAGGGCCGCGTGCGGATGCGGACCACCTGCACCAACCAGAAGGGGGACCTGGTGGTCGACGGCGAGGCCGTCGTCCTGCCCCCGCGACAGAAGGGCGCATCATGATCGAGCTCGTCGACCTGGCCGAGGAGCACCGCTGGCAGCTGCTGGACTGGCGCAACGACCCCGACGTCGCGCGCTACATGTACACGACCGACCCGATCCCGCGGGAGGTCCACGACGCCTGGTTCACCAAGCTGCTGACCGCCGAGGACCGACGGGGCTGGGCCGTGGTGATGGACGGCAAGCCCGTCGGAGCCGCGTTCCTCTCCGAGATCGACCCGGACAACGGCCGCGCGTCCTGGGCGTTCTACCTCGCCGACCCCTCCACCCGCGGTCGCGGCGTCGGCTCGGCGGTGGAGTACCTCGTGCTCGAGCACGTCTTCTCCGAGCTGAAGCTGCACAAGCTGTGCTGCGAGGTGCTCTCCTTCAACCAGGCCGTCGTGGCCATGCACCAGAAGTTCGGCTTCGAGCAGGAGGGCCTGCTGCGCGAGCACTGGCTGCGCGACGGTGAGCGGGTCGACGTGCACGTGCTGGCGATGTTCGCCCCCACCTGGGCCGACCGCCGCGACGTCTTCGCCGACAAGCTGCGGGGCCGGGAGCTCATCGCCTGAGACCCCCGCGACGGCGAACGGCCCCGGTCCACCACCTGGTGGGCCGGGGCCGTCGTCGTGCCGGGCTGCCTCAGCGGCTCAGATGAGGTCCCACGTCAGCGGGGTGCCGCGCGACACGTCGCCCGCGAACGTCCGGCCGAGGACCGTGTCGATGAGGTCCGTGGCCAGGCCGCCGGAGGGGCGGATCGAGCGGACGTTCTCGCGGGTGACCGGGTCGCCGGCGCGCACGTCCTCCACCACGTAGAGGGAGCGGCGCACCTTGAGCGTGTCCTGCTCGGCGGCGGTCGGGCCGAACTTCGCCGGGCCGACGGCCAGGCGCGCGGCGTCGGTCTCGGTGACCAGGGCGGCGAGCTCGTCCGGCTCCAGGGAGAAGTCGGAGTCGACCCCACCGTCGGCGCGCTTGAGGGTGACGTGCTTCTCGATGGCCACGGCGCCGAGCGCGACGGCGGCGACCGAGACGCCGATGCCCTTGGTGTGGTCGGAGAGGCCGATCGGGATGTTGAACGCCGACTGCAGCGTGGGGATGGACTGCAGCCGCGCGTCCTCCGGCAGCGCCGGGTAGGAGGCGGTGCAGGCCAGCAGCACCATCTCCTTGCAGCCGCCGTCGCGGGCGGCGTTGAGGGCGGCGTCGATCTCGCCGATGGTGGCCATGCCGCTGGAGATGATCATCGGCTTGCCGGTCGAGGCGACCAGGCGGATGAGCGGCAGGTCGACGACCTCGGCCGAGGCGATCTTGTAGGCCTGCGCACCCAGGGACTCCAGCAGCTCCACGGCGGTCGGGTCGAACGGGCTGGAGAACGGCGTCAGCCCGCGCTCGCGCGCCCGCGCGAAGATCGGCTCGTGCCACTCCCACGGCGTGTGCGCCTCGGTGTACAGGTCGTACAGGGTGCGCCCGCCCCACAGGTCGTGGTCGCCACGGATCCGGAAGTTCGGGCCGTCGGAGTCGATCGTGATGGTGTCGGCGGTGTAGGTCTGCAGCTTCACGGCCTGGGCGCCGGAGTCCGCGATCGCGTCGACGATCTCGAGCGCCCGCTCCAGCGAGCCGTTGTGGTTGCCGGAGACCTCGGCGATGACGAACGGCTTCGCGCCGGCGCCGACCTCGTGCTCGCCGATGGTCACGGGGGTGGGGGTGGGCATGTCAGGTTCTCCCGTCAGACGTCAGGGCCCCCAGCCTACGGGCGAGCGCCACACCGTATGCCGTGTGGCCCGCTCACGCCGGCACCGCAGGGGCCCGAGGGCGTGCGGACACCAGCCGGAAGATGGTGACCGTGCGGAAGCGCTCGACCACGGCCGCCTCGTGGGCCAGCCGCGGCGAGACCACACCGAAGAGGGTGGAGCCCACGAGCCAGTCGACTCCCTTGTCCCGGAGGGCCTGCAGGACCGAGGGCGTCGGGTCGGTGAAGGCGCGTTGGTTCAGCGCCAGCAGCTGCGGGTCGCCGAAGAGCCGGCCCGGCCCCGCCTGGTAGGCCCAGCCCTCGACGAGGGTGCGGCGCTGCCCCAGGCCCGAGACCCACCAGGACATGGCGGCGCAGGAGGGGCGCGCCTCACCGAGGCAGTGGTCGTTCGTGGCGATCACGTCGCGCAGGGGCACGTGCTCGGCGATCCAGGTGCCGGCCCGGGACTCGTCGAGGAGGTTGGCCCGGGCGGCGGCGCTGACCGGCGGGGGGTGGGTGGCGAGGTCGGTGCGCGGGTCCACGAGGTCCTGCAGGGGCAGCGCCACGACCAGCAGGCCCACCACGACGCCCACGCCCAGGCCGGCCAGACCGGGGAGCTGCGGCCGGGCGCGGCGGCGGAACAGGTCCACGCCCCGGACGAGGACGAGGACGACCGTGAAGGCGAGCAACACGGCCAGCGGCTGCCACAGTCCGGCGAGGACCAGTGCGGGGGCGGCTCGCCGTGTCCCGTGGCTCAGGGCGAGGTCCCCGGCCGCGGAGACCACCGCGCCCAAGCCCACACCGGCCAGGGCCACCCGGGCGGCCCGAGGGGAGGACCGGGCCACGGCGGTCAGCCCCCAGGCGCCGAGGACCGCTCCGAAGGGCACCGTGGTGTAGAGGAAGTAGTACTCGCTGTAGCCCGGGTGGGCGATGACGAACGTCGCGAGCAGGCCGGCGGCGCACATGCCGCTGAGCGCCCACGCCATCGGGTCGCGGCGGAGGGGTCGGAGGACCAGGGGCAGGACGAGGAGAAGGGTCCTGAGTGCGCGGACCAGCTCGATGCCCACCATGCCGAGCAGCAGCAGGAGCCGGTTCCCGCCCAGACCCACCAGGCCCGGCAGCACGGGCGTCCGGAGGTTCGGCGTGTGGGAGGTGCCCGTGACCACGTCGTGGTAGGCCCACATCGACGACAGGTCCGAGAAGAGCTGCAGGCCTCCGCCGGAGAAGCCCCCCTGCACCGTCCTGGACCCGACGGCCTCGACGGCGATCAGGCCCACCGCGGTCGCCGCCAGCCTGCGACGGTCACTCCGCCGGCCCCAGGGCAGGACCAGCGCCACGAGGACCCCGCCGAGCAGCACGGGGGTCGACGATGCCTTCGCTCCGACCGACGCCACGGCGCTGAGCGCCAGCAGCGTGACGGTGCCTGTCGTGGCCCGCCGGCGCACCAGGTCGCTCAGGGCGTAGACGAACAGGACGGTGATCGGCATCGAGTAGAGCTGCGACGGGGACAGCGGCGAGAAGACCTCCATCCTCGAGGCGGTCCACGGCCACCAGTCCAGGGTCATGGCCGGGGCGACCAGCCACGCCGCGATGACCGCTGCACCGGGCCGGCCGCTCAGCCGGTGGGCCAGCACGGCGGTGGTGACGACCGTCAGGAGCGCCATCGGCAGCACCCACAGCCGCAGCAGCAGCGTGGGCAGGGCGATCCCGGTGAACGCGTGCGCGGCGGCCATGTGCGCGTCGGCGAACCAGTGGTAGTGCAAGGTCCCCGCCCCGATGACCTGCGGGGTCTGCAGCGGGACCGACCGGGTGGCCTCCGCGGCGAGACCCAGGTGCCACAACAGGTCCGGGTAGTACGGGTGCGCGGTCGGCGGCAGGTCGTAGACGGACAGGAAGATCCGCGACAGGTGCCAGACCAGCAGGGCGCCGGCGGTGGCCACTCCGGCGTTCACCCACACCGGCCAGCGGCCCGCGGGCCGGGTCAGGACCCGGCGGCGGCCGGCCGGGAACCCCAGACCGGCGGCGACGGCAAGGACCGGCCAGAGGGCGATCCACCGCGGATGCCCCGTTGCGGTGGTCGCCGCCCACGCCAGGAGCTCCAGGCACAGGCCCGTCGCCGCGCCCAGGGCGAGGTCGGCCGCCCATGTGTCCTGGGGGCCGCGCAGCGCGCGGTGCACCACGAAACCCGGCAGGACGAGCCCGAGGGCGAGGTACGCGGCATACCCGGCCAGATCTTGCGGCGGTGTCGCGAAGTGCAGCAGCGTGGCCACGCAGGTGGCTGCCAGCAACAGGGCGGGCGCGAGCCGCGCGGCGGTCCGGGAGGGGCCCGCGGCGAAGCGGGGGCGCTGTCGGGGAGCCCTGACGTGGGTCCCGGGGGGGACACGGCCGGCGATGGTCACACGCGCAGACTAGGAACCGGATCTGAAAGGGTTCTTTACGGCCCGGCGGGGGCGGACGTGGCCGGGGCGGACGGTGGCGCCGCCCGCCCCGGCGCTGCGTCAGGTGAGCTCGGACACCAGCTCCGGCTCGGTCTTCTCGCGGACCTCGTCCTCGGTGACGCCGGGGGCCAGCTCGCGCAGCACGAGGCCCTTGTCGGTCACGTCGATGACGGCCAGGTCGGTGATGATCCGCTGCACCACGCCCTTGCCGGTGTAGGGCAGGGAGCAGTCGTTGACGATCTTGTAGGAACCGTCCCGGGCCACGTGCTCCATGAGGACGATGACCTTGCGGGCGCCGTGGACCAGGTCCATCGCGCCGCCCATGCCCTTGACCATCTTGCCGGGGATCATCCAGTTGGCGATGTCGCCGCCGGCGGAGACCTGCATGGCGCCGAGGATCGCGGCGTCGACCTTGCCGCCGCGGATCATGCCGAAGCTCGTGGCCGAGTCGAAGAAGGACGCGCCCTTGCGCAGGGTGACCGTCTCCTTGCCGGCGTTGATGAGGTCGGGGTCCTCCTCGCCCTCGAACGGGTAGGCGCCGACGCCCAGGATGCCGTTCTCGGACTGCAGGACGATCTCGACGTCCTCGGGCACGTAGTTGGGGACGAGGGTGGGCAGGCCGATGCCCAGGTTGACGTAGTCGCCGTCAGCCAGCTCGAGGGCGGCGCGGGCGGCCATCTGCTCGCGGGTCAGTGCCATGGGTCAGGACTCCTTCGACCGGACGGTGCGGCGCTCGATGCGCTTGTCGGCGGCCTGCTCGGGGGTGAGGGGGAGCACGCGCTGGACGAAGATGCCCGGCAGGTGCACCTGGTCGGCGTCGATCTCGCCGGGCTCGACGAGCTGCTCGACCTCGGCGATGGTGACGCGGCCGGCCATCGCGGCCAGGGGGTTGAAGTTGCGCGCCGACTCGTGGAAGACAAGGTTGCCGTGGCGGTCGCCCTTCCACGCCCGGACCAGGCCGAAGTCGGTGACGATGGCCTCCTCGAGCACGTAGGTGCGGGTCTGGCCCCCGCCCATCGCGAACTCGCGGGTGTCCTTGGCGGGGGAGGCCTTGGCCACCGAGCCGTCGGGGGCGTAGCGCCAGGGCAGACCGCCCTCGGCGACCTGCGTGCCCACGCCGGTGGCGGTGTAGAAGGCCGGGATGCCCGAGCCGCCGGCGCGCAGCCGCTCGGCGAGGGTGCCCTGCGGGGTCAGCTCGACCTCGAGCTCCCCAGAGAGGAACTGCCGCTCGAACTCCTTGTTCTCCCCGACGTAGGAGGAGATCATCCGGCGGATCCGCTTGTCCTTCAGCAGGATCCCCAGGCCCCACTCATCGACGCCGCAGTTGTTGGAGACGGCCTCGAGGTCGGTGACGCCCCGGTCGTGGATCTCCTTGATCAGGACCGTGGGGATGCCGCAGAGGCCGAAGCCACCCACGGACAGGGACGAGCCGTCGACGATCCCGTCGACGGCCTCGGCAGCAGTGGAGACGACTTTGTCCATGGCCGGGACTCTAGCCGTGCCCGCGGGAGGCCGGGTGCAGCCCGGGAGGACACCCCTGCCGGGGGAACGGTGTGGCCCGGGCACAGGTGCCCGGCGGGCCACGGCTCGGGGAACTACCGGCGTGTAATTCGACCAAACCGCTTGTCGCCGGTGGGGCGCCACGGGATAACTGATCCGGATGGTGGTGTCGGGACTGGTGTGAAGGATGTGACGCATGGCCAGCACGGTCAGGTGGGCGGCGGCCGGTGGGGCCGCGATCGCCCTGCCCGTCCTCGCCGTGTGGGCGGCCGGCTCGGCCGACGCCGCGACGACCGCACCTGTCCCGGCGCCGCCCACCAAGGCGCTGCCCGCCGCCCTCGACGTCATGACGCCCTGGCAGCCGCAGGTCTCCTGCGACCCGGTCGACAAGCCGGGGGTGCGGGCGTTCGGCGACCTGATGCTGGCGGCGTACAGGTCGGGCAACTACGGCGTGAGCCGCTACTGCGCCACCGACACCAGCGAGCACTACGACGGCCGGGCGCTGGACTGGATGCTCAGCGTCAACAACCCCGACCAGAAGGCGATCGCGGACTCGGTGACCGCGTGGCTGAGCGCGGACAACGGCGCGATGGCCCGGCGCTTCGGGATCCAGTACATCATCTGGAACAAGCACATGTGGCGCGAGTACGACCCCGGTCGCGGCTGGGCGGCGTACAGCGGCAGCGACCCGCACACCAGCCACATCCACTTCAGCTTCACCTGGGACGGCGCGATGAAGCGCACCTCCTGGTGGACCGGCACCCCGGTGACCGTGCCCGACGTGGGCCCGTGCCGCGTCTACGCAGGGGCGTACGCCCCGATCTACTCCGGCCGCAACACCACGCCGTGCCCGGTGAGCCTGCCGGCGGCCCCGACCTCGGTGCACGCCATCGCCGTCCAGGGCCAGAGCAGCCCCGACATCGCGGTGGCCCAGAAGCTGCTCGGGATCACCGCCGACGGGCAGTTCGGCGGTGGGACCCGCGCCGCCGTGCTGGCCTGGCAGCGCAGCCACGGGGTGCCGGTCACCGGCGTCCTCGACAAGGCGACGTGGGCCCGGCTCGCACCGGGTGCGCCGGTCGCGACCACGCCCACGCCGGCGCCCACGCCGGCGCCGACGAGCTACCCGACCTTCCGTCAGGGCCAGAGCAGCCCGACCATCGCCATCGCCCAGCGCGCCCTCGGCGTCACCGCCGACGGGGCGTTCGGGCCGGTCACCTTCAAGGCGCTCGTGGCGTGGCAGGCCAGCCACGGGGTGCCGGTCACCGGCGTCCTGGACGCCGCGACGTGGGCCAGGCTGGTGCCGGCCGCCGGCTCGGCCGCCCCGGCGCCGAAGCCCGCCC
>NZ_DASVZH010000111.1:0-9147 GCF_036391795.1 Oryzihumus sp.
ACGTGGAGTTCCCGGCGGACCAGATGCCCGAGATCTACTACGCACTGCACGTGGACGTCACCGTGGGCGACGCCACCCGCATGCTCACCCTCGAGGTCGAGCAGCACATCGGCGACAACATCGTCCGCGCCATCGCGATGCAGCCCACCGACGGCCTGGTCCGCGGCACCCAGGTGCAGGACACCGGCGGCCCGATCACCGTGCCCGTGGGCGACGTCACCCTCGGCAAGGTCTTCAACGCCACCGGCGACTGCCTCAACCTCGAGGAGGGCCAGACCCTCGAGGTCAACGAGCGCTGGGGCATCCACCGCCAGGCGCCGAACTTCGACCAGCTCGAGTCGAAGACCGAGATGTTCGAGACCGGCATCAAGTCCATCGACCTGCTCACCCCTTACGTCCAGGGTGGAAAGATCGGCCTGTTCGGCGGCGCCGGCGTCGGCAAGACCGTCCTGATCCAGGAGATGATCGCCCGTGTCGCCCGCGACCACGGTGGTGTCTCCGTGTTCGCCGGTGTCGGTGAGCGCACCCGTGAGGGCAACGACCTCATGGTCGAGATGGAGGAGGCCGGCGTCCTCGGCCAGACCGCCCTCGTCTTCGGCCAGATGGACGAGCCGCCGGGCACGCGTCTGCGCGTCGCCCTGTCCGCCCTGACGATGGCGGAGTACTTCCGCGACGTGCAGAAGCAGGACGTGCTCCTCTTCATCGACAACATCTTCCGGTTCACCCAGGCCGGTTCCGAGGTCTCCACCCTCCTCGGCCGTATGCCGTCCGCCGTGGGTTACCAGCCCACCCTCGCCGACGAGATGGGTGTGCTCCAGGAGCGCATCACCTCCACGCGTGGTCACTCGATCACCTCGATGCAGGCGATCTACGTGCCGGCTGACGACTACACCGACCCGGCCCCGGCCACGACGTTCGCCCACCTCGACGCGACCACCGAGCTCAGCCGTGAGATCGCCTCGCTCGGTATCTACCCCGCGGTGGACCCGCTGACGTCGACCTCCCGGATCCTGGACCGTCGCTACATCTCCGAGGAGCACTACAACACCGCGGTCCGCGTGAAGCAGATCCTGCAGCGCAACAAGGAGCTGCAGGACATCATCGCGATCCTCGGTATCGACGAGCTCTCCGAAGAGGACAAGATCCTCGTCAACCGCGCCCGTCGCATCCAGCGCTTCCTGTCGCAGAACACCTACGTTGCCAAGCAGTTCACCGGCATCGAGGGCTCGACGGTTCCGCTGGTCGACACCATCGAGGCGTTCACCAAGATCGCCGACGGTGACTACGACCACGTCGCCGAGCAGGCGTTCTTCATGTGCGGTGGCCTCGACGACGTCGAGCGCCAGTGGGCCGAGATCCAGAAGAACCTCTGACCTCACGTCGAGGCTCTGACGAAGGGCCGGCATCCCAGGGGGATGCCGGCCCTTCGGCATGTCCCTGCCCGAATCGTGTGTCCGGGCGGTGCCCGCTCGCTAGGGTCCGGTCATGCCCGAGTCGCCGCAGCAGTTCCACGCCCGCGCCCTGGCTGCCACCGACGAGCAGCGCCGGCTGACCTTCGGCGAGATCCCGTACTGGGAGGTCTTCCCGTTCGAGGCCGAGGGGCTGCGGGTCAAGCCGCTGGAGGACCTGACCCTCCCCGAGCCGCCGCGCCACGGTGAGGGCGGGGCCGACTGCTCCGCCTGCGCGCACGCCGCCGACGCCGCCGCGGACGAGGTATGGCGCAGCGAACGATGGCGGATCATCCTCCAGGGCCCGAGCGGGTCGCCCCTCATGCTCCTGGCACAGCCGCTGGCCCACCACGACCTGGGCGACCTGCCCGACGAGCTGGCGGCCGAGATGGGGGTGCTGCTCGTCCACCTCACCCGCGCCATCGAGGCGCTGCCCCAGGTGGGTCGCGTGCACGTGGCCAAGTGGGGAGACGGAGGAGCGCACCTGCACCTGTTCGTCTACGCCCGGCCCAAGGGCATGTTGCAGCTGCGCGGCACGATGATGGCGGTCTGGGACGACTTCCTGCCGCCCGTCCCGGTGGAGGTCCGCGACGAGGACGCGCGCACCGTCATACGCGCGCTGACGGCGTCCCTCGGTGGGCGGGCGCTCGGGGTCGCTGCAGGCTGAGGCCGTGTGCGGGAAGGCCTTGTGCGCCAGTTAGACTGCGCGGACACGATCGTGAGCGGAGGACCCCGTGAGTCAGTTGAAGGTGGAGCTCGTTGCCGCAGACCGCAAGGTCTGGGAGGGCGAGGCCCGTCAGGTCAGTGCGCGCACCGTTGACGGTGAGCTGGGCATCCTGCCCGGGCACACCCCGCTGCTGGGCGTGCTGGTGACCGGCGAGGTTCGCATCGAGTCCACCTCCGGTGACAAGCACGTCGCCACCGTGGACGGGGGTTTCCTCTCGGTCGACCACGACCACGTCACCATCGTCGCCGAGGCGGTCGACGCCTCCGGCATCTCGGCCTGAGCGGGTCGTGAGCGGCTGGCTTTTCCCCAGCGAGCTGCTGGTTGCTGCCCTCATCGCCACCGCCCTGGTGATCATCGGGGCCACGTTCGCCCGGCGCCGCACCATCGCCCGTGGCGAGCCCCTCGTGGTGTGCGCCGTGCGCGACCCCGACGGAGGCCGCTGGCGGGTCGGTCTGGCCCGCTACGGCGCCACCGGCCTGGACTGGTTCACCCTCGGTGGCCTGTCGCTGCGCCCCTCACGGCACTGGCAGCGCACGCTGCTCGAGATCGGACCGCCGCGCCGGCTCCCGCCGGAGGACCAGCTCGACGTGCTGCCCGACGCGGTGGCCGTCGCGTGCCGCTGTGACGACCTGCTGTTCGACCTCGCGCTCTCGCCCGGCCCCTACACCGCACTGCGGTCCTGGCTGGAGGCCTCACCGCCGGGCTTCAACGTCAACGTCGCCTGACGGGACAGCGCCCCTCGCCGAGATCGACGAAACCCACACCACCGCCGTGTCGTGGTGTGGGTTTCGTCGATCTGGGGGGCTCAGCGCCGGGCCGGGGGCTCCTCGCGGCCGCCGCCGGGCTGCCACAGGACGTCGCCACCGGCACCGAGGTTGGCCACCCGCGCCAGGATGAACAGCAGGTCCGAGAGCCGGTTGAGGTAGGTCGCGGTCAGCGGGTTCACGCCGCCGGGACGCTCGTCGTCGCCTGGCTGGTCGCCGTAGGCCTCCAGTGCCGCCCACGTGGTGCGCTCGGCCCGCCGAGTGACCGTGCGGGCGACGTGCAGGTACGCCGAGGCGGGGGTGCCGCCGGGCAGGATGAAAGAGCGCAGCTTCTCCAGCTCGTCGTTGTAGGTGTCGCAGTCGGCCTCGAGCTCGTCGACCCATCGCTGCTGGACCCGCAGCGGCGGGTGCTGGTAGCTCGCGGCGAGCGGTGTGCACAGGTCGGCGCCGACGTCGAACAGGTCGTTCTGCACCCGTGTCAGCGTCGCTCGCACGTCCTCGCGCAGGTCGCCGCACGCCAGGGCGACACCGATCGCGCTGTTGGCCTCGTCGGTGTCGGCGTACGCGGCGAGCCGCACGTCCGTCTTGCTCGTGCGGCTGAAGTCGCCGAGCGCCGTGGTGCCGGTGTCACCGGTCCGGGTGTAGATCCGCGTCAGGTTGACCATGGCCCGAATGCTCGCAGATAGGCTCCTGTCCCGTGATGGAGAGGTTCCGCGTCGTCGGTGGTGCGTCCCTGCGTGGCGAGGTCGCCGTGGTGGGCGCGAAGAACAGTGCGCTCAAGCTCATGGCAGCGGCCCTGCTGGCCAGCGGCCGCACGCGGCTGACCAACATGCCGGCGATCCTGGACGTGACGATCATGGCCGAGCTGCTGCGCCGCCTCGGCTGCGAGGTCGACTACGACGCCGAGGCCGGGGTCGTCGAGATCGACGTCCCGCAGGTGATCGGTCACCGCGCCGACTACGACCTCGTCCGCGCGCTGCGCGCCTCGATCTCGGTGCTGGGCCCGCTCGTCGCCCGGTGCGGCGAGGCCGACGTGGCGGTCCCCGGCGGTGACGCGATCGGCTCCCGCGGGCTGGACCTGCACGCCGCCGGGCTGGAGACCCTCGGCGCCACCGTCCACGTCACCCACGGCTACCTCATCGCCGAGGCCCCGAACGGCCTGCACGGCGGGGAGATCCGGCTCGACTTCCCCAGCGTGGGGGCCACCGAGAACGTCCTCATGGCGGCGGTCCTGGCCCGGGGTACGACCGTGCTGACCAACGCCGCCCGCGAGCCCGAGATCGTCGACATCGCCGAGATGCTCACCGGGATGGGGGCGCGGATCCGCGGCGCCGGCACCTATGTCATCGAGATCGAGGGGGTCACCGAGCTCGCGCCGACCGAGCACGCGGTGGTCGCCGACCGGATCGCGGCCGGGACGTGGGCCTTCGCCGCGGCCACCACCCGCGGGGACGTCGAGGTGGTCGGGGGAGTCGCCGCCCACCTCGGTGTCGCGCTCGACCAGCTCAGCGGGGCAGGCGCCACCGTCACCACGACCGACCGGGGGTTCCGGGTGTCCGCCGGTGGCGCGCGGCTGAAGGCGTTCGACGTGGCCACGCTGCCCTACCCGGGCTTCCCGACCGACCTGCAGCCGTTCGCGCTGGCCTACAACGCGGTGGCCGACGGCAGCGCGATGATCACCGAGAACCTCTTCGAGGCGCGGTTCCGGACGGTCCAGGAGCTGGCGCGGCTCGGCGCCGAGGCCCGGGTCGACGGCCACCACGTGATGCTGCACGGCGTCGAGCAGCTCTCCGGCGCCCCGGTGGAGGCCAGCGACATCCGCGCCGGGGCCGCCCTGGTCATCGCCGGGCTGGTGGCCGAGGGGGTGACCACCGTCAGCGGTGCGCACCACATCGACCGCGGCTACGCGGGCTTCGCCGCCGCGATGCAGGGGCTGGGTGCCGACGTCACCCGCGAAGCCGACGACGCGCCATACCTCTGAGGCTTCTCCCAGCCCGGGGGCAGGGCCGGACAGGCCGGCGCTCCCGGCGTCGGGACTCGGGTCGGCGCAGGACGTGACCCGATTGTTAGGGCGTGGTGACAACCTTCACGCCCCGTGGTGCGTCAGTGTTGGCAACGGGGCGATCGTGCGGCGAATGGGGGGCCAGGCATGACGGCAGATGTGGGGGCGGTGTCGTCCGCGACGCTGGAAGAGACCCGGCACGGGTGCGAGGTGGTCGTCCGCGGCCGCCTCGACGTGCACACCGTGGCCGACCTGCGTGCGCGCCTGCACGAGGTGCTCGACCGGGGAGAGGGCGACCTGCTGGTCCACCTCGCCGGGGCCGAGGTGGGCGACGCGACCGGGCTGGGGGTCATCGTCGGGGTCCACCACCGAGCGCGGCAGCTCGGCCGCCGGCTGGTCCTCGTCGACGTCTCGCCGCGGATGGACCGGCTGCTGCGCGCCTCCCGGCTCCACCGCGTCCTGGCCCGTGCCGACGGGGTGGGCGGCGCGACCACTGTGGTGCCTCTCACCGCCTGAGTCCCTCCCGCCCGGCGGTTACCCGCGGGTACGTTCTGGCCATGGGAGAACGCAGCCGTCCGTGGGTCATGCGCACGTATGCCGGTCACTCCAGTGCCGCGGCAAGCAACGAGCTCTACCGCCGCAACCTGGCCAAGGGACAGACCGGGCTCTCGGTCGCGTTCGACCTGCCGACGCAGACGGGCTACGACCCCGACCACGCCCTCTCCCGCGGTGAGGTCGGCAAGGTCGGCGTCCCGGTCTCGCACATCGGCGACATGCGCGCGCTCTTCCGGGACATCCCGCTCGCGGAGATGAACACCTCGATGACCATCAACGCCACGGCCATGTGGCTGCTGGCGATGTACCAGGTGGTGGCCGAGGAGCAGGCCGAGGCGGCCGGGCAGGATCCCGCCGAGGCGGTGCGGGCCCTCGCCGGCACCACCCAGAACGACATCATCAAGGAGTACCTCTCGCGCGGGACCTACGTCTTCGCGCCCGCGCCCTCGCTGCGGCTGATCACCGACATGGTGGCCTACACCGTCGCCGAGATCCCCAAGTGGAACCCGATCAACATCTGCAGCTACCACCTGCAGGAGGCCGGCGCGACGCCGGTGCAGGAGATCGCCTACGCGATGAGCACGGCGATAGCGGTCCTCGACGCCGTGCGCGACTCCGGGCAGGTGCCGCAGGAGCGATTCGGCGAGGTCGTCGCGCGGATCTCCTTCTTCGTCAACGCCGGCGTGCGCTTCGTCGAGGAGATGTGCAAGATGCGCGCCTTCGTCGAGCTCTGGGACGAGCTGACCCGTGAGCGCTACGGCGTGCAGGACCCCAAGCACCGGCGGTTCCGCTACGGCGTGCAGGTCAACTCCCTGGGCCTGACCGAGGCCCAGCCGGAGAACAACGTCCAGCGGATCGTGCTGGAGATGCTCGCGGTGACGCTGTCCAAGGACGCGCGGGCCAGGGCGATCCAGCTACCGGCGTGGAACGAGGCACTCGGCCTGCCCCGACCGTGGGACCAGCAGTGGTCGCTGCGGATGCAGCAGGTGCTCGCCTTCGAGTCCGACCTGCTGGAGTACGACGACCTCTTCACCGGCAGCCACGTGGTCGAGGCCAAGGTGGCCGAGCTCGTGGCGGGCGCCAAGGCCGAGATCGACCGGGTGCAGGAGATGGGCGGGGCAGTCGCGGCGGTCGAGTCCGGCTACATGAAGTCGGCCCTCGTGGCCTCGCACGCCCGGCGGCGCCAGCGGATCGAGTCCGGCGAGGACGTCGTCGTCGGCGTCAACCGGTTCACCACCACCGAACCCAACCCGCTGACCGCCGACCTCGACACCGCGATCCAGACCGTGGACCACGCGGTCGAGGCGCGCGCCGCCGACGCGGTGGCGGCCTGGCGTGACGAACGTGACGCCGCCGACGGCGGACGCGCCGCCGTGGACGAGGCCCTGGAGCGTCTGCGCGCCGACGCCGGCAGCGGCACCAACCTCATGGCCGCCTCGCTCGCCTGTGCCCGGGCCGGGGTGACCACGGGGGAGTGGGCCGGCACGTTGCGCGAGGTCTTCGGCGAGTACCGCGCCCCCACTGGGGTCTCCGGCTCGGTCGGGGTGAGCAGCGGGGAGACCGCCGACTCCGCCCTGGTGCGGGTGCGCGAGCAGGTCCGGGCTACCGGCGAGGAGCTCGGTGGCCGGCTGCGGCTGCTGGTCGGCAAGCCCGGCCTGGACGGGCACAGCAACGGTGCCGAGCAGGTTGCGGTGCGTGCCCGGGACGCCGGCTTCGAGGTGGTCTACCAGGGCATCCGGCTCACGCCCGAGCAGATCGTCGCTGCCGCGGTGGCCGAGGACGTGCACTGCGTCGGCCTGTCAGTGCTCTCCGGCTCGCACATGGAGCTCGTGCCGCAGGTGCTCGACGGCCTCAAGGCCGCCGGGGTGCACGACGTCCCGGTCATCGTCGGCGGGATCATCCCCGAGGGCGACGCGGCCCGGCTGCGCGCGCTCGGCGTCGCTGCGGTGTTCACCCCCAAGGACTTCGGCCTCACCGACATCATGGGCGAGATCGTCGCGACCATCCGGGCCGCCCGCGGGCTGCCGGAGCTCGCCGAACCGGTGCCCGCCTGAGGAGTCCGAAGGGATGGTGGGCATGCCGCCGGCCCGGCCGTCTCGGGGCCGGGTGCCGGGGGGGCGCCTCAGGTGTGCCAAGTGACCCCGGTGCCGGTGACGGTCGCGGTCCAGCCGCGCTGGTGCACGATCGTGTGGTGCCGCCCGCACACCAGGGTGCGCTTCCCCCGGTTTCTTGGAGGCCGGTGGGTGGATTCGGCCGTATGGGCCGGTGGCGCTGTTCATCGGGCGAGCCCGTCGCCCTCATTGAGCGCCGGACCGCAGGCGGGGTCAAGGCGCTTTTCCTTGACGCCGCCGAGGACCGGGGCAGCCTTGGAGGTGGCGGGGACGGCCGGGTCGTGTCCGGCGAGGTGGTGGGCCTCGAACTCCAGCGGGCTGCGCCAACCGAGCGCGCGTTGGAGGCGGGTGGGGTTGTACCAACCCTCGAGGTAGGACAGCAGGGCGACTTCGATGTCCTCGCGGGAGTGCCACCGTCGCCGGTCGATGAGCTCGATCTTCACGGTGCCGAAGAAGCTCTCCATCATGGCGTTGTCGTAGGCGTCGCCTCGGCTGCCCATGCTGGGCCGGATCCCGGCCTCGAGCAGGTGTTGGCCGAAGGCGTAGGCGGTGTACTGGCTGCCCTGGTCGCTGTGGTGGATCAGACCCCGGTGATGGGTGCCGCGACGTTGGAGCGCCATGAGCAGGGCGGTCTCGACGAGCGCCAGGTTGCGCACGTCGCTGACCGACCAGCCGACCACGGTGCGGCTGAACGCGTCGAGGACGCAGGCCAGGAAGAGCACGCCACCATCGAGGCGGATGTGGGTGAAGTCGGCGAGCCAGAGCTGGTTGGGTGCGCCGGCACGGAAGTCGCGGTTGACCAGGTCGGGCGCCACTCTGGCGGAGGGGTCGGACTCGGTGGTCCGGAAGTACCGGGACCGGTAGGCGCCCTTGAGGCCGGCCTGGCGCATGAGCCGCTCGACCCTCTTGCGCCCGACCCGGACCCCCTCGCGGGCGAGCTGGGCATGCACCCGGGGGGAGCCGTAGGTGAACCGGGAATCCACCCAGATGGTGGTGATCCGCTCCGAGAGCGCCCGGTCCTGCTCGCGCCGCGCAGCGGGACGCCCGAGCCGGGCCCGGCGGTAGTAGTACGTGCTCGGGGCCATGCCCATCACCTGGCACAGCGGCCCGACCCCGAAACGAGCCCGGTAGGTCTCCACGAACCTCACCGCGACGTCTCGCTCCGCCGAGCTGGGTCGAGCTCCTGGGCGAAATAGGCACTGGCCAGGCGCAGGATCTCGTTGGTCCGGCGCAGCTCGGCGACCTCAGCGCGCAGCCGCCGGATCTCGGCGTCCTTCTCCGCCGGGGTGGCCAGCTCATCCTGCGGCACCCGATCGGGGGTCTGCGCCTTGCGCACCCACTTGCGCAGCGTCTCGGGATTCAGGCCCAGCTCGAGAGCGACCGAGGCGATCGGCCGACCCGTGGACAGGACCATCTCCACGGCACGTTGGCGCACCTCCAGCGGGTACTTCAGGGGCGATCGAGGCATGGTGGCCTCCCTTCCGCTCGGCCCTCAGACCAAGCATCAGGGCCTCCAGCTTTTCGGGGGAAGGTCAGGGCG
>NZ_DASVZH010000112.1:0-7837 GCF_036391795.1 Oryzihumus sp.
CCCTGCCGCCGGGGGCCGGCCGCCGCGCGGCCGCCGCCCCGTGGAGGCGCCCCGCCGCCGCAAGCGCCACCCGGTGCGCAACACCCTCATCGTGGTGCTCGTCGTCCTCCTGGCCTGGGTGGGGGCCATGGTCTGGGCGACCAACGCCGCCTGGAGCCACGTGGTCAAGATCCCCGCCGAGCCCACGTCGGCCAACCGTCCTTCCGCGGGCTCAGGCAAGAACTACCTGCTCGTCGGCTCCGACAGCCGCGCCGGGCTGACCCCGGCCCAGCGCAAGGCCCTGTCCACCGGCTACGCGGCCGGTGCGCGCACCGACACGATCATGCTGCTGCACCTCCCGGGCAACGGCGGCAACCCCACACTGGTCTCGCTCCCCCGCGACAGCTTCGTGCCGATCCCGGGGCACAGCCGCAACAAGATCAACGCCGCCTACTCCTTCGGCGGGGCGAAGCTGCTGATGGACACGGTCGAGCAGGTCAGCGGCCTGCGCATGGACGGCTACATCGAGATCGGCTTCGGCGGCTTCTCCAACGTGGTGGACACGGTCGGCGGCGTGAACATCTGCGTCAAGCACGCGATGAACGACCCCAAGGCCGGCATCAACCTCAAGCCGGGCTGCCAGGACATGAACGGCCCGACCGCCCTGGGCTACGTGCGCGCCCGCTACTCCGACCCCCTCGGTGACCTCGGCCGGGTCCAGCGCCAGCGTCAGTTCCTCGGTGCCTTGATGAAGAAGGCTGCCACCCCGGCCAACGTGCTGCTGCCGTGGCAGCTCAACGCCTTCGGGTCCGCGGTGGCCTCGTCCCTGACCGTCGACGAGAACGACTCGATGATCGAGGTCGGCAAGGCCCTGTGGGCGCTGCGGAGCATCTCCCAGGGCAACGGGCAGTCCATCACCATGCCCATCAGCAACCCCAACCTGCAGACCTACGCCGGCAGCGCGGTCAAGTGGGACAGCGCCAAGGCGCTGGCCCTGTTCAAGGCGCTCAAGAACGACGAGCCGCTGACCGTCAAACCCTGAGCCACGGCATACCGGAAGGCCCCTGTCCCCTCGCGGGACAGGGGCCTTTCCCCTTTCCCGCGGTATGCCCCGGGAAGGACCGTGCAGCCCGGCCCACCTTTTCATTGCGCCGGCGCAATGGTTGGTCGATGATGAAGAGGTGCCCCGCACCACCGGCCCCACCCCCCAGCAGGTCGAGTCCGTCATGGCCGCCTCGCGCGTGCTGGTGGCCGTGGCCGCCGAGTCCGTGGCGGCGGTGGAGGAGGCGGTGACGCTGCCCCAGCTGCGCGTGCTCGTCATGGCCTCCACCGACCAGCGGCTGTCGGGCGCCGCCGTCGCCGCGGCCCTCGGGGTGCACGCGTCGAACGCCACCCGCACCGTGGACAAGCTCGTCGCTGCCGGCTACCTGGACCGCTCGGAGGACCCCGACGACCGCCGGCTGGTCCGGCTCACGCTGACCCCGACCGGTCGGGCGCTGGTCACCGCGGTCAATGACCACCGCCGCGACGCGATCTCGCGGGTGCTGGACGCCATGGACGCCCCCGCCCGCGAGCAGCTGGCGTCGTCGATGCGGACCTTCGCCTCGGCCGCCGGGGAGCTCACCCACGACCCGGTGAGCGCCGGCCACACCTGACCCAGCAGCAACCCGCGCGCCACCCGACGCGCACCAGGAGGTGCACCAATGAACACCTGGCACCGTCCGGCCGGTTCCGCCGCCGCCCCCGGGTTCACCGTGGCGGTGACCCCGGACGGAGACGGCTGGGAGCACGCCGGCCTCCACGTCGCCGAGCTCGGCGCCGGAGAGTCGCGCACCGTGGCCACGCGGGACAGCGAGTGGCTGGTCCTGCCCCTGTCCGGGCGGTGGCGGGTGGAGTGCGACACCGAGCTTGTCCTGCTCAGTGGCCGGGACGACCCCTTCGCCGGGCCCACCGACTACGCCTACGTGCCGCGCGGGTCGACCTTGACGGTCACCAGCACCACCGGAGGCCGGGTGGCCCTTCCCCACGCCACGACCGAGGAGCGGCTGCCGTTCCGGCGGGTCGGGGTCGAGAGGGTGCCGACCCGGGTCATCGGGACGGGCCACACCAGCCGCCAGGAACGCCGGGTCGCGACACCCGACGTGCTCCGGGCCGGCTCGCTGATCGCCCGCGAGGAGCTGACCCCCGGCGGCAACTGGTCGGCGTGGCCGCCACACCGGCACGACCGGCAGCGCGACGACCAGGAGAGCGCGGTCGAGGAGATCTGCTACGTCGAGCTGCGACGGCAGCCGGGCGCCCCGGGAGGGAACGGCGGGTTCGCCTTCCACCACGTGCACGGCACCCCCGACCGGCCGATCAACGTGGCCGCCACGGTGCGCACCGGTGACGTCGTCCTCGTCCCCTACGGCTGGCACGGCCCGGCCATGACACCACCGGGCTACGACATGTACTCACTGCACGTCATCGCCGGCGCCGGGCCTCGGCACCAGGTGCTCATGACCGAGCAGCCGGAGCACGCCTGGGTGACGAGCGCGCTGGCCTCCCAGCCCGGCGACCCCCGCCTGCCGTTCCCCGAGACCCGCTGACGCGCGAGCCGGTCCGTCCCGGCGGCGCCCGACGGTGCGGCCGTCAGCGGCCGTGGGGGATCACGACCACCGGGCACCGGGCGTGGTTGACCAGGTGCTGGGTGACCGACCCGAGCAGGGCGCCGGTGACCCCGCCGTGGCCGCGGGACCCGACGACGAGCACGTCGGCAGGGGTGACCGCGTCGAGCAGCACCTGCGCCGCGTGGCCCTCGAGGGCGTCCGTGGCCACCTTCACCGGCGTACGCCCGGCCTGCTCGTCCTCCTCGAGGACGGTCGTGACCATCGCGTCGGCCACGTTGCGCACCCCCGCCTCGGCATCGGCCTCGGTCTCGTGCTCCGGGGGCGGGGGGTCGGACATGATCGGCTCCCACGCGCTCGGCAGGACCGCCGAGGGTGCGGGGTACATGTTGCCGACCGTCGAGTACCCCCACGTCGGGTGGTAGGACCATCCGATCACCGCGTGCACCGGGCAGCCCCGCGCCCGGGCCTCCTCCACGGCCCACCGGAGGGCGGCGAGGGAGCCCTCGGACCCGTCGACCCCGACCACCACCCGACCCGAGCTCGGTGCGGCGGGGGCGGACGGTGAGGTGGCGTCGCTCATGCTCCGAGTGTGGCCGCGGGTGGGGTCAGGGCCGGGAGGACCTAGGTCCGTGCAGCCCCCCGCCGGCCCCGCCCTACGTTGGCGCAAGGGGGGTTCGGAAGGCCACTGACGAGGCGTCCGCGGTTCCCACGGCGTCCCGGCGTCTGGAGGACGGCATGAGCACGACCGCGCACGACACACCCCAGTCCCTCACCCTCGACCCGGCCACCCGGCTGGGGCTCTACCGGACCATGGTCCTGGCGCGGACCTTCGAGGAGGCGGTCCTGCGGGAGTACCACGCGGACAAGGGGCCCGGCTTCGACATCGGCAAGGGCCTGGTGCCCGGCGAGATGCACCTGGCCGCCGGGCAGGAGCCCGTGGCGGCCGGCGTGTGCGCCCACCTCACCGGCGACGACGCGGTCACCGCCACCCACCGGCCGCACCACTTCGCCATCGCGCACGGGGTCGACCTCGACAAGATGACCGCCGAGATCTTCGGCCGGGAGACCGGCCTCGGGCGCGGGCGCGGCGGACACATGCACCTGTTCGACCCGGCCGTGCACTTCTCCTGCTCCGGCATCATCGCCGAGGGCTACCCGCCGGCCCTGGGCCAGGCCTACGCCTTCAAGCAGAAGGGCACCGGGCGGGTCGCGGTGGCCGTGACCGGCGAGGGAGCCGCCAACCAGGGCGCCTTCCACGAGTCCCTCAACCTCGCGGCGCTGTGGCAGTTGCCGGTCGTCTTCGTCGTCGAGGACAACGACTGGGCCATCTCCGTGCCCCGGGACGCCTCCACGGCGGTGCCGTCCAACGCCAGCCGGGGTGCGGCATACGACATGCCCGCGGAGCGGGTCGAGGGCAACGACGTCGAGGCGGTCTACGCGGCCGCCGACCGGGCCGTCGCCCGCGCCCGCGCGGGCCAGGGTCCGACGCTGCTCGAGGTGCACACGGTCCGGCTGTGGGGTCACTTCGAAGGTGACGCGCAGGGCTACCGGCCCGAGCTGGCCGAGGTGCCCTCGATGGACCCGATCCCGCCCTACGAGCAGCGGCTGCGCGACGAGGGGATCCTCGACGACGCCGTCATCGCCCGCACCCGGCAGGAGGCCGAGGCCCGGGTCGAGCAGGCGATCGCCTTCGCCAAGGCCAGCCCCGTGCCCGACCCCGCCACCGCCTCGTCCTACGTGTTCAGCTGAGGAGCGCTCCCATGACCATCACCGAGACCCCCACCCAGGAGACCGGGCACGGCAGCCACCGCCTGACCACGGCCAAGGCCATGGTCGAGGCCATCGCACTGGAGATGGAGCGCGACCCGTCCGTGTTCTACCTCGGCGAGGACGTCGGGCCCTACGGCGGCATCTTCAGCTCCACCACCGGGCTGCAGGAGAGGTTCGGCACGGACCGCGTCATCGACACGCCCATCTCCGAGAGCGCGTTCATCGGCCTGGCCATCGGCGCCGCGGTGGAGGGGATGCGCCCCATCGCCGAGCTGATGTTCGCCGACTTCATGGGCGTGTGCCTGGACCAGATCTACAACCACATGGCCAAGATCCACTTCGAGTCCGGCGGCAACGTCACGGTGCCGATGGTGCTCACGACCGCGGTCGGCGGCGGCTACTCCGACGGCGCGCAGCACTCCCAGTGCCTGTGGGGCACCTTCGCCCACCTGCCGGGGATGAAGGTCGTGGTGCCGAGCAACCCCTACGACGCCAAGGGCCTGATGATCTCGGCGATCCGCGACGACAACCCGGTCGTCTACATGTTCCACAAGGGCGTCATGGGCCTGCCGTGGATGGTGAAGAACCCGCGTGCGACCGGCGACGTGCCCGACGGGCCCTACACGGTGCCGATCGGCGAGGCGGCCGTGGTCCGTGAGGGCAGCGACGCCACCGTCGTCACGCTGTCGCTGTCGGTGCACCACGCGCTGGACGCCGCCGAGTCCCTGGCCGGCCAGGGCATCGAGGCCGAGGTGATCGACCTGCGCAGCCTGGTCCCGCTCGACCGCGAGACGATCCTGCGGTCGGTGTCCAAGACCGGGCGGCTCGTCGTCGTGGACGAGGACTACCAGTCCTTCGGGCTCTCCGGCGAGGTCAGCGCGACGATCACCGACGTCGACCCGAGCATGCTGCGCTCACCGGTGGCCCGGGTGTGCAATCCCGACACCCCGGTCCCCTACGCCCACGCGCTCGAGTACGCCGTGCTCCCCCGCCAGGACCGCATCGAGGCCGCGATCCACCGCGTCGTGCGGGCATGACCGAGGTCCCGTTCCCGCCGCTGAGCAAGGAACGGCCCGACGCCGAGGGTGTGTTGTCCACCTGGTTCGTCGCCGAGGGCGAGGCGGTCAGGGCGGACCAGCTCCTGGCCGAGGTGCAGGTCGACAAGGTGGCCGCCGAGGTGCCGGCACCGTGCGCCGGGGTGGTCCACCTGCTCGTGAAGGAGGACGAGGCGGTCACCCAGGGCAGCCCGATCGCCCGGATCGACTGAGGGACGACCCGGACGCGAGAGCCCCTACCCCCGTGAGGGAGGCAGGGGCTCTCGCCGGTATCCCGCGGGATGGCGGTTCAGCTCATGAACGCGTCGTAGCCGGCCAGGTCGCTGTTGAGCTCGAGGATGTCGGTGACCTTCTCGCCCATGAAGGTGAACAGGATCGACCCACGCGAGACGAGCTTGTTCCCGCCGCGCGTCGCCGAGATCTGGTGCACGGCCGTCACGTGGCCGTGGCCGTCGCCGTGGACCTCCAGCAGGTCGGCCCGGAACGTGCCCTCGCACCGCTCGTTGAGCTTCCCGAAGTACTCGAGCACCGCGTCGGCGCCCTTGTAGGTGCCGGCAAGCGGTCCCGTGCCGGCGGTGTGGTGCATCACGTCGTGGGCGAACAGCGTCCGCAGGGTGTCGACGTCGCCGGTGTTGAACGCCGTGTAGCCACGGCGGATGCGGCTCATGGCGTCGTCGTCCGGGGCTGCGATGCCCTTCGGGCGCCCCCGGGCATAGCGGGTCGCGTCCGCCGAGTAGTCCACCATGACGCAGGGCACGTCGCTGGTGACCCAGGCGTCGTGCCCTCTCGGCAGGTCGAAGACGTCACCTTCCGTGACCTCCATCTCGGTGCCGTCGTCGAACCGGATCCGCATCGACCCCGAGACGACGTAGCCCAGGTGGTGCACCCTGCAGCTGTCCGTCCCGACGATCGGCTTGACGTCCTCCGACCACCGCCACCCCGGCTCGAACTCCCCCCGGAGGATCGCCGCAGCGCCGGCGTTCGCGAGGACGGCGTGGCCGTGCGCCGCGAACTGGCGCTCCTCGCCCTGTGTGTCCAGGTTGCTGACCAACACGTCAACCATCGGACCTACCTCCAACCGGTAAGTTCGCCGGTCGCCGGGCGCGGCCGGCAAGCCTTCACTCTTCCACCGGGCCTCCGGGGAGCGGAATACGCCGGGATGCGCGCCCGCCGGCTGCCCGGAGTACGCCGAATGCCCCTGTTGCCCACGGCACAGGACCGGATCGCCTGAGGCGGCCCGGGGTCCGGCACCGGCGTCAGGTCCCTCTCAGGTTCGTCGCAGGCGGCGTGCCTACCGTCCCCCGGTGCCTGACTCCCTGACCCCGGTCGCCCCCGACGACGAGCCGCGCCTGCGTCGGCTGCGCCTGCTCCTGTGGGCGTGGGCCGCCGTCTGGGTGGTGCCGTTCCTCGCCGTGTCCAGCGTGTCGTGGCACTTCTTCCCCCTCGGCTCCCGGCTGCTGCTCGGCAACGCCCCGGGGGACGGCCTGGACCTGTATGCCGCGCACCCGCAGCTGCAGTTCGGCCCGCTCACGCTGCTGGCGGCCACACCCCTGGTCGACCTGCCTTACCGTCCCGGCGAGCGCCTCGCCCTGCTGGCCCTCGCCGCCCTGGGGCCGGTGCTGCTGCTGAGCCTGCGCCGGCTGATGACGGGGGCGCACCGGGAGCGGCGTCTGCTCCTCGCCGGGCTGGTGGTGATCCCGGTCTGGGACGAGGTCGCGGTCCACTTCGGCCACCTCGACGACGTCCTCGCCCTGGGCCTCGGCGTGGCGGCCCTCCATGCGGTCGCCGCCCGGCGCCCGCTGCTCGCCGCGGTGCTGCTGGCAGCGGCCGCCGACGCCAAACCCTGGGCGCTCGGGTTCGTCGTGCTGCTGCTGGTCTTCCGCGGGCGGCCGCTGCTGCAGGCGATCGGCGTGTATGCCGCAGGGGTCGTCGCGGCGTGGCTGCCGTTCCTGCTCGACGCGCCGGCCACCGTCACGCGGCTGGGCCACTTCACCATCCCGGTGGCCCCGTCCTCGGCGCTGCACGTCTTCGGGGTGGCCGCCATCCGCACCCCGCCCTGGGACCGGCCGGCGCAGCTCCTGCTGGGCCTCGGCCTGGGGGTCCTGGCCGTACGCCGCGGTCACTGGCCGGCGGTGCTGCTCATGGTGGTGGCGGCGCGACTGGTGCTCGACCCGGCGACGTACCCCTACTACACCTCCGGCGCCGTCCTGGCCGCGGCCGTCGCCGACCTGCTCCTGACCGGCACCACGGTGCCCGTCCTCACCCTGGTCAGCGCCGTCACCCTGTATGCCGTGCGGTTCGCCCCGATGCCGGAGGTGCTCACCCAGCCCGGGCTGGCATGGCTCCGGGTCACCTTCGCCGCCTCGGCTGTCGCCACGATCCTCCTGCTGCGGCGCCCGGGGCGCGGCGGCCGGGTGCGCGACCCCG
>NZ_DASVZH010000113.1:0-3394 GCF_036391795.1 Oryzihumus sp.
CGGAGGCGAGTCGCGAGCCGTGGGCCCATGCCGCGCTGCGCCCGACGAAGACTGCCGCGTCGCCAAGCACCAGGCGCGCTGCCCGCATGAGGTCGCCGTGGTCGGGCGCATCCACGTGGCGGGCGCGGTGCACGCCCTGCATGACCCGCTCGAACGACGGACCGTAGAGCACCTCTGAGGTCAATGACCCCAGCCCGTTCGCCGTGCTGAACGGCCCCAGCTCGAGCTGATGAGGAATGACGCGACGCATGTTTGGCATGTCGGCCACGGTCGGGGCCTGGCCCGCGAGCGACCACCATGCACGCCGCCCCTGTGGATGACGGGACTCGGGTATGACCCCCCCTGGGGACAACCCGCCGAACCACGCCGAGAGGGACGCGAAGGGAAGGGAAGGGCCCACGGGTATCGCGCGCGGCTCACCAGGAGCCGGAGCCGCCCCCGCCGCCACCGCCGCCGGAGAACCCGCCACCACCGAAGCCGCTCGAGCCCGACGACCCCGGCGTCGAGGTGAACGTGCCGCTGGCCGTGGTGGAGAAGCTGTCCACGCCGTGGGCGATGTCCTGGAACCCGCCGAAGCCACCCGGCCCGAAGACGTACCAGGTCGGCATCACCATCGTCTGCCCTGCGGCAGCCGCTGCCTCGGCGACGTCGGCGAAGACCTTGGCCCAGCGGTCGGCCACGCCGAAGACGATCGCGAACGGCAGGTAGCGGCTGAAGATCGTGGCGGCCTCGTCGAAGGCGATCTGCCGGGCTTCGGCGGTCAGGAGGTACTGCTTGAACCCCAGCGACTGCGCCAGGACCGCGCTCCCGCTGGCGGTGCGGGCCGCCATCCGCCGGCCGAGCAGGTTGACGATGAGGCCGGCCACGACGAGCCCGACGGCCAGGATGATCCCGGACGGCACCGGCAGCCCGAGGCCGGCCTTGGCGTCCACCGCCGAGCTGTTGAGCCCGAAGAACCAGCCCGACCCCACGCCGATGACGACCAGCGCCATGCCCAGGCCGGTCCACACCCGGCGCTGGCTCTGCGGGGACTTGCGGAACCACCCGCGCCGCACGACCTCGGCATACATGTCGGACTGCACCGAGGAGAGCGTCGTCGCGAAGTGGTTCTTCAGCGCCGAGAGCATGACCGGGTTGGAGTCGCGGAAGATCCCGTTGAGCAGGACCTGCTCGTAGGTCAGCAGCTCCTCGCCGGCCGGCGGCGGCAGCGCGGTCAGCTCCCAGTCGGTGCGGGAGAACATCCCCTCCCCCGGCACCTCCCGCACCGTGAGGAACCCGCGCACCGCCAGGTCGACGACCGTCGCGCTGACGTCGATGGTGTTGGCGGTCTCGTCGATGATCGTGCCGACCATGCCCGGCTGCACGCCCTGCGGCGGCTGGAACTGCACCGCCACCGCCCCCGGCCGCGACCCGCGCACGACCTGGCCCTCGGCACCGGCGGCGGGCGTGAGGCCCGGCGTCAGACCGGCGTACTGCTCGTCCCGGCCACGGGTCCACACGAGGAAGCCCATGAGCGCCGCCGCCAGGACCGGGACGGTGACCCCGGCGCCGACGCCGAGCAGGCTGACCGCCCTCGCCACGCCCGGCGACAGCGTCGAGCCGGCCTCGGAGAAGCTGCCGCTGGTGTCCGTGCCACCCGAGCGCAGGTCGGGACTGGTGGTGGTGAAGGCGGCGGTCGGGAACGACGAGACCACGCTCACCTGCTGGTACGCCGGGATCGGGCCGGCGCTGAACGTCGCCGTCGCGCCGGGCTGGGCCGCGCACTGGGTCGTGGCGCCCTGCGCGCCGTAGTAGCAGGCCGCCCTGGTGACCGCGGCCGGCCCGTGCACGGTCACCGAGACCTTGTCGGTGGGCACCGAGGTCTGGTCCCCGGTGACGTTCCAGAAGAGCTCGACATGGTCGGGGAAGCCGTTGACCACGTGGGCCAGGTGGTAGCGGATGACGTAAGTCTGGGTGCCCTCGACGGTCTCGTTCGGGTCGCCGACGCGGATGACCGTGTTGGCGCCGAGCTGGGAGACGTCGACGCCGGCCGGAGCCCCCGACGGGCTCGACGCGCTGACGTCGCTCATCTCGTAGACGCGGTGCTGGGTCGTGCTGTTCTGGTAGCCCTGCTGCGTGATGACGTAGCGCTTGATGCCGTGGTGCCCACCGCCGCCGAAGTCCCAGACGAGGGTCTCGGTGACGTCCATGCCGCCGTCAGCCTTCACGTCGTAGGCCGCGGTGAACGACACGATGTGCTCGGTGTCGGCGGCCAGCGCGGCCGTCGGCAGGCCCAGCAGGAGCCCCAGCGCCGCCAGCACCCCGAGCAGCGCCCGCAGCCTCCCCCGTGCGGCCACGCGCGTCACCTCTCCGTTCGGTGCGACATCGCGCGCTGGGCCTCGCGGTTGTCCTGGCGCTCGCGCAGCGCGTGGCGCTTGTCGTACTGCTTCTTGCCCTTGGCCAGCGCGATCTCGACCTTGGCCCGGCCGTCCTTGAAGTACAGCGACAGCGGCACGATCGTGTGCCCGGCCTCGCGGGTCTTGATGGTGAGCTTGTGGATCTCGTCCTTGTTGAGCAGCAGCTTGCGCCGACGCCGGGCGGCGTGGTTGGTCCACGTGCCCTGGGAGTACTCGGGGATGTAGACGTTCTCGAGCCAGATCTCGCCGTCGTACTCGCTGGCGAACCCGTCGATGAGGGACGCCCGGCCGGCCCGCAGCGACTTCACCTCGGTGCCGGTCAGGACGAGACCGGCCTCGAAGGTGTCCTCGATGAGGTAGTCGTGACGCGCCTTGCGGTTGCTCGCAACCAGCTTGCGTCCCTGCTCCTTGGCCACCGTCGCCGTCCCTTCCCTCGCGTGCGTGAACCGCGGGGTAACGCTACCTGCCCGGGAGGGCAGGCAGCGACGGCCTTTCGGCCGGGTATGCCGGGTGGCCGGCTCCCGGCCTCAGAGCCAGATGCGCGGGTTGACCGGGGTGCCGTCCTGCCGGGTCTCGAAGTGCAGGTGGCAGCCGGTCGACATGCCGGTGGTGCCGGAGTAGGCGATGACCTGGCCGCGGCTGACGTAGCCGCCGGTGACGACCCAGCTCGACAGGTGGTTGTAGGTGGTCGTGAGGTCGACGCCGCGCACGATGCCGTGGTCGATGACGAGCTGGTTGCCGTAGCCGCCGGAGGCGGACTCGGGCACCGCCATGATCACCGTGCCGGACGCGGCCGCGTGCACGGGCGTGCCGCAGTTGACCGCGAAGTCGAGGCCGGCGTGCAGCTGGTAGCGCTGGGCGACCGGGTCGAAGCGCATGCCGAACTCCGAGGAGGTCGGCCCGTTGACGGGGTAGCTCAGGAACCCGCTGCTGGTCGGGATGCTCGGCGGCGGCGCCTGATGGGCGCGGCGGCGGGCGGCCGCGGCGCGCGCGGCGGC
>NZ_DASVZH010000114.1:0-16906 GCF_036391795.1 Oryzihumus sp.
TGACACGGCTGCGCATGGCGAACAGGTCAGGCGCTTTCTGCCTCCTCATGTCGGTTGCCGTGGTCGTCTCTCTCGCGTCGTCGGTGGTGGCGTTCGTCGCGATTGTGATGGTGTCGTTGGCCCAGCCGTGCACGGGAGACACGTGCGACATCGCTGCCGCTCCGGCTGCGGTCATGGCCGCTGCCGCGGTGGCAGTTGTCGCGACGGTGTGCAGCGTTGGTGCGTGCATGTGCGTCGCGGCGGTAAGGCTGTGGGTGCCGTCTACCAGCGGTTGGCGCCTGGGTGAGGGCGGCTGAGGACGGCGCGCCAGCGCCGCCCGCACGCCGCCAGCGCGCCGAAGGCGCGCCTTGATTGGTCAGAGGTCAATCCGGCAATGGGACTCGTAAGGATGCTGTCCTGTGCCGGGTGATGCTTGACAGTTCTGTGCCAGGACATGCTTGACAGTCGCTGGTTCGGCCATCGTTTGGCCGACGTCTTGTTGGATGATGTCGTCATGGTCGATCAGCAACTAAGCGACGCCGTGGCGGCCTACGTCGGCATCCCCGGCCGCATAGGCGTGTCACCCGAGGCGCGTGTTGTGGCGATCGCGGGAGACGCGGCTCCCGACCTAGTACCGCGCATTGTCGCCATCCTGGATTAGTTGGAAGCAACCAAATACGTCTTCTGGCAGGCGAAGACAGAACTCGAGATGAGCGACCGAGTCAAAGACTGGCTGAGGACGAACCACGCCGAACTGTCCAAGGATGCGATCCGCATGGTCGCCAATCGCTTCTGTTTCGACAACAAGTGATGCCGCGCAGGGGGCCGCGCAGTGTGCCTCACGGTCAGGACATCAGGGACAGCCGCCTCTAGTTCCTAGGCGGCCTGTCAGGAATCAGCTGGCACAGATGTGTCAAGTATCTACTGGCACACGACAGACTCGTAAGGATGCTGTCCCCCGGCGACTGATTTCGCGAAGTCCGCCGGCTGATGGGCGACGCCCTCGGGGACCTCGGTCCCGTGTTGTTTCGTCTCCGCGGCAGATGACTGCGTTCGCACTCACCGAACTCGGTCAGACTCCAGGAGGGGAATCGTCCTCGCCCGGTCGGCCCAGGCATCGACGATGCGGTCCAGGGTGCGCCTGCCCCACCGGCTCATCGTCGGGTTGGAGTCGAGGTAGTACCAGACCAGCCCCATCGCCTGCTGGAACGCCCAAGCCATCCCGCGCCGCCACTGGACGTCGCCGCAACCGAGCTCACGGCGGAGGATGCCGCGCTGGGTCTCGTCGAGGAGGTGCCAGGCCGCCACGAGGTCGAGCGCCGGGTCCGCCGGGCCGAAGCCGCCGCCGTCCAGGACGCCGACGAGACGGCCGTCTTCGACGAGGACGTTGGGCGGGATGAGGTCGCGGTGGCACATCGCGTCCTCGTCCACCTCGGGCAGCGTCCGCAGCTCCGCCCAGATCCCCCGCAGGAGTGGTACGTCGAGCAGGTCCTCGCTGTGCCGGAAGCATGTCTCGAGCCACTCGTCGTGGTTCGGGAGGTGCCCGCCGCGACCGACGCCGTCGAAGCGGCGCCCACGGGTGTCGTCGGCGCGCAGCCCGGCGATGAGCTCGGCCAGGTCATGGGCGAACGCGTTCGACCCTGTGGGGTCCTCGACCGTCGCGTCGTGGCCGGCCAGCCAGGTCTGGACGCTCCACGGCAGCGGATAGCCCGCGCCGGGCTCCCCGACCGCCACCGGCTCCGGGGTGGGCACGGTGGCGGCATCGGCCAGCTCACGCGCGGCCTCGGCCTCCGCGGCCAGCGACGCGCGGGCCTGCGCCGGGTCGTGACCGACCAGCGGGAAGCGGGCGGCCAGGTCGTCGCCGATCCGGAAGATCGCGTTCACGGTCCCGGGAGTGCGCAGCTCGGTGACCGGCAGCCCGCGCCACTGAGGGAACTGCACCTCGACCAGCCGGCGGACCGTCTGCGCGTCGACGTGGAGCTGGTCGGCGTGCATCGTCATGCCGCCATCCTCCCGTCGGCGACCGCGGGGTGTCCTCCGATTTCCTGCGGCAGGCTCGGAGCCGTCATTGCCCTACCAGCCGCCAGCGCCCGGTCGACACAACGGCCACCTCGTCGCCGCGGACCCGGATCGCGGAGTCGTCGTCGAGCAGGTAGGGCGGGAAGCCCACGCGCGCCGCCAGCCGGTCCGCCCATGCCTCGCCGCGGTTGCCTCTCGCTCAGAGCGTCGCCCGCTGAGGACCTCACTGACCTAGCGCCTCAGGTACCCGCGCTCGACCCCCTCGACCCGTGGGATGCCGCGGCCGTGCTGCTCCGCCGCAGCGCGTCACCCGCTCAAGCGCCCTTCGGTGTAGAAACCCCACCCGAGGGCGCCGATGTGACAGCCGGATGCCACACGAAATGACAATCCTGATGACCGCCACTACAGCGCTCCCCGCCCCTATGCCCAACCTCGCAGCGGCGACCGAAACATTTCGCCGAATGGCCGGTGGCCCGTGCACGCGAACCGGCGGTACCGGGGCCATCCCGTCCTGTGTAGACGCCACCGTTTTCCATGGCACCGCCGTACCCGCCTGCCAGGCCCCGTGCCGGTCTGGCGCGTGGAGAAACAGGGCCACCCGGCCACCCTCGTCACCCGGATCGACCAGCCCCACAAAGACGGCCGACCGGGGCGCCGAACGCTCGCTCGCTTCGACCTGACCTCCTAACGGTCCGCTCGGCGCGGGACGAGCTACCCGTTGCGGAGGTAGTAGCACCCATCCTGGGCGATCTCGCTTGTCGGCGGCCGCGGCGCGGGCGCCGGCGCAGTTCGAACGAATCCGGTCAGCGTCTCCGACACATCGATCCGGTTCACGACTTGCCCGAGGGACTTGACTTGAAGGTGGCGCTCAAGGGACACGATCCGCCCCTGGTCGTCGACGCCGACGTCAAGGTCGAAGGCGAAGTCGCCCTGCGAGAGCGCCCACCAGCCCTCACGCGTGGCCAGCCCGCCGCTATACGCAGCCGCCGCTGTGGGCAGGCGAATTCGGTAGCAGTCAGTGGCCCGAGCCTTTTTCGCTGCCACGGAGCAGTCTTCCCCGGCCGCGCTAGAAGCCTGCTTCAAGAGGGCAAGAGCCACGAAAGGGCTGGTTTCATCCCCAACGTCCTCGAGCGTCGGCGAGGTGGGATCCCAAGCCCGCCACTTCGCATCCCTCGGGATGACCTCTCCCGGCACTGCCGAAATGGGCACGGTCACTGGCCACAGGTCAACCTTGCCGTGATCGAAGATAATCTCGGTGTTCGTGGCGTCCCCGGTGTCGGCCAAGGACGCCGTCCCTGCACCCAGAGCGACGTCTCCTGAGAACGTCCTGGTGCCTCGGGCCCCGTAGACGGGCGTGAAATCCCGCTTGTGCGTCCAGGTCGCGCCGGGCTGCCGCAGGGTCGTAGCGACCGCGGCCTGAACCACGCTTGCCGCATCCTGACTTGCACCCGGCAATGGCTGAACCATCGCGCCTGCCCCGAACCCGGCTGGCAGCGGCACTCCGGGCATCCATCCGTGCCCGACCCACTGGTAGGCGTCATCGATCCACCAGAGGTGGAAGCCAGCGTCGTCGGCGGAGAGTTCGAACCGGTCCCGAAAGTCGGTCGCGTACAGGGCCTCCGCCCCGTCCTTGCGATCCTTCAGCCGGTAACCGAACCGGCCCCGATACGCGACATCGATCAGGTCTGCGGACTGAGGGTCCCGCGAGACCTTCATCGTCTGAGGTCCAACGACGACACCTGGCGCCTCGGGAGTCACGGCGGAGCAGTCGACCTTGTCGGAGGCAAGCCTCGGCTCTGCGTCTGCGAGCATCAGGTCGCCCACCCTCCCGGCGAAGAGGTCGCTGACGGTCTGACCGGCGGTTTCCGCCGTCGTCGGGCTGCCGGACCCCTTCGAGCACAGCCATCCAAAGTCTCCGTGCACTTTCGCTAGGTACCCGGACAGCCACGTGAGTCCGTCGCTCACCTCAGCCGCGCTGAAATGACCGATGGGTCGCACCTGAGTCGGCGCCCCCTTTGCCAAGATGTCGCTAGACACAGACAGCAAAGTGGCCATCGGCGCCTGAGGGGCGGTTGCCACGCGCACGGGCACCGCGGTCGGCGCCACATCGCCTCCGCACGCAGAGACCAGCACGGCTACGGCCGCTAGCGCACCGAGACCGAGACGAACTCCCACAGCGAACCCCCCTGACGTAAGCGGCGCCTTTCTATCAAGGAGCGGATGCGTTCGAAGTGGATTCGTCCGAACTTGTCACGGCTCCGTCCCAGCAACTGGCTCGACTGGACGGGAACGGCCGCTCGGGCATCCGGCTATCCCCATCCGCTGGGTGGTCGCGAGGGCGAGTGACTCGATTGAGGCAGCCAACACCCACGCCCGTGAGACACACGCAGACGATTTCGTCTGCGCAATGCCCGACCGAGGCAAGATCACCAGGTCAGTGTCGAGTCAACGTCGTCGTCCCTACCGAGGGTGACCTGGACACCCTCCTAACCCCGCTCGACGACACCGCCTACCTGGCACTCAAGGCCGACTTGCCGCCCGGATCGCTTGCAGTCAGGGGAGCTCGACGACGTACGCGTCATGATCGGAAAGTCGACGCCCGTGAGCCTCCGCAGGGACCCAACGCGCCTTGGGCTTCGGGAGATCCCTACTGACGGCGATGTGGTCGATGCTGGATATGCCGGGAAGACGGTGCGGCAAGTCGGACGTCGGGACCTGCAACTGGAGACGTTCCAGAGTTGCGGCCAGGTACAGCCGGCCCTGGAGAGAGCCAGCCGTCTCGGGGCCAGTGAGGCTGTGGTTCCAATCGCCTCCCCAAACGACATCAGGCTTGCCCGCCAGATCGAGCTCGATGCTGACCAAGGCGGACCGCGTCTTCTCGGCGTGCTTGCCTTGGACCCAAGGGCGTCGGGGGCGTGCCGAGCGCCACGGCAGGACCGAACTGCAGAAGGTGATGCCCTCCACCGTTGCTGCGCAACTCGCCGGGTGAGGGTCGTTCTCGGGCGTCAGCCACGCCTTGGACAACACTGCAGCCCATCGGCGTTCTGCAACGATCGACTCCTTGGAACGATGCTGGTGGAACCCGTCCAAGTCCAGGCCTCGTGGCACCTCGGTGAGCAGCCAGATATCGCAGCTCTCGGACAGCATCAAGGTGCGATGTTGCGTCGACCACCTGCCGGCCAAGTTCCACGTGCCGATTCGCATGAACAGCAGATTGGCAGCTCATGCCTGCCCGCGTGGCGAATCGAAGCGATACACAGAGACGGGTCAACGCGCTTCCAGACCCGACCCATTCACTGCGAGGCACCGCCAGCCACTTTCGGCCATGGCGCAAGCCGCGGGAACCGTGTGATTGCAATGGTTTCGCGTTCATGGCGCTGGCTGCTTCTAGGGGCCGTGCGGCTGCGCACGATCTCCGAGGAGGGCATGGACCACTACGCCGTAGGGCCTCAAGGCGAGCAGCGCGAGCCTCCACACGGTCCCGAGAATCTGCCCCCGTTCGCGGGCTATGTCGGGGAAGGGACGTACGGCCAAATTCCGGCCACGCTGGCACGTGGCGATGCTCGACCCGGAGGGCAACGAGTTCGACATCAACTAGACGTCGATTCAATTGGCCCGCACAGAAGGGCGACGGGGAGACGGCTCAGACCAGACGCACGACCACCTTGGGCCCTAGCGGGCCAGGATGACAGCGGTCTCCAGGAAGGTCGCTGACTCGTCGCCGTAGCCGTGCCACCGCAGGTACAGCGCCGTCGTGACGCGCTCGACGAAAGCCCAGCGCCACACACGCTGGGGATCGGCGTCGGCGAGCTCGGCGAGACGGCGGCACTCCTCGCGCACAAGCGTGACTCCCGAGCCAGACTCGGACTCCTCTGCTGCCACGATCTCCCCGCACGCATCCCGCAGGACGACCCCCAGGTCGTAAGCGCGCTCACCGACGAACCCGTCCGGATCGATCAACGCCCAGCCCTGCCCGCTACGCAGCACGTTGCCGGCGTGCGGGTCACCGTGGCAGACGACCTCCGGCCGCTCGGACGCCGCCAACTCCCTTGCGTACCGGGTGGCCTGGGCGAGGACGTCCGGGTGCTGGTGCCCGTAGCGCGGCCCCAAGTCGGCCAGGATTGCCAACAGCCCGGAGGCTGTGCCCGCGAACGGGCTGCCACATTCGAGGCTCACGCGCCAGGCGTCCTGAAGCAACGGCAATGTCAGCTCTGCCCGCTGGGCGGGCGTCGTCGCCTCCGCCCAAAGTGCATGGCCGAGGCGCTCGGTGAGCAGGGCGCCGCGGTTGGCGTCCCATGCCAGAACTCGTGCATAGCCGTGACCGTCTGCTGCACCCATGACGCGCGCGGCGGTGTCCAGGCGGCCCGGTTCGGCGATCTTGAGGACGCCCGCCGTGCCGTCCTCTCTTGTCACCGCCAAGGTGGGGGTGCCAGCGCCGCCGTCCAGCCATCGTTCGGCCGTCAACCTCCAGTCACGGCACACCGCTCGTACCGAGGTGACGAAGTGCTCCGTAGATGCCAGGACGTCCCGGTCGGAGATGGCAAGCCGGCGCTCGGCCTCCGCTATCGCGTCCTCGATCGCGTCCGGGTTCACCCCGGAAGGCTACAGAGCAGCATCCTGACGGACGCTCCTTTTCCGAGCCGGCGCAGGCCATGGCCGCCTTCCTCTGCGTCGGTCGCTTGCGCCTGAGGTTGCCGTGATGTGGACGCCTTCGGGCGGGAAGCTTTCGTGCCAGCGTCCGTAAAGGCGATCACACATTTGCTCTGGCTTCTGGCTGGCCGGATGCGCGGGTCTGAGCGTTCGCCACATCGGAACTGCAGGGCCTGGGGACCAACGACGCGTGACAGCGGCTCGCCCTCCACCCTCCGCAGCGCCTTGAACTGATTGGACGCTCCTCTTCGTGGTAAGCCGCCGGGTTCCCGCCTTGTAGGTTGCCGTCATGGACCGGTACGAGGCGATCGAGGTCGTTGGGGTGGCCACGCCGCTGCCTGCGGTGGCTCGGCTGTTTGACGAGTATCGAGAGCACTACGGTGAGCGGCCTGACCTCGCCGGTTCCCAGGCGTGGCTGCGGCGACACCTTGACTCTGGCGCCCTGCGGGCGTTTCTCGCGAACCGAGGCGATGAGGCCGCCGGGCTCGCCCTGGTCGCGCCGATCCCGGCCTCACAGCGCCTTGGCCATTTCTGGCAGTTGCGAGACCTATTCGTCGCTCCTCGCCACCGTCGCCTCGGTGTCGGCGAGGCTTTGCTCTGCGCCGTGCACGACGCCGCTGTTGCAGATGGTGCGGCTCGCCTGTCTCTGGTAACCGAGTCAGACAACGCAGCTGCGCTGGCGCTGTACGCCAAGGCGGGCTTCGAACCCGTGACCGGCCACGTCTCGATGTCATGGTCGACACGCCCTGAGCCGAGTGAGTCGAACGATCGTTAGCGGTCGCGGGCAAGGACGGCGCTACATGTCGCAAGGCTCCGAACCCCATGGTGGTGCGTGCCCTCGACGAGGCTTCCCCGGACCCGCGCGAGGCCCACGACGTGACCGGAAGCGATGGGTAAACGATGGATCTGACACGTGTGCACTCAGACCGCGAGACCCGAAAGGGCCTCTCACCTGCGGAAACAGAGCCGACGAGGGGACTCGAACCCCTAACCACCTGTTTACAAGACAGGTGCGCTGCCAATTGCGCCACGTCGGCCGACCCGCGCCGGGGCACGGGACGCGCCCACCGCGGGTGGGTGGGCTCGCGAAATGTTACCGGCCCTCCCAGCCCGGGACGGCCACCCCCGGAAACGGCACCGCGCAGGAGCGGCCCGCGACGCCGGCACTGCCCGGCCGGAAGTCGGCAGCGCCCGGCCCTCGCCAAGCGGCGCACCCGAGCCACCACACGCCGAAGGCCCGGACGGGGACCGCCGGGCCTTCGTGTTCCTGCCACAGGGGAGCAGGATGTGCCGCCGGAACCAGGAGCCGCAGGCGGTGCGCCGGCGACGAGCCTGCAATCAGCGGTGGTGGTTGAGCCAGCTCTGCAGCGCACGCACCGTGGGCGCGTTCAGCGAGCTGGCACCGTCCTGGCGCGCGTGGATGTGGCGCTGGAGCGCGCGCACCGTCTGAGGGCCGATGATGCCGTCCGGCGTGGCACCGACCTTGCGCTGTAGGGCGGCCGTGGTGATCGGGCCGAGGACACCGTCCTGGGCGGTGCCGACCCAGCGCTGGATCGAGCGGACGGTGGCGGAGCTGAGGGCGCCACTCACGGCGACGCGAGCGTGGTTGACGGCCGGCTTCGTCGGCACCGAGGCATAGGGCAGCGCCTTGCGGGCCATCGACCGGGACACCTCGACCGTGCCGGTGCCGCCGTTGGCGCGGGTGAGGCCGGCCTTGCGGCTGCACACCGGCCACGCGCCCGGACCCTGCCCGGCGAGCACGCGCTGGCCGATGGCAATCTGCTCCTCGCGGCTGGCCTGGTCGGCCCGCGAGGCATAGCGGGCGCCGCCGTAGGCGACCCAGGTGCTCTGGCTGAACTGCAGCCCGCCGTAGTAGCCGTTGCCCGTGTTGATCGCCCAGTTGCCGCCGCTCTCACACGCGGCCACGGAGTCCCAGACGGACGCGGCCTGCGCCGGGCCGGCCACCGCGACACCGGTGGTGACCGAGGCGGCTCCGGCGAAGGCGACACCGGCCACACGAGACTTGTTGACACCCTGCGGGGCGGCGTGCCGCGGGGTGTACCGACGGGCGTGCCGGGGGGTGTAATGCATCGAGGCGTTCCTCTCCTGACGGTGCGCCGGAGAGGTCAGCTGTCGGGTTCGGGCGTGTCAGGCGTGCCCGGCCGGCGATGCCGGCTTCACCCCAAGGCCGACCCGAAGGCCGGCCAACATCGTGGGTCCCCCACCCCCGTCCTGGCCCGGGTCACCCCGGTCAAGTGCCCGCCGGACGAGGTTTGGCGCTGCGGGCACGCATGCGTGTGGTCGGTATGCAGTTGTGGCGAACGCCCCCATTCCTATAACGGAACGGCATCGCGCCGGGCCGGTTTCACCGAACTTTTCCCAGCAGATCGTCAACCCATAGACAACGTAGACCGGTATGCCGTGAATGTCCGGTTCCGGACGAGTCGCCCTCAGCGCAGCCGGGCCCGGCGCTGGCGCACGATCTGCCGGTCGAACGGCGAGGCCATCAGGTCCCCCAGGACGACGCCCGTCGCGATGGCCATGGCTGCGGCACCGGCCCCGAGCAGGATCGTCAGGCCGGCTGCCGTCGAGGCGGCACCCTGACCGATGACCGAACCGGACACGAGCATCGACATGCCGCGGAAGATGGTCAGACCGGGCAGCAGCGGGCCGACCGCGGGCACCACCAGGACCAGGCCCGGCGCCCCCATCCGCAGCGCCACCAGGCGGCCGCCGAAGCCGACGAGCACGCACGCGATCGTGAGGCCCGTCAGCTGCCCGAGCCCGAAGGTCTGGTGCACCAGCCCGGTGACGAGGGTGCCGAGGCCGCCGAGCACCGCGGTGGGCAGGAGCAGCTTGCGCCGGGTCCGCTGGGCGATGGCGGAGGCCACCGCACCGACCGCACCGGCGACGACCAGGACGGGCAGCGCGACCCCGGCGCCCTCGACGGAGATCTTCGGCAACGACGCCCCCAGCCCGAAGGCCCGGTCCAGGCGCACCGTGACCGACAGCGCCGCGGCGACACCGGTGATGATGCCGGCGGCGGTCAGCCCGACGGTGAACAGCCGGCCCGCGCCGGTGACCGGGTAGCCGGTGATCGCGTCCTCGACCGAGGACACCATGGCCCGGCCGGGCAGCAGCACCACGATGCCGCCGGCCACGATGTAGGCGCTGTCCGCCCGGGTCAGGTCCAGCGCCCCGCTGCGCCCGAGCACGAAGGCGCCCCACGCGACGGCGGTGGCGATCGCGCCGCCGACCGCCGAGAGGTAGAACGCCGGCAGCCCGCGAGAGGCGAGGACCCGGCCGACCCGGTCGACGAGGATCGCCGACAGCAGCGCCAGCCCGACCGCGGAGAAGCTGGCGCCGAGCTTCAACGCGACCGACCCCGCGAGCACGCCGTAGGACAGGGTGATCGCCCATCGCGGCCAGAACCGGGGGTGCCGGCGGATCTGGCGCAGCCGCGCGGTGGCCTGGTGCAGGTCGATGCGTCCGGCGACCAGCGCCTCGACGAACTCGTGCAGGGCGGCCAGCCGGGCGAAGTCGCGACTGGTCGAGCGGACCACCCGCAGCAGCGTGTGCAGCTGGCCGGACGGCGAGACGCACTGCACCAGCAGGCTCTGGTTGGTGATGTCGACCTCGAGCCGCTCCAGCCCCGCGGAGGTCGCCACGGCCACGACGCTCGACTCCACGTCGCGGGCGCTGCCGCCACAACGCAGCATCAGCTCGCCGGCGCGCACTGCCAGCTCCAGCGCGGTGCGCACCGTCTGCTCCTCGGCCGGGGCCTCCATCCGGCGTGGGTTGCGATACGGCGTGCGGCGCAGCGACTCGGCCAGCGGCATCGGCTCCGTGACTTCCTCCCCGCGCCAGATGCGGGGAAGTCCGCGGTGCTGGGTCACCCCGGGTTGCGGGGCGTTCGGGTCGGGCCGCAGCGCGGTGGGATCCGGTCGGGCTGTGGCGGGATCCGGGTCGGTCATGGGCAAACGCTAACCCTCCAGGTCAGACCGGTATCCCGCCCGTCTCACCGCTGCAGGAACGACGGCAGCGGCAGCTGCGTGCCGCTCGAGGGCCACCACGACACCTGGCCGTGACGGGTCCACGCCCACAGCCCGATCCCGGCCGCGGCGAGCAACAGCAGCGCGACCGCGGCCCGGGTGACCGTGCCGGGGCGCGCCACTCCTCTCACCAGGCTGCGCGACCCCCGGCGCAGCGGCGGCGAGGCAGGGCCCCACCACGCCACGAGCAGCCCGACCAGGGCGCCGATCGCGATGGGCGCGGAGGAGTCGGGGCGGGGCTGGCCGCCGGTCAGCGAGGTCAGCGCCAGCGCCGCGGAGAACGTGGTCGCCACGGCCACCACCAGGGGCAGCAGCAGCGAGACGACCGTGGCCACGGCGGCGGTGAGCACGTGCCACGGGCTGGAGATCACCGCGACCGGCATGTCACTGCGCCGGCGCCCGGCGGCGTGCCGGCGCATCACCAGCGACGTGACCGACCGGTCCGCGAACCGCGCCAGCAGGGACCAGACCACTGCCAGCGCCACCGCGACCACCGGCCAGACTGCCGCCACCGCGACGGTGACGGCCAGCATCGCGGCCAGGGTGCCGGCCCTGGAAGGGCGACCGATCCGCGGATCCGGCTGGCCCGGGGACATCTCCCGGGCGGCCTCCCAGTCGGACTCGCTCTCGTCGCCGGGCCAGGCCTCGCCGGGGCCCTGGGCCCAGTCCTCCTCCGGCTCCGGCGGCAGCGCCAGCGGGCCCCAGTCCGGGCGCTCCGCCGCCGGTGCCATGGCGGTGGGGAACTGCTGGGTCGCCGAGGAGGACACCACCGTCGTCGGGTCCAGGACCGGCAGGTTGACCGTGGCCTCCTCACCGGCGGCGTAGCGCTCGAGGGCGTCGATGAGCTCCCCGGCCTCCGGCCGCCGTGCGGCGTCGGGCGACAGCGCCGCGCGCAGCAGCGGCTGCAGCCGGGGGTCCACTCCGGTCAGGTCGGCCCGCCCGTGGCGCACCCGGTCGAGCACCGCGTCCATGTGGCCACGCCCGAACGGCGGCACCCCGGAGGCGGCGAACGCCAGCGTGGCCGCCCAGCCCCACCAGTCGGTCGCCTCGGTGACCGGAGCCCCTTCGAGCACCTCGGGCGAGAGGTAGCCCGGGGTGCCCATGACCAGGCCCGTCATGGTGAGCCGCACGTCGTCGGCGACGTGCGCGATACCGAAGTCGATGACGACCGGGTCACCGTGCAGGAGCAGGACGTTCGCGGGCTTGAGGTCCCGGTGGATCACGCCCGCCTCGTGGATCGCGGTCAGCGCCCGGTGCAGGCCCCGCCCCAGCTGGAGCAGCGCCTCGCCGGTGAGCGGGCCGTGGTCGGCGACCACCCGGTCCAGCGGCGGGCCCGGCACGTAGCGGGTGACGATGTAGGGCCGGTCGCCCTCGGTATCGGCGTCCAGCACCGCGGCGACCCCGGGGTCCTGCACCCTCGAGAGCGTGGCGACCTCGCGGGCCAGGCGGGCCCGCGCGTCGGCGTCGTGGGCGATGTGCGCACGCAGCACCTTGATCGCCACCGCCCGCCCGTTGGGGGCCAGCGCCAGGTGGACGACGCCCATGCCGCCCTCGCCGAGCTGCTCGAGGAGGCGGTAGGGGCCCAGCATCTGCTCGGGCACGCCGTCCACCGCCTCGTCCTGGCGTGCCCCGGCAGTCATGGTCCCTACGGTAAGCCGAGCCACCCGCTGCGCAAGGGAGGTGGGGGCCCGCGTCGGGCCATCCGGCCGGTTACTGCTGGATGTAGCCCACCAGCTGGTCGCGCTCGGTCTGCAGCTCGTCGATCCGCTGCTTGACCACGTCGCCGATGCTGACGATGGCGCGCAACTTGCCGTCGACGACGACCGGCACGTGCCGCACCCGCCGCTCGGTCATCTGCCGGGCCAGCTCGTCGAGGGCGTCGTCGGGGCTGGCGGTGTGCACCTCGGCGGTCATGATCGCCGACACCGGGCCGCTGAGGACCCCCGCGCCGGAGCGGTGCAGGTGGCGCACGACGTCGCGCTCGCTGACGATGCCGGCCACGGTCTGGCCGTCCTCACTGACCACGAGCGCACCGATCCCCCGCTCCTCCAGGACCGCCAGGAGATGCTCGACCGTGTCATCGGGACGGATGGTGACGACCAGGTCGCCCTTGCGACGGATGACGTCGGAGATGCGCATGAGACGACGGTAGTGCTGCACCTGCCCTCCCGCCAGAGGATGTCGGCCGGCCACAGCGGGCACGTAGGGTGGGACCGGAACTCGAGCCCGGGAGCTGATGCGGAAGTGCCTGCTGGACCACAGACGTTCGACCTGGTGATCGCCGCGAACCGGCTGCCCGTGGACCGGGTCGTGGACCCCGACGGCAGCGTGAGCTGGCGCACGAGCCCCGGCGGCCTGGTCACCGCCATGGAGTCGGTCATGCGCGGGCGGGACGGTGCCTGGGTCGGCTGGGCCGGCGAGCCCGGCGACGCGCCGGAGCCGTTCCACGAGGACGGCATGTTCCTGCAGCCGGTCGGCCTGTCCGCCCACGAGGTCCGGGAGTACTACGAGGGGTTCAGCAACGACACCCTCTGGCCGATCTACCACGACGTCATCGTCCCGGCGAAGTTCCACCGCGCCTGGTGGAACTGCTACCGCTCGGTCAACCGCCGCTTCGCCGAGTCGGTGGCCGAGGTCGCCGCGCCGGGCGCCACGGTGTGGGTGCACGACTACCAGCTGCAGCTCGTCCCGGCCATGGTGCGCGAGCTGCGCCCCGACGTGCGCATCGGCTGGTTCAACCACATCCCGTTCCCGCCGGTCGAGCTGTTCGCCCAGCTGCCGTGGCGGCGGGCCCTGGTCGAGGGGCTCCTGGGCGCCGACTTCCTGGGCTTCCAGCGCACCTCCGACGCCGAGAACTTCCTGCGCGCCTGCCGCCGGCTGCTGGGAATGACCACCAAGGCCGACACGGTGACCTTCCGGCCCGGCGGCCCGGGCGGTGAGGAGCGGCACGTCCGCGCCAGCGCCATCCCGATCTCGGTCGACTTCAAGGGCCTGGAGGAGCTGTCCCGCACCCCCGAGGTGCAGGCCCGCGCCCGGGAGATCCGCGAGTCGCTGGGCAACCCCACGACGCTGATGCTCGGCGTGGACCGGCTCGACTACACCAAGGGCATCCGCCACCGCCTCAAGGCGATCGAGGAGCTGCTCCAGGACGGTGCGATCGCCCCGCCGGAGACCGTCTTCGTCCAGGTCGCCACGCCCAGCCGTGAGCGCGTCGACGCCTACCGCCGCCTGCGCACCGAGGTCGAGGGCACCGTCGGTCGGATCAACGGCGAGTACTCCCCCATCGGCGCCAGCGCCGTGCACTACCTGCACCACTCCTACCCGCGGGCCGAGATGGCGGCACTGTTCCGCGCCGCCGACGTCATGCTCGTCACCCCGCTGCGCGACGGCATGAACCTCGTCGCCAAGGAGTACGTCACCTGCCGCAGCGACCTCGGCGGGGCGCTCGTGCTCAGCGAGTTCACGGGCGCCTGGCACGAACTCAAGCAGGCCTACGTGTGCAACCCCCACGACATCGAGGGCCTCAAGCAGACGATCATGGCCGCGATCCAGACCCCGGCCACGGAGAAGCGCCGGCGGATGAAGGCGTTGCGACGACGCGTCTCCGACCACGACGTCCAGCGGTGGGCGGCCCGCTACCTCGACGCGCTGGTCGCGGCGCCGAAGAAGCCCGAGCGGAGCCTGCGATGACCCTCTCGCCGGAGGTGGACCAGGCGGTCACCACATTCGCCGCGCGCCGGCGCGTGCTGCTCGGGGTCGACTTCGACGGCACGCTGGCACCGTTCGTCCGCGACCCGATGGACGCCGCCGCGGCCCCCGGCGGGCTGGAGGCGCTGCGCGCGGCCGCTGCGCTGGAGGGCGTCTCGGTGGTCATCCTCTCCGGGCGGGACCTCGCCACGCTGCGCACCCTCACCGGGGTCGGCGAGCACGAGCCGATCGTGCTGGTGGGTAGCCACGGGGCGCAGTCCAGCCTCGCTGGCGACCTCGACGGGAGCCTGCTCGACGACGCGCAGGAGCAGACCCTGGCCAGCGTGCGCGACGGGCTCGAGCAGGTCGCCGCCGACCACGACGGGCCGCGGGTGGAGCACAAGCCCGCCGGCGTGGCACTGCACACGCGGGGCGTGGCGGAGCCGGTCGCCGGCCGTGCGGCGGACGCGGCGCACGAGGTGGCAGCCCGGCATACCGGCGTGCACGTCACCCCCGGCAAGGACGTCGTGGAGATCTCCGTGCTGTCCGCGACCAAGGGCACCGCGCTGGAGTCGCTGGCGGCCAGCCGACGGGTGGAGGCCATCGCCTACTTCGGGGACGACGTCACCGACGAGCGGGCCTTCGCCGTGCTCGACCCGGCCCGCGGGGACCTCGGGGTCAAGGTCGGGGCCGGGCAGACCCTGGCCGGGCACCGCGTGCCCGGCATCCCCGAGGTGGTCGAGGCCCTGGAGCTGTTCGTCCGCTCCCGGCGGGGGCGGCTGGCCTGACCGGGCCGGTGGCTCAGTCCTTCGGGCAGGCCCCGGTCGAGCCACGCACGACCAGCTCGGGGCGGAAGACGTACTCCGCCCGCGGCGCCGGCTCCCCGGCGATCTCGTCCAGGAGCGCCCGCACCGCCGCCTCGCCCATCGCCTGCACGCTCTGGCGCACGGTGGTCAGCGGCGGGTCGGTGAAGGCGATCAGCGTCGAGTCGTCGTAGCCCACCACGGAGACGTCCTTGGGCACGTCCAGCCCCCGCTGGCGGGCCGCCCGGATCGCGCCGAGCGCCATGAGGTCCGAGCCGCAGACGATCGCCGTGGCGCCCTTGTCGAGCAGCCGGTTCGCGGCGGCGGCCCCGCCCTCGACGGTGAACATGGTGCGCTCGATGAGGTCCTCGACGTCCTCGCGGCCCAGCAGCGTGGCCATCGAGTTGCGGAAGCCGGCGATCTTGCGGATGACCGGCACGAACCGGTCCGGTCCCACCGCCAGCCCGATCCGGGTGTGCCCCAGGTGCACCAGGTGGGTCAGCGCCAGCTCCATCGAGGCGACGTCGTCGTTGGAGATGAACGGCGCGTCGATGCCCTCGAGGAACCCGTTGACCAGCACGATCGGCAGCCCCCGCTCGCGCAGCTTGATGTAGCGCTGGGGGTCGGTGGAGGAGTCGGCGTGCAGGCCGCTGACGTAGATGATGCCGGCGACGCCGCGGTCGAGCAGCATCTGGACGTAGTCGTCCTCGTGCACCCCGCCCGGGGTCTGCGTGCACAGCACCGGCGTGTAGCCGTGCCGCGCCAGCGCCGTCTCGATGATCTGCGCGAACGCGGGGAAGATCGGGTTGGTCAGCTCGGGCATGACCAGCCCGACCAGGCCGGCGCTCTTGCGGCGCAGGCGGCTGGGCCGGTCGTAGCCGAGCAGGTCGAGCGCGGTCAGCACGGCCTGACGTGTCGACTCCGCCACCCCCGGCTTGCCGTTGAGGACACGGCTGACCGTCGCCTCGCTGACGTCTGCCTGCTCGGCGATGTCCGCCAGTCGTGCCCTCATCGTGTGTCCTTCGCGCTCATGGTCTCGCCCGCTCAGGGGTTCGGCCAGACCCAGATGCTCACCTCGGGCCCGTCCGCGACGAGCTCCATGCTGCCCTCGCCCAGGGCGAGGTCCCGACCGTATGCCGTCTGCGCACCCTCGATCCCACCCAGGTGCGTGGTGGGCAGCGTGATCGACTCGTGCTCCGAGCGGGCCGCGTGGACAAGCGCCGTCTCGGTCGCGGTCTGGCGCAGGAACACCAGGGCGTCGTCTGAGGCGTGGACCCAACGCAGACCACCTTCCCGCAACGCGACCGATCCGGTGCGCGCGGCGATGAGGCCACGGTAGACGTCGAACAGGCGCTGGTCCCAACGACTTTCGTCCCAAGGCATCGGGCGACGCCCGTCCTCGCCGAAGTCGCCGCGCATCCCGACCTCGTCGCCGTAGGTCATCATCGGGATGCCCGGCATGGTGAACAGCAGGCCCGCCGCGACGTCGACCTGCCGGGCGTCCTCCCCGACCAGCGTGCGCACGCGGGTGGTGTCGTGGGAGCCCACCAGGTTGAAGCTGTGCTGGACCGTGCGGAAGGGCACCTGCGCGGTGAACTCCCGCATCGTCTCCATCACCGAGGCACCGCCCAGGCGGGGCACCATGAGCGGCGAGCCGAGGAACTTGGGCGCGTAGCCCTTGTCCCGCAGCCACGTCCACACGGGGCGGGTGAAGCC
>NZ_DASVZH010000115.1:0-2578 GCF_036391795.1 Oryzihumus sp.
AGCGTTGACGCCTGTGACGGGGACCGACGACGACATCCTCATCCGCGCGAGCGGGCTGACCAAGACCTTTGGCGACTTCACCGCCGTCGACGGCATCGACTTCGGCGTCCGGCGGGGGGAGGCCTTCGGCTTCCTGGGCCCCAACGGTGCGGGCAAGTCCTCGACCATGCGCATGGTCGGCTGCGTCTCGCCGGCCACCGGGGGCGAGCTGCGCCTGTTCGGCCAGGACCCGGCCACGCACGGGCCGGACATCCGGGCCCGGCTCGGCGTGGTGCCCCAGCGCGACACCCTCGACGAGGAGCTCACCGTCGAGGAGAACATCTGGATCTACGGCCGCTACTTCGGGCTGTCCCGGCGCGAGGTCCGTTCACGGGCAACTGAGCTGCTTGAGTTCGCCCAGCTCTCCGACCGCGCCGGCTCCAAGGTGGAGCCGCTCTCCGGCGGCATGAAGCGGCGGCTGACGATTGCCCGGTCGCTCATCAACTCACCCGAGATCCTGCTGCTCGACGAGCCGACCACCGGCCTGGACCCGCAGGCGCGGCACGTCCTGTGGGACCGGCTGTTCCGGCTCAAGCGCTCCGGCGTGACCCTGGTGCTGACCACGCACTACATGGACGAGGCCGAGCAGCTGTGCGACCGCCTCGTGGTCATGGACCACGGCCGGATCGTCGCCGAGGGCTCGCCGCGCTCGCTCATCGAGCAGTACTCCACCCGCGAGGTGCTCGAGCTGCGGTTCGCCGAGGACGACCACGGCGCCTACGCCGACAAGCTCTCCGGCGTCGGCGAGCGCACCGAGGTGCTGCCCGACCGGCTGCTGGTCTACACCGACGACGGCGACGAGGCGGCCGCGACGGTCCACCGGCTCGGCCTGCGGCCGCTGTCCTCGCTGGTGCGCCGCTCCACGCTCGAGGACGTCTTCCTGCACCTCACCGGCCGGACGCTGGTGGACTGATGAGCGTGCTCACCCCGACCGCGGCCCGGCCCCAGCGCTGGCGACCGGTCCTCGGCTACTGGCTCACCGCCTACAAGCGCACCTGGCGTGGCTCGATCTTCGGCCGCTTCCTTTCGCCGCTGCTCTTCCTGCTGTCGATGGGCCTGGGCCTGGGCAGCCTGGTCAACCGTTCCGCCGGCGGCATCGACGGCGTGCCCTACCTGCAGTTCGTCGTCCCCGGCATCCTCGCGGCCCAGGCCATGTGGGTGGCGATGGGGGAGTCGACCTACCAGGTGCTGGGGGCGATCCGCTGGCAGATGCAGTACCACGCGATGCTCGCCACCCCGATCGGCGTCGACGACCTGCTGCTGGGTCACCTCACCTACGTCGCGGCCCAGGTCACCAGCGCCACGGTGATCTTCCTGGCGGTCGGGGCCTGTTTCGGCGCGTGGGCCTCGTGGTGGGTGCTGCTCGCGCTGCCGGTGACGCTGCTGACCGGGATGGCCTTCGCGGTGCCGATCTTCGCGTTCTCCGCCAAGCAGGAGAGCGACTCCGGCTTCAACATCCTGTTCCGCTTCGTCATCACGCCGCTGTTCCTGTTCTCCGGCACGTTCTTCCCGGTCAGCCAGCTGCCGGTGTGGCTGCGGCCGGTGGCGTGGGTGACGCCGCTGTGGCACGGCGTCGAGGCCAACCGCTCGCTCGCACTCGGGTCGCCGGACGTGCTCGCGGTCCTGGGCCACACGGCATACCTGCTGGTGTTCATCGCGGCGGGCGCGTGGGTCGCGCGTCGCACCTTCCGGGGGAGGCTCGTCACATGACCACGCAGGGCACGCTCGCGCGTCCGACCGCGGCCTCCCGGGTGGCGCGGCTGCTGCCGGTCCCGGCTGGTGCCGGCATGGCGCGGATCCTGGTCGAGCGCAACGTCATGAGCTTCCGGCACGGCTGGATCGCGATCATCACCGGGTTCGCCGAGCCGGTGTTCTACCTGTTCTCGCTCGGCATCGGCCTGGGCTCGCTGGTCCGCACCGTGACCACCGACGGCGGCACCGTCGTGCCCTACGCCCACTTCGTCGCCCCCGCGCTGCTGGCCAGCTCGGCGATGAACGGCGCGGTCTTCGACTCCACGTTCAACGTCTTCTTCAAGCTCAAGTACGCCAAGCTCTACGACTCCGTCCTGGCCACGCCGCTCGGGCCTCGCGACGTCGCCGTCGGCGAGATCGGCTGGGCGCTGATCCGCGGGTCCCTGTATGCCGCGGCGTTCCTCGCCGTCGCGGTCGCCGCCGGCACGGTCCACTCGTGGTGGGCGCTGCTGGCGGTGCCGGCCGCGACCCTGATCGGGTTCGCGTTCGCGGCGGTGGGCATGTTCGCCACGACGTTCATGCGCTCGTGGGTCGACTTCGACTACGTCACCCTCGCGATCCAGCCGATGTTCCTGTTCTCCGCGACGTTCTTCCCCCTGGCGACCTACCCGGGGGCGGTGCAGTGGGTGGTCCAGCTGACCCCGCTCTACCACGGCGTCGCGCTGGAGCGGGCGCTCATGCTGGGCGAGGTCGGGCCGGGGCTGGTCGTGCACGTGGGCTACCTCGTGGTCATGGGCCTGCTCGGCCTGGTCGGCACTGCGCGGCGGATCGAGAAGCTGCTCCTGTC
>NZ_DASVZH010000116.1:0-7230 GCF_036391795.1 Oryzihumus sp.
GGCGCCGGCCACCCCGGCGGTGGCCATCGCCGGTGCCGGAGGCGTGCCCTGCGGCGCGGCCGCGACGGGGGGCACCGGGGAGGCCGGACCGGGCGTACGCCGTCGGCGCAGCACCGCCCACACGACCAGGCCCAGCAGGACCAGCCCCAGCAGCACCAGGCCGGCCACCAGCCAGGGCGAGACCGAGCTCGAGGTGTCCGCGGCGGCCTGACCGGGCATGCCGGGCATCTGCCCGGACTGGCTCACCGAGCTGCCGCGCAGCTTCGTGGCGATCGCCAGGTTCTGGGTGGCCAGGTAGTGGCCGGGGAACAGCGCGAGGGCGTTGCGGAACCCGGGGATCGACCCGGCATACCCCCGGTTCTTGAACAGGTGCATCGCCTGCTCGAAGGAGGTGTCGACCGGCCCGCGGTGCGGGGTGACGCCCGCGGCCCGCAGCGCCGCCGTGATGGCCGTGGCGGTGACGAGGCGTGGGGCGGCCGACGGCGGCAGCGTCGCGGTCTTCGCCGGGCTGGGCGACGCCGAGGCCGACGGGCTGGCGGCCGTGGTCGCGCTCTGTGTGGCCGGGGTCGGGGTGCTGCTGGCGACGTCGGAGGGGCTGGCCGCGGAGGGGTTCGCGCTGGCGGGGCCGTTGGGGGGCACGAGGAGGCCGATGACCTGGCCCTGCTCGGCCACCAGGGGCCCACCGGTCAGCCCCGCGGGGACGAGCCGTCCGAGCCGGAGCGCCACCGCCAGGTCGGCGGCGGTGAGCCCCGTGGTCTTCAGCGCCGTGCCACCGACGGTGGCCAGGTGCGTGTTGAGCGCCAGCAGGGGCGTCGTCGGGCCGGGCACGCCGGTGAAGCCGAGCGCGGACAGGGCTTCCGCCCCCGAGGTCGACCGGCCCAGGTCGACGGTCGGCATGCTGGTGGCGCCACGGACCCGGACCACGGTCACGTCGGCGGTGGGCTTGCCGATCACCTCGGCCGGGAACGCGCCGAACCGGGCCTGCGACGTGACGTAGGGGTAGACGCGGAAGTCCCACGTCGCCCGGACCACGCAGCCGCCGGCGTCGTTGGTCTGCCCGCCGGGGTAGCAGGCCTGGAGCCGGTCCTCGGTCCGGTCGCCGGCCGGCCCGATGTGGTGGCGGGAGTACGGGTCGGCCGGCAGCGGCGCCGCGCTGCCGTACTGCTTGAGGAACGCCTGGTTCACGGCGTAGACCTCGGCCCTGGTGAGGTCGGCCGCGCCCAGCGCCCCGGTGGTGACGACGACCCCGGACGGGTCGACCGCGAAGCCGCTGGCCGAGGCGAGCACCGGGTTCCAGGTGCTCTGGATGATCCCGATGTGCACGCCCGAGGGGTCACCGACCGGCCGGTGCTCGATGAGGGCGACCTCGACCTGCGCCCGGGCCTCGACCCACACCACGGCCGGCGCGGCCCGCTCGGTCGGGGTGGGGTGCGTGTGGGCCCAGGCGAGCGGCGCCGGCCCGAGGGCGAGGGCAAGGACCACCGCGACCCCTGCGTAGATGTAGCGCGACCTGCGGCCGGTCATGACAGCTCCGCTCGACGTGGCGGCACAGTCCGGTGTCCACGGCGGACCAGACCATCCAAAACCCGTTGCCGAGGGGTGTCAACGCACCGCTGAACCCCTTGCAGCACAGGTGGATACGTGTTTCGGCCTAGGCCGGTTCAGCTCTCAGGCGCGGACCCTCAGGTCGGCCGGCAGCGGGGCCTCCAGCGCCGCCAGGGCCAGGCCGAGCCGGTCGGGCTTGAGCTGGCACCAGCTGCGCAGCGCCAGCCGGGCCAGGGACACCTGCCGGTATGCCGTGACGCGGGCCAGCAGCGCGTCCGCGCCGGCGGGGTCCGCGGCCAGGTAGGTCTCGAGGAACATCCGCTCGGGGTCCTGGCCGGAGCCATCGGCCCCGGGGCCGGCGGCCGCGCGCGCCTTGCGGGTGGTGACCGCGAGGTGCCCCACGAACTGCCCGACGTCCAGGGCCGGGTCGGCGGTGCAGGTGTGCCCGAGGTCGACGATGCTGCTCATCGGACCGTCGAAGATCACCCGCGAGGGGGTCAGGTCGCCGTGGGCGAACCCGGCCGGCCCCTCCCCCATCCCCAGCGCGAGCACCGCGGACAGGTGGGTCTGCAGCCGGGCAGCCAGGGCCGGCGCGAGCGGGGCGACCGCGTCGAGGTCCTCGCGCAGGGCGTCCACGTCCCCGTGCAGGGTGCGGGTGGGGCCCAGCCGCAGGCCGCAGGCGTGCCACGTCGCCGCGATCCGCGCGCTGGTCCGGGTGGCGGACTCGACGGTGAGCTCCCCGGGGCCCGGCGCGGGCGCGCCGGCGTAATGGGCACGCACCAGCCCGGGCAGCAGCGGGGTGCCGGGCAGGGCCTCGAGCAGGACCATGCCGAGGTCGGGGGCCTGACCCTGCAGCCGGGGCACGAGGAAGGGGTGCGCCGCCTCGCCGGCCGCCTCGAGGTGCCCGCGCAGGGCGGTGGCCACCCGGCCGACGAGCCGGCCGCGGTCGTCGGCGTCGACCCGCCCGTAGACGACCTGCTTGACCGTGCGGCCGGTCGGCCCGATCCGCCAGACCAGCTCGTGGCGCAGGACCGCGTGCCCGCGCCGGGCGTACTGCACCACCCCGGTGCGGCACCCCTCCAGCCCCAGGCCGTCCAGCGACGCGGCCAGGCCGGGCTCCAGCGCCCGGGTCAGCCGGGCGACGTCCGTGGCACCGACCAGGCCGGGCAGGTCGGGGTCCACCGGGAAGGCGTGCAGCACCATCGACAGCTCCGGCACCAGGGAGGCCGGCCGGGCGAAGGGGGCGAGGTCCTGGTGGCCGGCGGCCTGCTCTACCAGCGGGGTGGTCGCGGCGTGCCAGCGCTGGGCGAGCTCGGGGGCGGCGAACATGCGCCCGCCGACGAGGGTCTCCACCGTGTGGCCCGACACCACGTGTCGCAGCCCGACCCGGTAGCGGACGGTGGCCCCGGCCCTCGGCTCGACGACGGCCTTGCCGGGGGTGCACCAGTCCAGCGCCCACGACTCGCGCAGCAGCGACTGCAGCCGCGGGCCCATCGCCTCGGGGTCGAGGGCCTCGATGAGGCCGGGCAGCGCCCGGTTCAGCGCGGGCGCCCGCAGCGGGTCGAGGTCGCTCTGCTCCAGCGCCACGCCCACGGGGGCCAGGGCGCGGCCGGTGAGCCGGCGGAAGGTCTCCGCCGTCGCGGGCAGTGGCACCGCCTCGTCCAGGGCCGCCTCGAACTCCTCGACCCGGCCGGCGCCGTCGGCCGCGGCAGCGCCCACCCCCATGGCCTGGCCGAACTGGCGCACGTACAGGTCGGCATACAGCCCGCCGCGCTCGAGCAGGTCGGCCGGGGTGCCCTCCTCCAGGACCCGGCCGGCGGAGATGACCAGGATCCGGTCCACGTCGCGGATGAGGTTGAGGTCGTGCGAGACGATGACCGTGGAGCGGCCACGGACCAGGCCGGCGAGCGCCTGGCCGACCAGGTGGGTGGACTCGGCGTCCAGGCCGGTGGTCGGCTCGTCGAGCACGAGCACCGGGGTGTCGCGGATGAAGGCCCGGGCGATGGCCAGCCGCTGGCGCTGCCCGCCCGAGAGCGTGGCCGCCCGCTCGCCGAGGACGGTGTCGTAGCCGTTCGGCATGGCGGTGACGAAGTCGTGGGCGTTGGCCAGCTTGGCCGCGGCGACCACGTCCTCGCGGCTGGCGTCCGGCCGGCCGTAGGCGATGTTGTCGGCCACGGTCCCGGTGAACAGCACCGTCTCCTGCAGCACCATGCTGATCTGCGCCCGCAACGAGGCGATGGTGAAGCCCCGGATGTCGTAGCCGTCGAAGAGCACCGCTCCCGCGTGGGGGTCGTAGAGCCGGGGCAGCAGCTGGGCGATGGTGCTCTTGCCGGCGCCGCTGTGCCCGACCAGGGCCACCACCTCACCGGGCTCGATGGTGAAGCTCACCTGGTCCAGGGCCGTGCGCAGCGGGGCGTCGTCGCCGTCCTGCTCGCCGATCGGCTGGTAGGCGAAGCTGACGTCGCGGAACTCGATGTGCCCGTGCAGGGGCGGGGCCTCGATCGCGTCGGGCGTGTCGACCACCGCGGGCCGGCGCTCCAGCAGCTCGGAGATCCGCTCCACGCTGGCGTAGATCTTGCCGACGGTGTTCCATTCCTTGATGATCCGCCGGGTCGGCTTGAACATCCCCTGGATGAGCAGGATGAACGCCACCAGCAGGCCGGCGTCGATGACGTGGGCCCCGACCAGCCGGCTGCCGATGAGCACGACCGCGGCGATGACGACCGCCTCGAGCATGCTCACCGTGAAGCTGAACAGCGCCTCCAGCCGCGCCGTGCGCAGGATCGCCGCCATGGCCGAGCTGCTCTCGCTGGCGAACTTGCGCTCCTCGGCGTCGCCGCGGCCGTAGGTCTGCACGACACTGATCGAGGAGAGCATCTCCTGCGCGGTCGAGGCCAGGTCGCCCTCGCGGGCGCGCTGCTCCTTGGAGGCCTCCTTGATCCGCCTGGCGAACGCGTTGGACATCAGCGCCAGGACCGGCACCACCACGAGGGCGAGCAGCGCGATGCGCCAGGACTTCCACAGCAGGTAGGCCATCGTCCCGGCCAGCAGCAGGGCGCTGCCGAGCAGGTCGCTGACCGAGTCGCAGACGAACTCCTCCAGGGCCTGCACGTCGCTGGTGATCCGGCTGAGCACGTCGCCGGTGCGCCGGCGCAGGTGGAACGCCAGCGAGAGGCGTTGCAGGTGGCCGAACATCGCGGCCCGCAGGTTGTAGCCCAGGGTGCGCCCGGCCTTGGCCAGGGAGATCTCGGCCATCGAGTCCGACAGGCTGTTGACGGCGGTCACGACGACGATCGCGCCGGCCAGCACCACGGTCGTGGAGCCTGCCGCCGGCTTCCAGGAGAACAGCTGCCAGCGCGCGCCGTCCTTGAGCACGTTGATCAGGGCGCCGATCAGGGTGGGCAGCGCGACGGCGGTGAGCGCCTCGAGGGTGAGCAGCACGACCGCGTAGAGCATGGAGCGCCCCTGCGTGCCCGCGTAGCGGCGGAAGAGCGCGACGGTGCGGCGGGTGTCCCCGCGGCCGGCCCGGTCGCCCCGCCTGCGCATCAGCGCCGCCCGGTCATCCCGCCCGGCCCAGGGCCCGCAGCCGCGGCCAGGTGCGCGCGAAGCCGGGGTGGAGCCGGAGCTGGTCCACCAGCGCCTCCCGGACCCAGCGCAGCGCCTCGCTCTCGGCGTTGAGCCGCACGGCCAGCAGGCGGGGGGCCTCGGCCACGACCGTCACGTAGGACCAGCCGCCGTGGTCGTCGACCAGCTCGTCGACGAGCTGCACCGAGCCGGCGACGATGCCGGTCTCCTCGGCCGCCTCACGCAGCGCCGCCTCGTTGGGGCTCTCGTGGCTGTCCCGGGCGCCACCGGGCAGCCCCCAGGTGTCACCGTGGGCCGTCCAGGAGGCGCGGTGCTGCATGAGGATCCGCGGCTCGCCGTGGGCATCCCGGCTGCGCAGCATGAGCCCGGCGGCACCGTGCACGCCCCAGTGACGGTGGCCGTGGGCACACCAGGTCCAGCCGTTGCCGTCGCCGTGCACCCACCCATCATCGACCACCGGCCACCGGCAGGGGTATGCCCCCCGTCCACTTTCGGGACGCCTGCCGACGCGCCGGGCCGACACGCGCGGGCGCGCCGGTGGGCCGATGCGGGATGCTGTGCCCGTGGACACGACGACGGCGCACGCATGGGTCTAGGTGGGCAGGCCCCCGAGTGGGACGAGTACGACTGGATCCCGGTCCCGCCGGCGCGGCTGCCCGCCGGCCGTCCCGAGCCCCGGGCGGGGACCCGGGCCGGCACGCGGTCCGGAACCCGGGCCGGATCGCAGACCGGTGCCCAAGCCGGCTCCCGACCCTCCGGCCGGCCCGCCGCGCGACCGTCCGGCCGGGCGGCGGCCCCGTCGGCGCCCCACGGCTTCACCGACCTCGGCGAAGCCGTGCGCCACTGGCTCGAGCAGGACCCGGCCTGGTCCGCGTCCAACGCCCCCACCCTGCTGCTCGTGGACCTGGACAACCTGCGGGCCGGGCGGGTGCGCTGGCAGGAGCGTGTCACGGCGCTGGCCACGCTGGCGCGGGGCTTCGACGACGTCACGATGGCGGGCCAGCACGATGCGGTGCGACGGGCGAAGCCCCACCTGGGCGACCTCATCGAGCACGCCCGGGCCGTCGACGACGGGCACGACCTGGCCGACCACGTCCTGCTCGACGCAGCCCGGGCGATCCCGGCGCGCCACCTGCGGGTGATGGTCGTGAGCAACGACGGGATCTTCGCGACGCTGAAGGACCGTGGTCCGCTGACCGTGCTCAGCCCGGACTACCAGGCACTCAGCGACCAGCTGCGGGCCCGGGCCACCCACCTGGCGGACCTGGCCTCGATGGAGCGGGAGGTCACCAACGCCCGCCGCCGCGCCGGCCGGCGACGCCGCACCGCCGCCTCGGCCCAGCCCGCGGGCACCTGAGCCAGCACGCGAGCAGGCGCTCACGGCACGACGAGGCCCCCGCCCCTGGGAAGGGACGGGGGCCTCGTGGCGCAGCCGCCTGAGGGCGGCCGGTGCGTCAGAGCGCGCGAACCCGCTCGGCCTGCGGACCCTTGGGGCCCTGAGCCAGGTCGAACTCGACCCGCTGCGCCTCGTCGAGGGAGCGGTAGCCGTTGGTCTCGATCGCGGAGTAGTGGACGAAGACGTCGGGGCCGCCGCCGTCCTGGGCGATGAAGCCGAAGCCCTTCTCCGCGTTGAACCACTTCACAGTGCCTTGTGCCATGGGAGTAACTCTTTCCTGATTTAGCCGATGGAGCCCTCCCGGACGGGGAGCTCCTGGCTGGTGCAACACCCACGGCCGGGCACCGAAGTGCTGGCCCTACGAAAAGAGCCCGCCGATCAAGGCGGGCTCGTCCTGAGAGGAACTGCAACGTCAACCACCGCAACCCTAGCACCGGAGCGGCGAGAACCCCACTCCGCGCGATCCCGCGCGATTCAGCGCGACAGGCGCGGCACCCCGGGAGGCCGGCAGAAACCTCCGACGAGCGAGCGCGCCCCGCCAATGGTTGACTCCGGGGCAGCGCGTCCCGTCGACCTCCCGGAAGGCACCTCATGACCATCCCCCGCAGAGCGTCAGGGCGGGCCGCCGCCCTCGGCGCGGTGACCGCCCTCGCGGCCGCCCTCGCACTGGCCCCCGGCGGGCCGGCCACTGCCAGCCCCGCCGC
>NZ_DASVZH010000117.1:0-2597 GCF_036391795.1 Oryzihumus sp.
GCAGGCTCATGCCGGCGGCGGCGCCGACGAGGGGTGCCACGAGGCGGGCCCCCACCGAGGCACGGTCGTCGCCGGTGCGGAGCGCGAGGGTCATCGCGGTCACGAGGAAGAGGGCGGCCGAGCCGCCCCACAGCCAGGGGACGTCGGTGTGGCTCGGGCCGAACGTGCCGGTCCCCAGGACGGCCAGCGCCACGAGGGCCAGGCCGGCGGGCACCGCAGCGGGGGCCAGGGCAGCGGTCGAGGCAGAGGAGGCGGTCGCGGTGCGGTCGGGCAGTGACGGGTGCGGGTCACCGGCGGTCGGCTCGAACGCCGGGGGCGGGACGATCGTGCTCGCGCGTCCGCCGGAGGCACCGGGGGAGCGGTCCACGTCGACGAGGAGGCCGCGGGAGCCCTCGGCGCCGTGCGCGTCGACCACGGTGAGCACGGTTGCCTCGGCGGCAACCTCGGCGAGCAGGTCGTACGGGCCGAACACCCGCCCGAGGGGCGTGGCCACGGCATACCGGTGGTCGTCCCCGGCGATGCCCACGGCGTGGAGCACGTCGCCGACCCGCGCCTGGGAGGGGGCGACGAGGTCGTGGTGCCGTCCCCCGGCGATCACGGTGACCCGCTGCGCGGCAGCGTCGGTCAACGTCATCCGAGCCTCCCCCTGTCGGTCCCTGCTCCGGGCAGCACCTTAGTGCCCGCGTCCCTCCAGGGGGCCGGGCGGTCGTCACCGGTTGCGCCCGCACGGTAGGTTGACGGCTCGCCGGCCACGCCGGCCTGGGGAAGCGCGAGTCCCGTCGCGACGGTGGGGGACGCCGGAACAGCAGGAGGCGCACACGCATGGCAGTCACGTTGCGCAGGGGTGCGCGCGAGCGGGCCCCCGAGGTGCCGTCGGGGCGGATCGTCCTGCAGCCACCGCCGGAGATCACCCCGTCCGAAGGGGCGAGCAGCCTGCTGATGAACGCCGTGCCGATGCTCGGCTCGGTGGGCTCGATCGCCTTCGTCGCCCTGGCCAGCCCCGGCGTCAAGGGCTACATCGCCGCCGGCATGTTCCTCCTGGCCTCCGTCGGCTTCGTCGGCGTCAGCGGCTGGCGCCAGAAGCAGCAGCACAGCGCCGGGGTCAGTGAGGCCCGCCGCGAGTACCTCTCCTACCTGGCCGAGGTCCGCGAGACCGTCCGTGAGGCGGCGCGCCGCCAACGCAGGGCCGCCCAGTGGAACTACCCGGCCCCCGATGCTCTTCCGGTGCTGTGCGAGGAGCGCTCCCGCGTCTGGGAGCGGGCGGTCACCGACGAGGACTTCCTCCGGGTGCGCTTCGGCCGCACCAACCAGCCGCTGTGCATCTCCCTCGAGGCGCCCGAGACCCCGCCGATGGCCCAGCTCGACCCGGTGGCCGCGTCGGCGCTGCACCGGCTGCTGACCACGCACCGGATCCAGCCGGACCTGCCGGCCGCGGTCTCCCTGCCCTTCTTCTCCCGCATCGAGGTCACCGGCGAGGAGCAGCCCACCCGTGGCCTGGCCCGCTCCATGGTGAGCGCCCTCGCCACCCAGCACGCTCCGGACCAGCTGGTCGTGGCCGTGGTCGCCTCCGAACAGGCCCTGCCGGAGTGGGAGTGGGTCAAGTGGCTGCCGCACAGCCAGAGCCTGCGCGAGCGGGACGGCGTCGGGCAGTCCCGCCTGGTCGCCAGCTCCCTGACCGACCTCGAGCCGCTGCTGCCGGAGGACCTGCGCGAGCGCCCCCGCTTCGGACGCACCGACCAGGCCGTCCTGCCGCACGTGCTGATCGTGGTCGACGGCGGCGAGGTGCCTCCGGGCAACGCCATCGTCACGGAAGAGGGCGTCCTCGGCGTCACCGTCCTGCACCTGCCCGAGCGCTGGGACGAGCTGACGACGCCGGGGCGGATGCGGCTGGCTCTCGGCCAGCCCCGGGCGAGCGGACCGTATGCCGGCCTGTCGCCGATGCAGATCCTCACCGTCGGCAGCGAGCCCGCCCAGGGCGTCGCCGACACCATGTCCATCGCGCAGGCCGAGGCCGCCGCCCGTCGGCTGGCCCCGCTGTACGCCGGTGCGGCACCCGAGCGCCGCGACGCCCTGGCCACCGCCACCGAGCTGGTCGACCTCCTCGGTCTGGGCGACGTGCGCGACTACGACGTCGACGCCGCCTGGCGTCCCCGTCTGGCCCGCGACCGGCTCCGGGTGCCGATCGGCGTCGGCGCCCAGGGCCAGGTCGTCTCCCTGGACATCAAGGAGTCCGCCCAGCAGGGCATGGGCCCGCACGGCCTGGTGATCGGTGCGACCGGCTCGGGCAAGTCCGAGCTGCTGCGGACCCTGGTGCTCGCCCTGGCGATGACCCACTCCTCCGAGTCGCTGAACTTCGTGCTGGTCGACTTCAAGGGTGGTGCGACCTTCGCGGGCATGGCCGACTTGCCGCACGTGTCGGCGGTCATCACCAACCTCAGCAACGAGCTGACCCTCGTCGAGCGCATGCAGGACGCCCTGCACGGCGAGATGGTGCGCCGCCAGGAGCTGCTGCGCGCGGCCGGCAACTACGTGTCGCTGTTCGAGTACGAGAAGGCGCGAGCCGCCGGCGAGCCGCTGGCCCCGCTGCCGAGCCTGCT
>NZ_DASVZH010000118.1:0-6847 GCF_036391795.1 Oryzihumus sp.
ATCGTCCGGCTCGCGGTCGCCACGGTCCCGCAGGGCTTCGCCGCGGTCGCGCCGGTGCTCGGCGTGGCAGGCGTGGTCGGCATCCTCTGGGGAGGCCTGGCCTGCCTGGTCGAGAACGACCTCAAGCGGCTCATCGCCTACTCCTCGGTGGCGCACATGGGCTTCGTCGCGCTCGGCCTGGCCAGCGGCACCGCGACCGGGCTGCAGGCGGCGCTGTTCGCCAACGTCGCCCACGGCGTGGTCTCGGCGCTGCTGTTCTTCCTCGTCGGCGGCCTGAAGTCCCGCTGGGGCTCGGCCGACCTGCGGGTCGCCCGCGCCGCGCTGCGCGAGGTCTCCCCGCGACTCGGCTTCGCCCTCGTCGTCGGCTTCGCCGCCTCCCTCGGGCTGCCCGGCCTGGTCGGCTTCTGGGGTGAGTTCCTGGCTGTGTATGCCGCGTGGTCACCGGCCGTGGGCTCCCCGGTCACGCTCTTCCGCGTGCTCGCGGCGGTGGCCGTGCTCGGCACCGCGCTGGCCGCCGCCTACTCGCTGCGCGTGCTGCGCACCGTCTGGGCCGGCGACCGGGAGGCCCCGGCGCTGGCCGATGCGCGTGGCGCCGAGCTGGCGGTCGTCGCGGTGCTCGTCGTCGCCGTCGTCGGGCTCGGCGTCCTGCCCGGGACGGTGCTGCGCAGCACCGCGCCGGACGTGGCCCGGATCGCCATGGAGGCGGTCCGATGAGCGCCGTCGTCTCCGTCGACCTGATGACGCTCACCCCCGTGCTGGCCCCCGCCGCGGGCGCCGCGGCGGTGCTGGTCGCCGACGCCGCGCTGCCGCGGCTGCGCCGCACGCACCTCGTCCTCGCCCTCGTCGCGCTCGCGCTCGGTGCCGCCGGCACCATCGGCGGCCTGGGTGCCGCCGCAGGGGATGTCCGTCGCACCCTCTGCCTGCCCGGGCACCCGGACGTGTGCCTCTACGCCGCCGGCCCGGCCGCCTCCGCGCTGCAGCTGGCCGCCCTGCTCGGCGCCGTGGTCACGGTGCTGCTGGCCTGGCCGGGGGAGCGCGACGCCCCCCGCGGCCGGACCGCGGTCACGGTCAGCCTCGTGCTGGCGGCCACCACCGGTGCCACCGCGGTGGCTGCGGCTCGTGACCTCGGCTCCTGGCTCGTGGCGCTCGAGCTGGCCACGCTGCCCACGATCGCCCTGGTCGCCCTGCGTGGCGTCCGGGCCGCGATCTCGGGCGCGGTCGCGCTGCTGACCACCTCGCTGGTCTCCTTCGCGATGCTCGCCCTGGCCGCCGCCTGCTGGTACACCGCCACGGCCAGCCCGCTGCTCGCACCCGACGCGGCGCTGGCCGCCAACACCGACCCCACCCGCCGCGCGGTCCTGGTCCTCGCGCTGGTCCTGTTCGTCGCGGGCATCGGGTTCAAGCTCTCGCTGGTGCCCTTCCACGCCTGGACCCCCGAGGCCTACGACGGGGGGTCCCTGCCGGTGACGGCGTTCCTGGCCGGCGCCTCGAAGGTGGCGGCGCTGGCGGCCCTGCTCGTCGTGGTGCGGGCGATCACCCCGCTCGGCGCTCCGGTGCTCACCGCGGTCGCGGTGGTGGCCGCGCTGAGCATGACCCTCGGCAACGTCATGGCCCTGCGCCAGGACACCGTGCTGCGCCTGCTGGCCTGGTCCACCGTCTCCCAGGCCGGCTGGGTGGTCCTGCCCCTGGCCACGCTCTCCGCCGGGGCGGTCGAGGCGTCCACCGCCTACCTGCTGGCCTACGTGGTCGCCACGCTGACGGTGTTCGCCGTGGTGGCAGCCGTGGGCCAGCTGCGCGGGATGCCCGCCGCGCGCACGCTCACGGCCTACCGGGGGCTGCTGCGCGACCGGCCGGGACTGGCCGTCGCGCTGGGGCTGGGCCTGCTGTCCCTGGCGGGCCTGCCGCCGGGCGTCCTCGGCCTCGTCGCCAAGGTGGTCGCGCTGCGGCCGGTGGTCGCCGGTCAGCTGTGGCTGCTGGCCCTGGTGGCGGCGGCCAACGCGGTGCTGGGCGTCGCGGTCTACCTGCGCTGGCTGCGGGTGCTGCTCGAGCGTCCCGAGGAGGCTGGCGCACCTACAGCCCGGCGAGCCCATCCGGCCGTGCTGCTCGCCGTCGGGGTCGGCGCGCTCGCCCTCGTGGTCACCAGCGCCGCGCCGCAGCTGCTGCTGCACCTCGTCGGGGGCTGACCGGACCGACCGAGTCTGGACGGCGACTGGGTGCCGGCTGGACGGAACGCGCGCGTGTCCATCGACGTTGGACTGGGCATGCACAAGCACTACAACGGGCTCAAGACCGCCCTGCTGTTCGGCAGCATCTGGGCTCTCTTGCTCGCGATCGGCGCGCTGGTGGCCGGCGGCCGGTACATCTGGTTCTTCGCGCTCTTCGGAGTCGCCACCACGGCCTACGGCTACTGGAACAGCGACAAGCTCGCGATCCGCGCCATGCACGCCTACCCGGTCAGCGAGGCGCAGGCGCCGGTGATGTACCGCGTCGTGCGCGAGCTGTCGACGAGGGCGGGCAAGCCGATGCCGCGGCTCTACATCTCGCCGACCGAGGCACCCAACGCGTTCGCCACCGGGCGCAACCCGCAGAACGCCGCGGTGTGCTGCACCGAGGGCATCCTGCGCCTGCTCGACGAGCGGGAGCTGCGCGGCGTGCTCGGGCACGAGCTGATGCACGTCTACAACCGCGACATCCTCACCGCCTCCATCGCCGCGGCGATCGCCGGCGTCATCACGAGCATCGCCCAGTTCTTCATGTTCTTCGGCATGTTCGGGGGCGGCGGTCGCGACAACGAGGAGGGCGGCAACCCCATCGCCATGCTGGCCATGGCGCTGCTGGCGCCGCTCGCCGCGGGGATGATCCAGATGGCCATCAGCCGCACCCGCGAGTACGACGCCGACGAGGACGGCGCGACCCTGACCGGGGACCCGCTGGCGCTCGCCTCCGCACTGCGCAAGCTCGAGATCGGGGTCTCGAAGGCGCCGCTGGCCCCCCAGCGCGACATCGTCAACGCCAGCCACATGATGATCGCCAACCCGTTCCGCGCGCAGGACGTGTCCCGGCTCTTCTCCACCCACCCGCCGATGGCCGAGCGGATCGCCCGGCTCGAGGCGATGGCCACCGGCTACCGCGGCCACTGAGCCGGCTGAGGTCGAGCAGAGCGGCGGGGTCCCGGCAGGGGCCCCGCCGCTGCGCTGTGGGCGCAAACCGGTGACAACCCCGCCGGGGCCTCTGGTTAGGTGAGCCCATGGCGAGCTTGACACGAGTTGAAGCAGAGGCGCGTTCGGCGCTCATCGACGTCACGGCATACGACGTCTCCCTGAACCTCGACGCGGGGGAGAAGACCTTCGGGTCGACCTCGACGGTGCGGTTCACCGCCCGCGAGCCCGGCGCGTCGACCTTCCTCGACGTCAAGGCGGTCGAGGTGCACTCGATCACCGTCAACGGCAAGGAGATCGACCCCACGACGGTGCGCGACCAGCGGGTCGCCCTGGAGGACCTGCAGGCCGAGAACGAGGTCACCGTGGTGGCGGCGATGGCCTACAGCAAGGACGGGCAGGGCCTGCACCGGGCGGTCGACTCCGCCGACGGGCGGCACTACGTCTATGGCCACCTGTTCCTCGACGCCGCGCCGCGGGTGTTCGCCTGCTTCGACCAGCCCGACCTCAAGGCCCCCTATGACATGCGAGTGCAGGCGCCCTCGGACTGGCTGGTCGTCGGCAACGGCGCGGCGACCCAGACCTCCGAGGGGCAGTGGACCCTCGCGACCACACCGCCGCTGGCCACCTACTTCGTCACCGTCTGCGCCGGCCCCTACGTCTCCGTCAAGGCCGAGCACGACGACATCCCCCTGGGCATCCACGCCCGCGCCTCGCTGCGGGAGGCGCTCGAGCGCGACGCCGAGCAGATGTTGACCGTCACGAAGCAGTCGCTGGACTATTACCACTCGCTGTTCGGCATCCGGTACCCGTTCGGGGAGTACCACCAGGTGTTCGTCCCGGAGTTCAACGCCGGCGCGATGGAGAACCCCGGTTGCGTGACGCTGCGCGACCCCTACCTGTTCCGCGACGGCGCCACCCACGAGGAGGTGCTGACCCGCACCAACACCATCGCCCACGAGTGCGCCCACATGTGGTTCGGCGACCTGGTGACCATGACGTGGTGGGACGACCTGTGGCTCAACGAGTCGTTCGCCGAGTACATGGCCCACCGCACGACGTTCGAGGGCTGCGGCTTCGACGACGCCTGGATCGACTCCTCGGTGGCACGCAAGGCGTGGGGCTACGCCGCCGAGCGGATGCCCTCCACCCACCCGGTGGCGGGCTCTCCGGCGCCCGACGGTGATACGGCGCTGCAGAACTTCGACGGCATCTCCTACGCCAAGGGCGCGGCCACCCTGCGCCAGCTCATCGCCTACATCGGGGATGAGGCTTTCCTCGCCGGGGTCCGGGACCACCTGACCACGCACTCCTACGGCAACGCCGACCTCGCCGACTTCCTCGGTGCCATGGAGCGCGCCAGCGGCAAGGACCTCGGCGCGTGGGCCGAGGCATGGCTGCGCACTGCACAGCTGGACACCATCGAGCTCGACCTGGAGACCGGCGAGGGAGTCATCGCCGCGGCGAGCCTGCGCCGAAGCCGGCCCAAGGACCACCCCGCCGACCGTCCGCACAGCCTCGACGTGGCCGGCTGGTCCGGCGGCGAGGAGGTGTTCCGGGTGGCGACCGTGCTCGACCGGGACGACATGGCGCTGCCCGAGCTGGTCGGGCGCCCGGCGGCCCGGGTGGTCGTGCCCAACGCCGCCGACCTCACCTGGGCCACGGTCAGCCTCGACCCCGCCACGCTGGCGGCGCTGCCCTCGGAGCTGGCGCAGATCCCCGACGGCCAGGCCCGGGCCGTCGTCTGGACCGCGCTCGTCGACGGCGTGTGCCTCGGCACCGTCGACCCGCGCCAGATGCTGCGGGTCTTCGAGGGTGCGTGGGCGCAGGAGACCCACGAGTCGATCCTGTCCCGGATGGCCATCCAGATGGTCGCCCGGATCATCCCGCAGTTCCTCCCCGCCGCCGAGCAGGAGGCCGCCACCCAGGTGGTGGCCCGGGCGGCGGCGACGCTGCTCGAACGCGCCGAGCCCGGCTCGACCACGGCCCTGCTGGCCGCGCGCTACCTCGCCCGCACCACCGACGACGTCGAGCTGCTCCGGCGCTGGGCCGAGGGCGAGGGCGTGCCGGAGGGCCTTGCCGGGGACAACGACCTGCGCTGGCTGGTCCTGCGCAACCTCGCCGGCCGGGGGGCCATCGGTGAGGCCGAGATCGACGCGGCGCTGGAGCGGGACCACACCATGCAGGGCGGTCTCCAGGCCCTCTACGCCAAGGCGGCCCGGCCCACGGCGGAGGCCAAGGCGTGGGCGTGGGAGCAGATCACCGGCGACCACGACCGGTCCAACTACGAGATGATCTGGCTCGCCCAGGGCTTCTGGCAGGCAGGCCAGCTGGACCTGGTGCGCCCCTACGCCGAGCGCTACTTCACCGACGTGCCGGCGATGGCCGGGCGCGTCGGCGAGGACGCGCTGAACAACGTGGCCAAGCCGGCCTTCCCGTCGGTCGTCGTCGAGCCGGCCACCCTCGAGCTGCTCGAGCAGGCCCTCGCCGGCGGCACGCTCACCCCGGCGGTGCACCGGGCGATGGTCGACACCGGCTCGCAGCTGCGCGAGGCGGTGGCCTCCCGGGCGACCTGGGGCGCCTGAGCGGGGACCCGAACCGGCGGGTGACGACCCGCCACACCCCTCCGGCCCCCGGGCGTGAGACTGCTCACGCCCGGGGGCCGGAATCGTTCACGCTTCAATCGCCTTGGCACGGGAGAAGGACAAATCCGACCCCCAGGATGGTGAGCTTCCCTGTGAGCGACGTGTTCGCCCCGTTCTCCCTCGGCCCGCACGAGCTGAGCAACCGCATCGTCATGGCGCCGATGACGCGCAACCGCGCCGACGCCAACGGTGTCCCCACCGACATCATGGCCACCTACTACGGCCAGCGTGCCGGCGCCGGCCTCATCGTCACCGAGGGCATCCAGCCGTCGGCGACCGGGCAGGGCTACCCGCACACGCCCGGCCTGCACACCGACGAGCAGGTCGAGGGCTGGCGCAAGGTCGCCGACGCCGTGCACGCGGGCGGCGGGGTGGTCTTCGCCCAGATCATGCACGCCGGCCGCATCTCGCACCCGGCGCTGATCGGCGCCCAGCCGGTGGCCCCCTCCGAGGTCAAGCCCGTCGGTGAGGTGTTCACCCCCGAGGGCCTCAAGCCGTTCGAGACCCCGCGCGCCCTGGAGACCGCCGAGCTGCCGGGCATCGTGGCCGAGTACGTCGACGCCGCCCGCCGCGCGGTCGCGGCCGGCCTGGACGGCGTCGAGCTGCACGCAGCCAACGGCTACCTGCTGCAGCAGTTCCTCTCCGACAACACCAACCAGCGCACCGACTCCTACGGCGGCTCCCCGGAGAACCGCGCCCGCTTCGTCGTCGAGGTCACCCGGGCCGTCGTCGAGGCCATCGGCGCGGAGCGCGTGGGCATGCGCGTCTCCCCGGGTGGCGACTTCAACGACATCCACGAGACCGAGGCGGCGCAGACCTACGCCGAGCTGCTCGCCGGCATCAAGCCGCTGGGCCTGGCCTACCTGCACGTCATCGACGACCCGTCCGGTGAGGTGGCCGCTGCGCTGCGCGAGGGCTTCGACGGCACCGTCATCGTCAACACCGGCTTCGCCGGCTCCAGCGACCTGTCCACCGCCAGGCAGGCGCTGGCCCAGGACCGCGGCGAGCTCTTCTCCATCGGCCGGGCCTTCATCTCCAACCCCG
>NZ_DASVZH010000119.1:0-20040 GCF_036391795.1 Oryzihumus sp.
GCGGTCCTGCTCCTCGGTGGCTTCGCGGTCGGCGGCTTCCTCGTCGGGCGCACCATCGGCTCCACCACCGGGGCAGGCCCGCACGGCGCCATGATGGGTCCGCGCGGCGCTGGACCGTTCAGTGACCGCGGCCAGGGCAACGGCAACGGCCAACGTCACCGGCTCGTGCCCGGTATGCCGGGCGGTCGCCTCCCGGCCCTGCCGGGCCTGGGTGCCGGTCACGGGGAGTACACGGCGCAGGGCCGCACCTTGGTGTTCCAGACCGGCCAGGTGACCGCGGTCTCGGGCACCTCGATCACGCTGCGCAGCACCGACGGCTTCAGCCAGAGCTACACGATCGACAGCACCACCCGCATGCGCGGCATGCAGGTGGCGGCGATCCGCACCGGGGACACCGCGTTCGTCCTGGCGGACAAGTCCAGCCACGTCGCCTCCATGGTGGCGCTGGTGTCGACCCAGGGTTCCGGGTCCACCGGCTGACCCCCTAGGTTCTGCCCCGTGAGTGCGGAGCTGCCCAGCGGGGCCCAGTGGACGATCCGGCACGGGGACCAGGAGGCGGTCGTCGTCGAGGTCGGCGGCGGCCTGCGGGCGTGGACCCGTGGTGGCGTGCCGGTGCTCGCGGGCTACGCGGAGGACGAGCAGTGCTCGGCCGGACGCGGCCAGGTGCTCATGCCCTGGCCGAACCGGGTCGCCGACGGGCGCTACGCCTTCGGTGGCCGGACCTTCCAGCTCGCGCTGAGCGAGCCCGACCACCACAACGCCATCCACGGCCTGGTCCGGTGGGCCATGTGGACCCTGCTGGAGCACGAGCCGCACCGGGCCGTCGTCGGCTACCGCCTGCGCCCGCAGCAGGGCTGGGGTGGCTGCCTCGACCTCGAGGTGGCCTACGAGCTCGACGAGGACGGGCTCACCGTCACGCCGCGGGCGCACAACGTCGGCCCCGCCGCGGCGCCGTTCGGCTTCGGCGCCCACCCCTACCTGACCACGGGCGAGGACCGCGTCGACGAGCTGACGCTGAGCGTGCCTGCGGGGCGGCGCCTGCTCGTCGACGACCGGCTGCTGCCGACCGGCACCGAGCCGGTCGACGGGGGCCCGCTGGACCTGCGGGCCGGTCGCCCGCTGGGGGACACTGTGCTCGACACGGCCTTCACCGACCTGGCGCCGGACGAGGACGGGCGCTGGCGGGTGCACCTGACCCGGCCCGGCAGCGACCGGGCCGTCACCGTGTGGGGCGACCCGGCATACCGGTGGGTGCAGGTGTTCACGGGGGACACCCTCGCGGGGGAGCTGGCCCGGCGCAGCGGGCTGGCGGTCGAGCCGATGACCTGCCCGCCCAACGCGCTCGCGACCGGTGAGGACCTGGTCGTGCTCGAGCCCGGTCAGGTGTGGTCGGCGCCGTGGGGGATCAGCACCCGCTGACCCCCCGGCGGGTCAGCCCTCGGCGGAGACCAGCGGCACCGCCGCAGGCATCGGGTCGGTGGCCGTGGCCGGCTCGGGCGCCTCCGCGGCGACGCCGTTGGCGTGGGCGGGGATGCGGCGTTCGACCGCCATCGCCAGCGCGGCCATCACCGCGCAGCCGCCGATGAGCATGGCGATGAAGGCGAGGTCGAGCCGGGCACCGATCATCACGCCGGCCACCGCAGGCCCGATGATGGCCGCGCCCTGGAAGGCGGCCGACATGATCGCGTTGTAGCGGCCGCGCAGGTGGTCGGGCGACAGGTCGTTGGTGATCGCGGGGATGGTCGGCTGCAGCAGGGTCTCCCCGAGGGCGAAGATGCCGGCGCACGCGATGACCAGCGCGGTGGCCGCGGCCGTGCCGGGCACCAGGCCGGCCAGGCCGAGGGAGAGCCACGACAGGGCCCAGATCGCGCACAGCACCAGGACCACGCGGGTGCGGCGTCGTCCCTCGATCCGCTGGAGCACGAACAGCTGCAGCACCACGATGGTTGCGGTGTTGACGGCGAAGGCCGCGCCGATGGTGCGCGGGGTGACCTCGCCGACCACCCGGGCGAACGCGGTGAACCCGGCCTCCATCTGGGCGTAGCCGACGAACGCCGACAGGAAGGTCAGCAGGATGACCGGGCGCAGCGCGCGGTCGCGCACCAGCGTGAGGTAGCTCGTCGTGGCCGGCGCGGCGCCGTCCTCGGCGGGCTCCTGCTCGACCTTGCCGGTCACGTGGCGCAGCGGCCCCAGCAGCATGGTGAACGGGGCGAGGAACGTCAGGGCGTTGCCGAGGTAGATGGCCATGAACGTGCCCGGGCGGTGCACGTCGACGATCGATCCGGAGATCAGCCCGCCGATGCCGATGCCGAGGTTGACCAGGGTGAAGTTGATGCCGAAGTAGCGTTGGCGGATGCCGCTGGGCACCACGCTGGCGATCATCGCGTTGAAGCCCGGCCAGAAGATGCCGCCCGCGGCGCCGAGCAGGGCCAGGGCGAGCGCGGCGACGGCGGGCGTGGTGGCGAACGCCAGCAGAACGTTGCCGAGCATCTGGGCGACCATCGCGGGCAGGATGACGCGGCGCGCGCCCAGCCGGTCGATGAGCGTGCCCGCGGGGCCGACGATGGCCATGCCGACGAACGCGGGGATGGCCAGCAGCACACCGGTGGTCTCGAGGGAGAAGTGCCGCACCTCGTGGGCGTAGATGACGCCGAAGGGCAGGACCAGCCCGGTGCCCAAGGTCTCGATGGCGACCGTGGAGAGCATGAGCTTGCCCTCGCGCGGCAGGTCGTGCCAGAACGAGGCGAGCGAGGGGCGGGGCTGTGCGGCGGTCGTCACGGCCAACATTGTCTTGGCGGCCACCGACAGGTCGAAACCGATTTTCGGGGGCCGCCGCGGGCGGATAACCTTGGTCGAGCGCACCGTGCGCCAATCAGCCATGCCCGGCCACCAGCCGGGAGCGGGTGGACCTGACGAGCAAGAGGTGGACTGTGCCGACGGGCAAGGTCAAGTGGTACGACGCGGAGAAGGGCTTCGGCTTCCTCAGCGACGACGAGGGCGGTGACGTGTTCCTGCACGCCAACGCCCTGCCGGCCGGTGTCACCACGCTCAAGGGCGGCACGCGGGTCGAGTTCGGCATCGTCGAGGGCCGCCGCGGCGCCCAGGCGCTGTCGGTCCGCGTCCTCGAGCCGGCCCCGTCGGTGGCGGCCTCGGTGCACGAGAAGAAGCGGCTCCCGGCCGACCAGATGGCCGTCGTCTGCGAGGACGCCATCAAGCTGCTCGACGCCGCCTCCAACTCCTTCCGCCGGGGGCGCTACCCCGACAAGGCCCAGGCGGCCAAGATCGCCAAGGTGCTGCGCGGCGTGGCCGACCAGCTCGACGGCTCGGTGGGCTGATCGCATGCCACCCAGGGAAGACGCCACCCTCCGCAGCGCGGTCGACCTCGCCCGCGAGGCCGCCGAGGGCATCGCCGAGCGTGACACCGTCGGCGACCACATCGGCTTCGTCATGGACGAGGAGCGCCTCGCGACGCACTACTTCGCGTGCACCGCGCCGGCCTACCCCGGCTGGCGCTGGGCGATCACCGTCGCGCGCGCCCCGCGGGCCAAGAAGGTCACCGTCTGCGAGACCAACCTGGTCCCCGGCGAGGGTGCCCTGCTGTCCCCGGAGTGGCTGCCCTACGCCCAGCGGCTGGCACCCGGCGACCTCGGCGCCGGCGACGTGCTGCCCTACATCGAGCAGGACCCCCGCCTCGAGCAGGGGTTCGAGGCCACGGGCGACGAGGACGTCGACCAGATGGCGGAGTGGGAGCTGGGCCTGGGCCGCAAGCGCGTCCTGTCCGCCGAGGGCCGCGAGGAGGCCGCACAGCGCTGGTACGACGGCGAGAACGGCCCGAGCACGCCCGTCGCCGAGCAGGCGCCCGCGCCGTGCTCCAGCTGCGGCTTCTTCGTGCCGATGGCGGGTGCCCTCCGCTCTTTTTTCGGCGTCTGCGCCAACGCCTGGTCTCCCTCCGACGGTCGCGTCGTGAGCCTTGACCACGGCTGCGGCGCACACAGCGAGGTCGACGTCGAGCGTCCCGAGCCGGCGCCGCACGACGAGCCGATCGTCGACGAGTTCGCCTACGACGCCCTGGTCTGAGGCCCACGTCACGCCGCCGGCCTGACTACCCGCGGGTAGCCTTGCCGGCATGCCCTGGACCCCGTCCGACCTGCCCACCCTCGACGGCGTCCGCGCCCTCGTCACCGGCGCCAACTCCGGGATCGGCTGGCACACCGTCGCCGCGCTGACCCGTCAGGGCGCCCGCGTCACCCTGGCCTGCCGCAACACCGCCGCCGGTGAGGAGGCGGCGCAGCGCATCCGCGACGGCATCCCGGGCGCCGACCTCGAGGTCCGGCACCTCGACCTGTCCTCGCTGGAGTCGGTCGTCCGCCTCGCGGGGGAGTGGGACGGCCCGCTGGACCTGCTGGTCAACAACGCCGGGGTGATGACCCCGCCGACCTGGCAGGGCACCAGCGACGGCTTCGAGCTGCAGTTCGGCACGAACCACCTGGGCCACTTCGCCCTCACCGCCGGTCTGCTGCCGGCGCTGCTGGCCGCGCCGGCGCCACGCGTGGTGACGGTCTCCTCGATCCGGCACCACTGGGGCACCGAGGCGGTCCTCGAGGGGAACCCCGCCGAGAGCTACCGCCCCGGTCCGGCCTACGGCAACTCCAAGCTGGCCAACCTCCTCTTCGGGGCCGAGCTGCAGCGACGGGCGGCCACGCGCGCGCCCCAGCTGACCTCGACCATGGCCCACCCCGGCGTCTCCGCCACCGGCCTGGTCACCGACACCCAGGGCATGGGCGCCAACCCGGTCATCCGCGCGCTCGCCCCGGCTGCCCTGCGGCTGGCCTTCCAGTCCGCGGCCGCAGGTGCCAACCCCAGCCTGTATGCCGCCACCGCCGCCGCGCCCGGGTCCTACACCGGTCCGCAGTGGCTGGGCGAGACCCGCGGCCCCATCGGTCCGGCCCGGCTGAGCGCGTTCGCGCAGGACGAGGCGCTGGCGGCCAAGCTGTGGGACCGCAGCGAGGAGCTGACCGGGGCGAGCTGGCGCTGGGAGTCCTGACCCGGCATACCGGTCAGGCGTCGGCGGCGTTGCCGCGGCCGCGGCGCACGTAGCTCCACCCGATGAAGCCGAGCACGACGCCCGCGACACAGGTCCAGGGCCACCAGTGCCGTGACCCGCTGTGCAGGGCGGGCACGACCAAGGTGACCACCAGGGCGAGCGCCCAGACGGCGATGCCGACCTCGATGACCCGTGTGGTCCTGACCTTCAGGGGCTGCTGGTCGGGGATCGGCGGGATGGTCACCCCCACACTGTAAGCGGATGGATGCGGGGGGTTGCGCATCCACCCCCTACCCTGTAGGCCATGCCGTCAACCGTCACGTCGCCACGGCCCACTGCTGCGCGAGGGGCCCTCGACAACTTCTTCCGTATCACCGAACGAGGCTCGACGATCGGGCGGGAGGTGCGCGGCGGGTTCGCCACCTTCTTCACGATGGCCTACATCGTCGTGCTGAACCCGCTGATCATCGGCACCCAGACCGATGGAACGGGCCACTTCCTCGGCGGCGGGAGCTCGCCGAACCTGGCCATGGTCGCCGCCGCGACCGCGCTCGTCGCCGGCGTCATGAGCCTGCTCATGGGTGTCGTCGCCAACTACCCCCTGGCCATCGCCGCGGGCCTGGGCCTGAACGCCTTCGTGACGTTCGGCATCGCCAAGCTGCCCCAGATGACGTGGGCCGACGCCATGGGGCTGGTGGTCATCGAGGGCATCATCATCACGGTCCTCGTGCTGACCGGGTTCCGGCAGGCGGTCTTCCGCGCGGTGCCGGCGCAGCTCAAGGTCGCCATCAGCGTGGGCATCGGCCTGTTCATCACGATCATCGGCCTGGTCGACTCCGGTTTCGTGCGCAAGCCGGTCTCGGGGCCCGTCCCGGTCGAGCTGGGCATCGGCGGCTTCCTCGCCGGCTGGCCGCTGCTGGTCTTCATCGCGGGCCTGGTCGCCATCATCGTGATGATGGTCAAGCGGGTGAAGGGCGCCATCCTCTACGGCATCGTCGGCGCCACCCTGCTGGCGATGCTCGTCGAGTGGACCTTCAACATCGGCGGCCAGACCGACAAGACCGGCAAGGTCGTCAACCCGACCGGGTGGGGCCTCAACGTGCCGAAGATGCCCGACAACGCCTTCGACATCCCTGACTTCGGCCTGCTGGGGCACTTCTCCCTGCTGGGCTCCTTCTCCAAGATCGGCATCGTCTCGGCGGCGCTGCTCGTGTTCACCCTCGTGCTCGCCGACTTCTTCGACACGATGGGCACGATGGTCGCCATCGGCGCTGAGGGCGGCCTGCTCGACAAGGAGGGCAACCCGATCGGCGCCCAGAAGATCCTGGTGGTGGACGGCCTGGCCGCTGCCGCGGGTGGCGTCGGCAGCGTCAGCAGCAACACCGGCTTCATCGAGTCCGCAGCCGGCGTGGGCGAGGGTGCCCGCACCGGTCTGGCCGCGGTGGTGACCGGCCTGCTCTTCCTGGCCTCGACCTTCGTGGCCCCGCTCGTCGCGGTGGTGCCCTACGAGGCGGCCACGCCGGCGCTGGTCGTGGTCGGCTTCCTCATGATGCAGCAGGTCAAGGGCATCGACTGGGACGACCTGGAGATCGCCTTCCCGGCGTTCCTCACCATCGTCCTCATGCCGTTCACCTACTCGATCACGGTGGGCATCGGCGCCGGGTTCGTGCTCTACGTGCTCATCAAGGTCGTCCGGGGCAAGGCGCGCATGCTGCACCCGATCCTGTGGGTCGTGGCGTCGCTGTTCGTCGTCTACTTCGCGATCGACCCGGTCAAGGAGCTGCTCGGCGTCAAGTGAGCAGACGGGCCGCGTGGGCGGTCACTGGTGAGCGGCGGGTTCATGGTCTCCATGGCCCGCCGCTTCCAGCTGCAGCGTGCTGTGCGCCACGTCGAAGTGCCCCTCGAGGCAGCCCTGCAGCCGGTCCAGCAGCTGCGGCAGGGACCCGTCGGCGAACGCCGCCTCGTCGACCACGATGTGCGCCGACATCACCGGCACCCCGGACGTGATGGTCCAGCTGTGCAGGTCGTGCACGTCCCGCACGCCGTCCTCGCCGAGCAGGTGGTCGCGCACCTGTTCGAGGTCGACACCGGGCGGCGCGGACTCCAGCAGCACCTCCCCGGCCTCCCGGAGCAGGCTCCACGCCCGCGGCAGGATCATCACCGCGATGGCCAGGGAGACCACGGCGTCGGCCCGGGCCCAGCCCGTGAGGGCCACGACGACGGCCGCCGCGATGACCCCGGCCGAGGCGAGGGCGTCGGACAGGACCTCCAGGAACGCGCCCCGGACGTTGATCGAGTGGGCCTGCCCCTGGCGCAGGAGCAGCAGTGAGGCGGAGTTGGCGGCGAGGGCCAGCACACCGAACGCCAGCATGACCCCGGGGCGCACCGTCGCCGGGTGGAGCAGCCGCTCGATGCCCTGGACGCCGACCGCGCCGGCGAGCACGAGCAGCAGCGTGGCGTTGCCGAGCGCGGCGAGCACCTCGGCGCGCTGGTAGCCGAAGGTCCGGCGCATCGTCGGGGGCCGGTGCGCCAGATGGGTGGCCAGCAGTGCCACCGCGAGCCCGGCCGCGTCCGCCACCATGTGCGCGGCGTCGGCCCACAGCGCGAGGCTGCCGGACAGTGCCGCGCCCACCACCTCGGCGACGACCACTCCGAGCGTGATGAGCAGGACCGTGCGCAACCGCCCCCGGTATGCCGTGCTGGCCGGTCCGGCGCCCGGCACCGGTCCGTGGGAGTGCGAGTGCCCGTGACCCATGACCGCACGATATCCAGCCCGCTCTCCCGCGTTCCGGCGAAGGGGAATAGTTAGCACAGGTAATGAGTTATGCTAACGACATCAGGGAGGCATCATGACAACCAGGGACAAGGCGCCGGCGTCGACCTCTCTCGCGACGTTGGCCAACGACCTCCGGCTGGCCTGCATGAGGATCAGCCGCCGGGTCCGCTTCGAGAGCACCGACATCGTGGCGCCGCACCAGTTCAGCGTGATGGCGCGTCTGCAGGAGACCCCTCGCACCCCGCGCGAGCTCTCCGACATCGAACGGGTCAGCCCCCCGAGCATGAGCCGCACCGTCGCGGCGCTGGTCGAGCGGGGGCTCGTCCTGCGGGCCGACGACCCGACCGACGGGCGTCAGGTGATCCTGTCGCTCACGCCGGAGGGTGCGCGCACGCTCAAGCACATCCGGCGCCGCCGGGACGAGTGGATGGCCAGCCGGATCAAGGGCCTGTCCGCCGAGGAGCGCGAGGTGCTCGCCCGCGCGAGCGAGATCCTGCTGAGGGTGGCGGGTCAGTGAGTCCGACCTTCCGTTCCCTCGCGATCTACAACTACCGGATCTACGCCGCAGGCGCCCTCATCTCCAACGTCGGCACCTGGATGGGCCGCGTGGCCCAGGACTGGCTGGTCCTCACCGAGCTGACGCCGCACTCCTCGGTCGCGCTCGGCATCGTCACCGGCCTGCAGTTCCTGCCGCTGCTGCTGCTGGCTCCCTGGACCGGCATGATCGCCGACCGGTTCAACAAGCGCCGCATCCTCGCGCTGACGCAGAGCTCGCTGGCCCTGACCTCCGCCCTGACCGGCGTGCTGGTCCTCACCGGCACCGTCGAGCTGTGGCACGTCTACGTGCTCGCGTTCCTGCAGGGTGTGGCCACGGCTGTCGACAACCCGGCCCGCCAGACGTTCGTCTCCGAGATGGTGCCGCGTGAGGAGCTGACCAACGCGGTCGGCCTCAACAGCGCCTCGTTCAACGCCGCCCGGCTGATCGGCCCCGGTGTGGCCGGCCTGCTCATCGCGGCTGCCGGAACCGGCCCGGCGTTCCTCATCAACACGCTGACCTTCGTCGCGGTCCTGGTCGCCCTGTGGCGGCTGCGGACCAGCGAGCTCCGGCCGGCGCCGCGGGCCCGCGGCAAGGGGCAGATCATCGAGGGCGTGCGCTACGTGCGCAGCCGCCCGGACCTCATGCTCATCATGGCGATCGTGTTCGTGCTGGGCACCTTCGGCATGAACTTCCAGCTCACCACGGCCCTGATGGCGACCTCGGTCTTCCACAAGGGCGCGGGGGAGTACGGCCTGCTGGGTTCGATCATGGCGATCGGCTCGCTGTCCGCGGCCCTGCTCTCGGCACGGCGACCGCGGCCCCGGCTGCGGATCCTGCTGGCCGCCCTGGCCGGCTTCGTGGTCTCGACCCTCGCCGCGGCCCTCGCGCCGGGCTACGTGTGGTTCGCGGTTGCGCTGGTGCCGGTGGGGCTCAGCGCCCTGACGGTGCTGACCAGCGCGAACTCGATGGTGCAGCTCGGCGTGGACCCGCAGATGCGCGGCCGGGTGATGGCCCTCTACATGGCGATCTTCATGGGCGGCACGCCGCTCGGCTCACCGCTGGTGGGCTGGATCGGCTCGGCCTGGGGCCCGCGGTGGACCATCCTCATCGGCACGATCACGGTGGCAGGCGCGCTGGTGGCTGCCACGCTGTACCTCATGCGCACGGAGAACCTGCACCTGGAGTACCGCTGGACCGGACGGCCCCGCGTCGTCCTGGTCCGCGAGCCGGCCCCGGAGCCGATGCCCGAGATCGCCGCCTGATGACCCCACGATTCCGTCGCCTGATCGTGCTCGTGGCGCTGGCTGCCCTGGTGGCTGCCGCCGTCATCGGAGCGCTCGTGCACTGACCGCACACACGTGACGGGGCCGGCGCCACCCAGGAGGTGGCGCCGGCCCCGTCGTGGTGACGAGCGGTCAGACCGGACTGCAGAGCGAGACGTCCAGCTGCGACGCGCAGCCCGCGCTCGGCGCGCTGGAGGGCAGGTCGCCCACGATGGTCGGGATCGACGTCGGGCTGATCGACGCCGTGGTCGCCGTGGAGCCAGGGGTGCCGTCGCCGGACCCCAGGATGGGCGGCCACACGCCGTGGCTGCTGGAGGGGGAGCTCGACGGCGAGGTCGTGGACGGCGTGCCCTCAGGGCTGGTGCCCGAGCTCGGCGGCTGCGAGGTCGTGGTCGACTGCGGTTCACTCGGCGCGGAGCTCGTCGCGTGGTGCCCGGGCGGGATCGGGATGTGCGGCTTCTCCGACGGCTTCTGGCCCGGCTTCGGCGGTCCCTGCGGCTGGTCTGCGAAGGCCGCCGGCAGGAACGAGGCGGGGACCTCGTTGACGTCGTTGGCGTAGGCCTCGGCCAGCGCCTCGACGGTGCGCACGTAGGAGTCGGAGTTGTTGTAGCGCAGCAACGAGCCGTAGAGGTCGCTGGACTGGCGCAGGTCGACCCGGCCGGCGCAGAGGTAGGCGCCCGCACTGGTCGCCGCGTCCTCGATGCTCTGCGGGTTCTTGAACCCGTCGGCGTCGGCGTCGGTGCCGACCTGGCGCCACGTGCTCGGGATGAACTGCATCGGGCCGACCGCGCGGTCCCAGATGCCGTCCTGGTCGTAGAGCCCGCTGTCGGTGTCCTTGATCCGCTCGGTGCCGTGGGTGCCGTCGAGCTCCGGGCCGAAGACGCCCGGCGTGGCGATCCCCTGGTCGTTGAGGTGGTTGCCGCCGAAGCGCCCGTGGTCGCTCTCGATCTTGCCGATGGCGGCGAGGACCGGCCAGTCCAGGTGACAGCTCGGCTTGGCGGTGCGCAGCAGGTGGGCCGCCGAGCGGTAGGCGGCCAGCGCCTGCGCCGGGACCCCGGACCGGTCGATGACCACCGCCTCGGAGCTCGTCGACTTCGTGCCGGGGCGGATGCCCAGGCCCTTGGCCACCCAGGAGGGAGCGATGGGCGGGGACCCCGCGTCCTCCATGATGAACTCGGGGACCTTGACCAGCGTCGCCGAGGTGTTCGCCGCCGACGCGCTGTCGGGGGCCTGCCCGAGGGCAGCGAGGGCGACCCCACCACTGATCAGGGCCACCGCCGGGACCGCGGCCCAGATGCGGCGCCACGGGACGGTGACCGTCCGTGCTTGTCCGTTCCTGCTCACGTCTCGTCTCCTTGCTGGTTCCGCTCCCCACCCCCGGGGCTGTCACGGGACCAACGAGGCGGTCGGGGAGGAAGTCACGCATGCCGCCACGCGGTTGAGATCCATCACTTCCCCAGCCACCCGGCATACGCTGCAGACGCCCGGGGACGTTGCGCGGAGGGGCCTGACATGTCATCACGAAAGCCGTCCGGTTTGCACGTTTTGCCCAGGTTCTGGGCGGGAGTCGCGGTGCTCGCCGTGGTCACGACCGGTGTGACGGGCTGCTCCAGCAGCGGACACCGCAAGGCGGCGACGCCGAGCACCCCGCCGACCTCGACCACGACCACGACCACGGCGAAGGCGCCGGCGGTCAACCCGCTGACCGGCGTGGGCGCGCCCCCGTCCGGACCGGTCATCGCGGTCAAGGTCGACGACACCGAGAACGGCCGGCCCTCGCGTGGGATCGACCAGGCCGACGTGATCTACCTCGAGCAGGCCGAGGGAGGCCTGAGCCGGATGCTGGCCGTCTTCTCCGGGCACCGGCCCCGCGTCGAGGCGGTGCGCAGCGTCCGCACGAGCGATCCCGAGCTGCTGTGGCAGTACGGCCGGGTCATCCTCGTCTTCTCCGGCGGCGCCCGTCCGGTCCTGCCGATCATCGACCGCGCCCCGCTGCACACCGTCGTCAACGACCGCGGCGGCCCGGGTTTCAGCCGTGACCCCTCACGCCCGGCGCCGTACAACCTGGTGGCCGACCTGGCCGTGGTGGCCAAGCGGGTCACGGGCGCCGGCGTGCGCGACGTGGGCTTCCGCTTCGCCTCCAGCGACCCGAGGCTGGCCTCGGCACCGGTCGCCGCGCAGGTCCGCACCTCGGTCGGCGCGACCACGGTCACCTTCGTCTGGGACGCCGCGCGGCACCGTTACGTGCGCACCGTCGACGGGCGCGCGCTGACCACCGCCGGCGGGGTGGTGCTGGCCAAGCCCAACGTCCTGGTGCAGTTCTGCTCGATCGTGCCGGACCGTCGTGACATCGACGTCAACGGAAACCCCTCGCAGTACACCCACACCATCGGGTCCGGCCGGGTCGTGCTGTTCCGCGACGGGAAGCGGATCGAGGGCCGGTGGTCGCGGCCCACCCCGGGGGCGCCGACCACGTTCACCGACACGGCCGGCAAGCCCCTGACGTTCGCGCCTGGCGGGCTGTGGGTGGCGCTCGTGGCGACCAGCGCCAAGGTCTGACCGGATCGGGCCACCCGGAGCACCCCGCGAGATCGACGAAACCCACACCACCGCACGGGCGGTGGTGTGGGTTTCGTCGATCACGGCGAGGGGCGTCAGCCCAGCTGGGCCACCACGTGCTCGACGCAGCCGATCAGCGCCGAGACGTCCTCGGGGTCGACCGCCGGGAACATCGCGACCCGCAGCTGGTTGCGGCCCAGCTTGCGGTAGGGCTCGACGTCGACGACGCCGTTGGCGCGCAGCACCGTGGCCACCGCCGCGGCGTCGACCTCGTCGGCGAAGTCGATGGTGCCCACGACCTGGGAGCGCGCGGCCGGGTCCGCGACGAACGGCGAGGTGTATGCCGTGTCCTCGGCCCAGGAGTACAGGCGCGAGGAGCTGTCGGCGGTGCGCTTGACCGCCCAGTCGAGGCCGCCGTTGCCGTTGATCCAGCGCAGCTGCTCGGCGAGCAGGGCGAGGGTGCCCACGGCCGGGGTGTTGTAAGTCTGGTTCTTGCGCGAGTTGTCGATCGCGGTGGGCAGGCTGAAGAAGTCCGGCACCCAGCGGCCGGTGGCGGCGATCTCGTCGACCCGGGCCAGGGCGGCCGGGGAGAACGCGGCCAGCCAGAGCCCGCCGTCGGCGGCGAAGCACTTCTGCGGGCCGAAGTAGTAGACGTCGCTCTGGGTGATGTCCACCGGCAGGCCACCGGCGCCGGAGGTCGCGTCGACGAGCACCAGCGCGTCGTCGTCGGCGCCGGCCACGCGCTGGACCGGGGCCATGACACCCGTGGAGGTCTCGTTGTGCGGCCAGGCGTAGACGTCGATCCCGGCCTCGGCGACCGGCGCGGCCAGGGTGCCCGGCTCGGCCTTGATGATGCTCGAGCTGCCCAGGAACGGTGCCTTGTCGGTCACGGTCGCGAACTTGCTGGAGAACTCGCCGAACGCCAGGTGCTGGGCGCGCTCGCGCACCAGGCCGAACGCGGCGATGTCCCAGAACGCCGTGGAGCCACCGTTGCCGAGGACGATCTCGTAGCCCTCGGGCAGCGAGAACAGCTCGCGCAGGCCCTCGCGGACCTCCCCGACGAGGTTCTTCACCGGGGCCTGGCGGTGGGAGGTGCCCAGCACGGTGCGCCCGAGCGAGGCGAGGTAGTCGACCTGCTCGGGGCGGACCTTGCTCGGCCCGGAGCCGAACCGGCCGTCCTTCGGCAGCAGCTCGGCGGGGATGGTGATGGCGGCGTCGGTCACGAGACGTCCTTCGGGTCAGAGGCGGGATGCGGCAGTTCTGACGCCGTTGTCAGGTGTGACCCATTCAAGCAAACCGTCCAGCCCGTGGACGCGATGGTCCGCCCGGTGGGACGGAGGTCTCAGCCGGCGTGACCCGGCGCGACCTGCTCGTCCCAGCCGGCGACGTCCTCCGCGGGGCGCGGGCCCTCGCCCACGTAGCGCGCCGACGGCCGGATCAGGCGCCCGGTGCGCTTCTGCTCGAGCACGTGCGCCGACCAGCCGGCGGTGCGGGCGCAGGTGAACATCGGCGTGAACATCGAGGCCGGCACCTGCGCGAAGTCGAGCAGCACCGCGGCCCAGAACTCCACGTTGGTGGCCAGCACCCGGTCCGGCCGGCGGGCGTGCAGCTCCTCCAGGGCGGCCTTCTCCAGGGCGGCCGCGACCTCGAAGCGGGGGGCGCCCAGCCGCTCGCACGTCGCACGGAGGACGCGCGCACGGGGGTCCTCCGCGCGGTACACGCGGTGCCCGAAGCCCATGAGCCGCTCGCCCTTGTCGAGCACCTCCTTGACGTAGGCCGTGGCGTCGCCGGAGGACTCCACGCCCTCGATCATGTGCAGCACGCGGGACGGCGCGCCACCGTGCAGCGGGCCGCTCATCGCGCCGACCGCGCCGGACAGGCACGCGGCGACGTCGGCGCCGGTGGAGGCGATCACGCGGGCGGTGAAGGTGGAGGCGTTCATGCCGTGCTCGGCCGCGGAGACCCAGTAGGCGTCGACAGCCTCGACGTGGCGCGGGTCGGGTTCGCCGCGCCAGCGGATCATGAACCGCTCGACGATGGTGTGGGCCTTGTCCACCTCACGCTGGGGGACCATCGGGCGGTCCTGCCCGCGGGCCGACTGCGCGATGAAGGACAGCGCCATGACCGAGGCGCGGGCGAGGTCGTCGCGGGCCTGCGCCGGGTCGATGTCCAGCAGCGGCCGGAAGCCCCACACCGGCGCGAGCTGGGCCAGCGCGCTCTGCACGTCGACGCGCACGTCGCCGGTGTGCACCGGCAGCGGGAAGGGCTCCGCCGGTGGCAGGCCCGGGTTGAACTTGTTGTCGACCAGCAGCCCCCACACGTTGCCGAACGACACCTTGCCCACGAGGTCGTTGATGTCGACCCCCCTGTAGCGCAGCGCGCCACCTTCCTTGTCGGGCTCGGCGATCTCGGTCTCGAACGCGATGACACCCTCGAGTCCGGGCTTGAAGTCGCTGTCGGTCATCAAAGCACTCCGTCCCTGCGCCCGACCGCGGTGTCGGGGGCGCCTGCCATTCTGCACCGTGTCCGCGCCGAGGGAACTGCCCGGTCCGTTCGAAGGGCCGCGTTCCCGCTTCCCGCACAAGGAGCCCGCCATGGCACGAGCACCCCGGTCGCCTCGCCGCCCCGAGGTCGACCTGCCCGACCTCGAGCCCTTCGGCGATGCCGGCCTGGAGCAGGCCGGGGAGTACGACGCCGTGGAGCTGCGCGACCTCGACCTGTCCGGCCAGGACGGGCGCGACGCCCGGTTCCTCGAGTGCGGGCTCTACGCCTGTCGCCTGGACGAGACCCGGCTGCGGGGAGCCCGCTTCGCCGACTGCGTCCTCGCCGACCTGCAGGGCGTGGCGCCGGACCTGGCCGAGACCTCGTGGCTCGACGTCGTGGTCAGCGACCCACGCCTGGCGGCGGTCCAGGCGTTCGGTGCCGAGCTGCGCCGGGTCGCGGTGCGTGGCGGCAAGGTCGACTACCTCAACCTGCGCGGGGCCACCCTGCAGCACGTGTGGTTCGAGGGGTGCGTGCTGCGCGAGGTCGACTTCGCCGAAGCCACCCTGGTGGACGTCAGCTTCGAGGGGTGCCAGCTGGTCGAGCCGGACTTCTCCCGGGCCCGGCTGGAGCGGGTGGACCTCAGCGGCGCCGACCTCCGGGCGCCCAAGGGCGTGACCAGCCTGGCCGGCGCGACGATCGCCCAGTCCCAGCTCTACGACCTTGCCCCCGCGTTCGCGGCCCAGCTCGGCCTCACGGTCCTCGAGGGTCGTTAGCCTTCGACCCATGACGCCTGCGGACCGCCACGACTACCTCGGTGAGGGGCTGCTCGAGCAGGACCTCGCCACCACCCCGTGGCGGCAGGCCGGCGCCTGGCTGGAGGCCGCGCGCGAGCGGGCCGCCGCCGAAGGCGATGTGCCCGAGCCGACGGCGATGTCGGTGGCCACCGTCGACGCCGACGGCCGCCCCGACGTGCGCACCGTGCTCATGCGCTTCTTCGACCCCAGCGGCCCGGGCTTCGTCACCAACCTGGAGTCGGCCAAGGGCCGCCAGCTCGCCGGCAACGCCGGCATCGCCGCCTCCCTCACCTGGCCGGCAATGTATCGCGCGGTCCGCTTCCGGGGCACAGCCCACCTGCTGCCCGAGGAGCAGGTGCGCGAGTACTTCGGCCACCGCCCATGGGGTTCGCGGGTCAGCGCGTGGGCGTCGCGGCAGTCGCAGGTCATCGACGGCCGGGAGGGGCTGGAAGCCGCCTACGCGCGATACGCGGCGCAGTGGCCCGACCGCGGCGGGGCCGACGACGTGCCGGTGCCGCCGTTCTGGGGCGGCTACCGCATCACCTGCGACGAGGTGGAGTTCTGGGCGGGGCGGCGCGACCGGCTGCACGACCGGCTGGTCTTCGTCCGGGTCGGCGACGGTGACCTCGACGACCCGTCCGCGTGGCGGGTGGAGCGCCGCCAGCCCTGAGGTCTGCGGTCCGGATCGCGGGACGCGCCGGACCCAACTTGCCGGTAACCCCGCCCGGTGCTCTAGCGTGACTGCTGTCACAAGCGTGACAGCGGGCGCCACCGTCGCCGTTCGCCGCCAGCCCCCCGGGGCCGCCGCGACCTGCGAGGAGAACCATGCCCAGCCATCCCCACACCCCTGCCGTGCACCGCGTCGTCGCCGACGTCACCGAGCGGATCCGCGAGCGCAGCCGGCAGACCCGCCGCGACTACCTCTCGCGCATCCAGCACGCCGCCGCCGAGCGTGGCGGGCGCCTGACCCGCGCCGACCTCGGCTGCAGCAACCTGGCCCACGCCGTCGCCGCCTGCGGGGGCTCGGACCGTGCCGCCATGTCGGGGGACAGTGCCGTCAGCCTCGGCATCGTCACCTCCTACAACGACATGCTCTCGGCGCACGCGCCGTTCGAGCACTACCCGCAGCAGATCAAGGACACCGCCCGCGGCCTCGGTGCGGTCGCCCGCGTCGCCGGTGGCGTGCCGGCGATGTGCGACGGCATCACGCAGGGCCGCGACGGCATGGAGCTGAGCCTGTTCAGCCGTGACGTCATCGCCATGTCGACCGCGATCGCGCTCTCCCACGACGTGTTCGACGGCGCACTCATGCTCGGGGTGTGCGACAAGATCGTGCCCGGCCTGGTGGCCGGCGCCCTCGCGTTCGGCCACCTGCCGGTGGCGATGGTGGCCGCCGGCCCGATGAGCAGCGGCCTGCCCAACGCCGACAAGGCGGCGGTCCGCCGGGCCCACGCCGCCGGCGAGGTCGGCCGCGAGGAGCTGCTCGCCGCCGAGACCGCGTCGTACCACTCGCCGGGCACGTGCACGTTCTACGGCACCGCCAACTCCAACCAGCTGCTCATGGACGTCATGGGCCTGCACCTGCCCGGTGCGGCGTTCGTCTCGCCCGACGACCCGCTGCGTGCGGCGCTGACCGCCGAGGCGACGCGCCGGGTCGCCGAGATCGCCGCGAGCGACCGGTCCTACGGCATCGGCCACGTCGTGGACGAGAGGGTCGTCGTCAACGGCGTCGTCGCCCTGCTCGCCACCGGCGGCTCGACCAACCACACGATGCACCTGGTCGCGATGGCCGCCGCGGCCGGCGTCCAGCTCACGTGGGAGGACTTCGACGACCTGTCGCGGGTCGTGCCGCTGTGCGCCCGGATGTACCCCAACGGGACCGCCGACGTGAACCACTTCCACGCCGCCGGAGGCACCCCCTTCCTCATCGGCACCCTCCTCGACGCCGGGCTGCTGCACGGGGACGTGCTGACCCTCGCCGGCCCGGGACTGGACCGCTACCGCCGGATGCCGGCCCTCGAGGACGGCGTGCTCACCTGGCGCGAGCCGGCCGCGGCGAGCACCGACCTGGACGTGCTTCGCCCGGCGAGCGACCCCTTCGCCCCCGACGGCGGCCTGCGGGTGCTCAGCGGCAGCCTCGGCCACGCCGTCATCAAGGTCTCGGCCGTCGCCGCCGAGCACCGGGTCATCGAGGCGCCGGTGCGGGTCTTCACCGACCAGGTCGGCTTCCTCACCGCGTTCTCCCGCCGCGAGCTCGACCGGGACGTGGTCGTGGTCATCCGCGACCAGGGTCCCTCGGCCAATGGCATGCCCGAGCTGCACGCGCTGACCCCGTCCCTGGGCGTGCTGCAGAAGCGCGGCTTCCAGGTCGCGCTGGTCACCGACGGGCGCATGTCCGGCGCGTCCGGGGCGATCCCGGCGGCGATCCACGTCACGCCTGAGGCGGTCCACGGCGGCCCGATCGCCCGGCTGCGCGACGGCGACGTGGTCCGGCTGGACGCCGACCGCGGCACCCTCGACGTCCTCGTCGCCGAGCAGGAGTGGGACGGCCGCGAGGCGGTCACCACCGCGGGCGGCCAGACCTTCGGCACCGGGCGCGAGCTGTTCGCCGGGATGCGCCACCTGGTCGGCCGGGCTGACCAGGGCGCCCACGTCTTCGGCGCGGTGGACACTGTCAGCACGCCCGACCACCACCTGCAGGAGAGCACCTCATGACGTCCGTCGCCGAGACCAACCACCCCCGGACCGCAGCCGGGCTGCTCGCGGTCAGCCCCGTCATACCGGTCGTCGTCGTCGACGACGTCGAGCAGGCGGTGCCGCTGGCCCAGGCGCTGCTGCGCGGTGGTGTGGGGATCATCGAGATCACCCTGCGCACCCCCGCCGGCCTGGCCGCGATCGAGCGGGTGGCCGCCGAGGTGCCCGACATGGTCACGGGCGCGGGCACGGTGACCTCCCCGGCGCAGGTCCACGCCGTGCAGCGGGCCGGTGCACAGTTCCTGGTCACCCCCGGGTCGCCGGCCGGCCTGCTCTCGGCCGCGCTCAACAGCGGTATGCCGCTGCTCGCCGGTGCGGCCACCCTCACCGAGATGATGACCCTGGCCGAGCACGACCTCGGCGCGATGAAGTTCTTCCCGGCGCAGGCCAGCGGCGGGGTGGAGTTCCTCAAGGCGGTCTCCGGGCCGCTGCCGCACCTGCGCTTCTGCCCCACCGGGGGCATCACGACGGCCAACGCGGCCGACTACCTGGCGCTGCCCAACGTCGGCTGCGTCGGCGGGTCGTGGCTGACCCCCAAGGACGCCGTGGCGGCGGGGGACTGGGGCCGGGTCGAGCAGCTGGCGCGGGAGGCGGCGGCGCTGCCGCGCTGACCCGCCGCGCACGCGACGGCGCCGGCCTGCGTGACGGAGGCCGGCTCCGTGCATGGAACAGCCCGTGAGGTCCGGGCCTTGCGGTCCGGGGCGCGATGGACGAGTCGCGCATCCTCACGGGCTGCGGTGACTGCTTGGGATTGCGGTCACCCTTGCCGTCCACGACTGGCGCACCCGAGGGGGGCCAGGGAACGGGCTGGGCTAGCGCTCAGCCACCTCACGCGTCCTGTGAATACTCACTAACGGACCACCTCCCTTCTCGTGTGCACACGACGGTAGGTCGGTGTCCGGCAGCGCGCAATGCCTTTAGGCCGCCGCGTCTCAGACGGTGGTGACGACCTCGTCGAAGTCCAGGCGGGGGCTGCGCGGGAACCAGGCGTCGGGGCCCGGCTTGCCGATGTTGACCACCGCGAGGGCGCGGTGCTCGCCGTCGGGGAAGAACTCGCGGGTCACGGCGTCGGCGTCGAAGCCGGTCATCGGGCCGGCGGCCAGCCCGGCGGCGCGGACACCCAGGATGAAGTAGGCGATCTGCAGGGTGGCGTTGAGCTCGGCGGTGCGCAGGCGCATCGCCTCGTTGCCCCCGAACATGTCCTTGGCCGCGGGGAAGTGCGGGAAGACCTTGGGCAGCTCCTCGTGGAACTCGTTGTCCGCGGCGAGGATGGCGACCAGCGGGGCGGCCTGCGTCTTGGGCCGGTTGCCCTCGGCCATGAGGTCGACGAGCCTGGCCCGGGCCCCGTCGCTGCGGACGAGGACGATGCGCAGCGGCTGGTTGTTCATGGACGTCGGCGCCCACTTGACCAGGTCGTAGATGGCGCGCACCTGCTCCTCGGACACCGGCTCGTCGGTGAACGTGTTGGCGGTGCGGGCCTCGCGGAACAGCAGGTCCTGGGCTTCGATGGAGAGCTGGAGCTGGTCGGCGAACTCGGCCTCGAACTGCTCGAGGTCGGCCTGGGTCTCGGGGTAGGTCGTCATGAACGGTTGAACGGTCAACGAACTGGGGATATTTCCACCGGGATGTCCGTTTTGGTGTGGCCTGCGCCACGCCTGGCGCGCCGTACGGCGCCCGCCATTCTCCGCCGACAGGGACGTTTCTCGGGCTTCAGACCCGGCCGCTTCAAGTGGTTGTTGCAACGAGGATGACGGAAGGATCCGGTCATGCCTGGTGCACGGTTGTCGGAGCAGGAGCGCGCGCAGATC
>NZ_DASVZH010000120.1:0-4199 GCF_036391795.1 Oryzihumus sp.
CTGCCGGTGGGAGGGGACCGTCCGGCGGCGCCTGCCGCCGACTGACAGTCCCCCCTCCTAGGCTGGTCGACGTGCTGCGCGAGATCCGGATCCAGAACCTCGGCGTCATCGACGACGCCGTCCTGGCCCTGTCCCCAGGCCTCAACGTCGTCACCGGTGAGACCGGTGCCGGCAAGACCATGGTCGTCTCCGGCCTCGGCCTGCTCCTCGGCGCCCGCGCCGACGCAGGCCTGGTGCGCAACGGGGCCACCGCCGCCTCGATCGAGGGGCTGGTCGAGGTGCCCGAGGGCCACCCGGCCCTGGTCCGCGCCCAGGAGGCGGGGGGCGACACCGAGGACGGGCTCATCCTGGCCCGCACCGTCTCCGCCGAGGGCCGCTCGCGGGCCCACGTCGGCGGCCGCAGCGCCCCGATCGGGGTGCTCTCCGACCTGCGCGAGCTCCTCGTCGCGGTCCACGGCCAGTCCGACCAGTGGCGGCTGCGCCAGCCCGACCAGCACCGGGTGGTGCTGGACGGCTTCGCCGGCACCTCCGTCGCCATGCCGCTGGCCCGCTACACCGCCCTGTATGACGAGCACCACCAGCTCCGCACGGAGCTGGACGAGCTGCGCACGTTGGCGCGGGACCGCGCCCGCGAGATCGACGTGCTCACCGCCGGCGTCGAGGAGGTCGAGGCAGTCGACCCCCAGCCCGGGGAGGACCACGAGCTGCGCGCCGAGGACGAGCGCCTCGCCCACGCCGAGGGCCTGCGCGGCAGCGCCGGCCTGGCCCACGCCCTCGTGGCCGGGGCCACCGGTGGCCCCGAGGAGGAGGCCGCCGACGAGGTCCGCGGCAACGTCGTCGAGCTGCTCGCCGAGACCCGCGCCACGCTGGGCGCCGCCTCCGTCCACGACCCTGTGCTGGCCGACCTCGAACGCCGGGCCCAGGAGCTGGGATACCTCGCGGCCGACCTGGGAGCCGACCTCGCGGCCTACCTCAGCGACGTCGACGTCGACCCCGCCCGGCTCGCCTGGGTGCAGGAGCGGCGCGCCGACCTGGCCCGGCTGCAGCGCAAGTACGGCGACACCGTCGACGACGTGCTGGCCTGGGCCAAGGAGGCCGCCGCCCGGCTCGACCGGCTGGTCACCGCCGACGACCGGGCCGAGGCCATGCAGGCCCGGCTGGAGCAGCTCGAGGCGGAGCTGACCGTCGCGGCGGCCGAGCTCACCGCCGCCCGCACCGCCGCCGCACAGGACTTCGGCCGGCGGGTAACCGAGGAGCTGGCGCACCTGGCGATGGGCAAGGCCGTGGTCCAGGTGGCGGTGCAGCCGCGTGAGACCTTCCTGCGCCACGGCGCCGACGACGTGGAGATCCTGCTCGCAGCCAACCCCGGTGCACCCCCGCGCAGCGTCGCCAAGGCCGCCTCCGGTGGTGAGCTGTCCCGGGTGATGCTCGCGCTGGAGGTCGTCACCGGCAGCGGCGACGTGCCCACGTTCGTCTTCGATGAGGTGGACGCCGGCGTCGGAGGCAAGGCGGCCCTCGACGTCGGGGCCCGGCTGGCGGAGCTGGCCCGGTCCGCGCAGGTGATCGTGGTCACCCACCTGGCCCAGGTCGCGGCCTTCGCCGACCAGCACCTGGTCGTGCACAAGACCGACGACGGGCACGTCACCGCCAGCGGGGTCGCCGCGGTGACGGGGGAGGACCGGCTGCGTGAGCTGGCGCGGATGATGGCCGGGGTCGAGGACTCCGGCGTGGCCATCGAGCACGCCCGCGAGCTGCTCGCCCAGGCCGGGCAGGCGGTGGGCTGAGCACGCGCCAAACGTGACAAGGCCGTGACCCGGTGCGCCGTCGGCGGCATCGGGGCTGATGACGCGCCGTGGCACGATAGCCCCGATGTCACTCTCCATCCGACGCCGGAGCAGCCGCGAACCGGAAGTGCCCGGGGTCCGCGGCCCTGTCCGCGTGGACGCCCGGACCAAGAACCTCACCAAGCGTCTCAAGCCCGGCGACATCGCCGTGATCGACCACCAGGACATCGACAAGGTGAGCGCCGAGGCACTGCTCGCCTGCCGCCCGGCCGCCGTCGTCAACGCCTCGCCCTCCATCAGCGGGCGCTACCCCAACCTCGGCCCCGAGATCCTCGTCGACGGCGGGGTGCCGCTGATCGACAACACCGGGCGGGACGTGATGCACGCGCTGCACGAGGGGCAGCAGGTGCGCATCGAGGTCGACGAGATCTACGTCGGCGACACCATCGTGGCCAAGGGGCACCTGTTCGACCACGAGTCGGTGCAGGCCGCCATGAACGAGGCCCGCGCCGGGCTCGCGGTGCAGCTCGAGGCGTTCGCGGCCAACACGATGGAGTACCTCCGCCGGGAGCGCGAGCTGCTCCTCGACGGGGTCGGCGTCCCGGACATCCGCACCGAGATCGACGGGCGGCACGTCCTGGTGGTGGTGCGCGGCTACCACTACAAGGAGGATCTGCAGACCCTGCGGCACTACATCCGCGAGTACCGCCCCATCCTCATCGGCGTCGACGGCGGCGCCGACGCCCTGGTCGAGGAGGGGCACAAGCCGCACCTGGTCGTCGGCGACATGGACTCGGTCTCCGACGCCACGCTGACCTGCGGTGCCGAGATCGTCGTGCACGCCTACCGGGATGGCCGCGCACCCGGCCTGGAGCGGGTGCACAACCTGGGCATCGACCCGGTGGTGTTCCCGGCGACCGGCACCAGCGAGGACGTCGCCATGCTGCTGGCCGACGACAAGGGCGCGACCCTGATCGTGGCCGTCGGCACGCACGCCACCCTGGTGGAGTTCCTCGACAAGGGCCGCTCGGGCATGGCCAGCACGTTCCTCACCCGGCTGCGGGTCGGCGGCAAGCTCGTCGACGCCAAGGGCGTGAGCCGCCTCTACCGGTCGCGGATCTCCAACCTGTCCCTGTTCGCAATGCTCGCCGTGGGGCTGTTCGCCCTGTATGCCGCGCTGGCCGCCACGCCTGCCGGCACCGCCACGCTCACCGTGGTCGGTGCCCGCTGGGACGACGTGTGGTCCTGGATCGTAGGACTCTTCTCGTGATCGACTTCCGCTACCACCTCGTCTCCATCGTCTCGATCTTCCTGGCCCTCGCCGTGGGGATCGTCCTGGGGGCCGGCCCGCTGCAGAACAACATCGGCCAGTCCCTCAACGACCAGGTGACCGCGCTGCGCCAGGACAAGGCGACGCTGCGCGCCCAGCTCGACGCCCAGCAGCGCGGGATCGACGCGCGCGACACCTTCGCCAACACGGTGACCCCCAAGCTGGTCGCCGGCACCCTGTCGGGGCGCACGGTCAGCCTGGTGGTGGCGCCCGGCGCCGACGCCGACACGGTCAAGAAGACGACCACCGCCCTGATCGGCGCCGGCGCCCGGATCGGGTCCACGGTGACGCTGACGGACGCGTGGGTGGACCCGACCAAGCGCACCTTCCGGGACAACCTCGCCACCCAGCTCGCGTCCCTGGTCAAGGCGCCCGGGACGCTCAGCACCCCCGAGATGCTGCCCGGGACCGTGCTCGCGCGCGCCCTGCTGACCACGGCCGAGCGGCCCACGGACAAGCTCGACCCCAGCGCCGCCCAGGCACTGGAGGGACTCAGGGCCGGCGACCTGCTCACGGTGGGCTCCGACCCGGTCGTCCCGGCCTCGAGTGCCGTCCTCGTGGCCGGCCCGGTCAAGGGCGCCAACGATCAGGACACCGCCGCGCGGCTCGCCTCGTGGGTGGCGCTTACCCGGGCCCTGGACGCGGCCAGCTCGGGCACCGTGGTGACCTCGACGATGAACGCCACGGACCCGCAGACCACCGGCGCCCTCGTGGCCGCGGTGCGGGCGGACGGCGACGCGAGCAAGGCCGTCTCGACCGTGGACGACGGCGACCAGAGCATCGGGGCGGCTCCGCTGGTCGAGGCGCTCGTCGAGCAGTACGCCGGACGCAGCGGCCACTACGGGGTCGGTTCGGACGCGGCGTCCGTGCTGCCCGACGCGACGAAGTGAGCCTCGACCGCCGGGCCATCGCCCTGACCGCCGGGGCAGCGGGTGCCGCCGTCGCGCTCCGCGGGCTGCGCCACCGGCCGCCCGGCGGGGAGACCCGCTGGACCCGGACCAACCACGCCGGTGAGCCGGTGACGCTGCTGGAGGGACCGGCATACGTCGCGGGCACGCTCGCCGGGCTGGCCGCGGGTGCCGCCG
>NZ_DASVZH010000121.1:0-8048 GCF_036391795.1 Oryzihumus sp.
GGCCGCCGGGCGGATCGTCGAGCCCACCGTCTGCGTGCCCACGCCCAGGCTGACCAGCCCGGCTGCCACCGCCGCCGCGGACCCGCTGCTCGACCCGCCCGGGGTGTGCCCCAGCGCGCGCGGGTTGCGGGTGGGACCCGGTGCAGCGTGGGCGAACTCGGCCGTCACGGTCTTGCCCAGGACCAGCGCGCCGGCGTCCCGCAGCCTGCGCACCACCGACGCCTCGGGCCCGCCCAGGACCTGCGGCGGCAGGGCCGACCCGGCGGTCGTCTCCAGCCCGTCGACCCGCAGGACGTCCTTGACCCCCACCGTGGCGCCGTACAGCGCCGGACGGTCCGGCCGCGGCGACCAGCGCCGGGACAGCCGCCCGGCCTCGGCCAGGACGCGTTCGCACCGGTGCGGCTCCGGCAAGAACGCCTGCAGCACCGGGTCGTGCGCCTCGACCCGCTCCACGGCGCTCGCGGCGTGCTCGCGCAGGTCGGCGGCGGCGCGCAGCGCCGCGACCTCCTGCACCAGGCCGCGCGCCGGCGGGAACGTGTGGTCCACGCCGGCAGGCTAGGCCCGCGGCCGCCCCGCGGGCGGGACGCCGGCCCCGGTATGCCGTGTCGCCGGGTGGCCGTCGTCCCGGGCGGCTCGGGCCGTCTGGGATGATGGCCACCATGGCCTCGCTTGCTGACGCGACCCCGCCCATCGCCCTCGGCGCCCTCGACGGCCGCTACCGCGGCACCGTCGCCCCGCTGGTCGACCACCTCTCGGAGGCAGCCCTCAACCGCGAGCGCGTGCGCGTCGAGGTCGAGTGGCTGATCCACCTGACCAGCCACGGCGTCGTCCCGGGCGTGCGCGCCCTGAGCGAGGCCGAGCAGGCCCGGCTGCGCGCGGTGGTCGAGGGCTTCGGCCCGGCCGACGTGGCCGAGCTCGCCGAGATCGAGCGCGAGACCGTCCACGACGTCAAGGCGGTCGAGTACTACCTCAAGCGCCGGCTGACCGAGGCCGCCGACTCCGACGTGGCGAGCCTGTCCGAGCTGGTCCACTTCGCCTGCACCAGCGAGGACATCAACAACCTGTCCTACGCCCTCATGGTCAAGGGCGCGGTCACCGACGTGTGGCTGCCCCGCGCGACCGCGCTGGTCGACGCCGTCGCCGCGATGGCCCGCGACCTGCGCGAGGTGCCGCTTCTGGCGCACACCCACGGCCAGCCGGCGACCCCCACGACGATGGGCAAGGAGCTCGCGGTGCTCGCCCACCGCCTGCGCCGCCAGCTCGCCCGGGTCGGCCGGGCCGAGTTCCTCGGCAAGCTCAACGGCGCCACCGGCACGTACGGCGCGCACCTCGCCGCGGTGCCCGAGGCGGACTGGCCGGCGATCAGCCGGGCCTTCGTCGAGGGCCTCGGGCTGACGTGGAACCCGCTCACCACCCAGATCGAGAGCCACGACTGGCAGGCCGAGCTCTACGCCGACGTCGCGCGGTTCAACCGGGTGCTGCACAACCTGTGCACCGACGTGTGGACCTACATCTCCCTGGGCTACTTCGCTCAGGTCCGCGGCCAGGGCACGGTCGGGTCGAGCACGATGCCGCACAAGGTCAACCCGATCCGGTTCGAGAACGCCGAGGCCAACCTCGAGGTGTCCAACGCCCTGCTCGACGTGCTCGGCTCGACGCTGGTGCAGTCCCGGCTCCAGCGCGACCTGACCGACTCCAGCATGCAGCGCAACATCGGCACCGCCCTGGGCCACAGCCTGCTCGCCATCGACAACGTGACCCGTGGCCTGGCCGGCCTCGACGCCGTGCCGGCAGCGATGGCCGCCGACCTCGACGCCAACTGGGAGGTGCTCGGCGAGCCGGTCCAGTCGGCGATGCGCGCCCTCGCCGCCCAGGGCGTGGCCGGCATGGAGAACCCCTACGAGCGGCTCAAGGAGCTCACCCGCGGCCGCCGGATCACCGGCGAGGACCTGCGCGAGTTCGTCCGCGGCCTGGGCCTGCCCGACGACGTCGAGAAGCGCTTCCTCGAGCTGACCCCGGCGACCTACGTCGGCCTGGCCCCGCAGCTGGTCGACTACCTCGGCGAGTAGTCCTCCAGGCCGAGCAGCACCCACGCCTCGACCGGCTCGGCGCGGCCCTTGAGCTCCAGCGCGCCGAGCCGCTCGGTGACCGCACCGGGCAGGAGGTCGCGGGTGGCGGGGCCGATCGCCACGCCGCCCACGGGCGCCTTCCCCTCCAGCCGGGACGCCACGTTGACCGTGTCGCCGATGACGGTGTGGGTGCGGCCCCCGGCGGCGCCGAGCAGGCTCAGCGACACCTCGCCGCTGTTGACCCCGACCCGGAAGCGCGGCCAGCCCTCGTGCGCGGCGGCCACCGTGCCGGTGGCCTCCTGCAGGTCCAGCGCGGCCAGGGCGGCCCGTCGGGCGTGGTCGGGCTGGTCGCCGCGCTTGTTGAACGTCACCATCAGCGCGTCGCCGATGATCCGGTCGACGTCCCCGCCGTGCCGGCGCACGACCGGCGGGATGGCCACCTCGAAGTAGGCGTTGAGCATGGCGGTGACCTGCTGGGGGTCGTGCGCCTCGGAGAAGCTCGTGAAGCCCTGGAGGTCGGCGAACAGGATGCTCATCTCGCGCGTGCCGGACCGGGTCTGGTCCAGGTACAGGTCGGCGTAGCGCTCCTCGTGCCACTGCACCCGCGCGCCCCAGGCGACCAGGCTGAAGGCCAGGAGCATCAGCACGTGCCACTCCCACCAGCTCAGGTGCCAGCTCGGCGCGTAGACCACCGCGATCAGCGCCTCGGCGAGCAGCACGAACGCCGCCGCCATGGCCAGGAGCATCACCGCCGGCCGGGCCCCCCACAGGGCCAGGAAGCGGGCGGCCGCCACGCCGTACAGGACGATGCCCAGCACGGCGGTGACCACCAGCGGACCGGCCGCACGCTCGGGCGGCTGGTGGCCGTTCAGCGGCGGCAGCTCGGCCAGCGAGGCCACCGCCCACAGTCCCATGAGGGCGAGCAGGCCGGCGCGCAGCCAGCGGGCCACGCGCATGACACGCACGCCCCGCTCGCCCTCGAGGTCGGCGCTGGACCAGGCGGCGAACACGGCGCCGAGGGCCAGCCCGACCGGGATCGCCACGACGAACCCGGCGTTGGGGTGGTCCAGGACGGCCCCCGGGGTCGCCACGGCATGCAGCCCGAGGAAGCCGGCGGCCGACAGGAAGGCCAGCGACACCAGCATCACGCGGGCGTCCCCGCGGGCCAGGGCGGCCGCGCCGGTGCCGTAGGCGACGACCGCGCTGAGCAGGGCGGCAAGCAGGACCAGCCAGAAGTGCGAGGGGTGGTGCTCCCAGACCGCGTCCAGACCGGGGCGCTGCAACAGCAGGAGCAGCCCGGCCATCGGCAGCACCAGGGCCACCCCGGCACCCACCCGCCGGGCCGTCGGGCCCGACAGCCGGGGGCTCACCGGGGCGTCGCCGACGCGGCCGCCCGCAACCCGGCGAGGTACTCGTGCAGCTGGGAGACCACCACCGAGCCCTCCCCGACCGCGTTGGCGACCCGCTTGACCGACCCGGCCCGCACGTCACCGACCGCGAAGAACCCCGGCAGCCCGGTCTCGTAGGGCAGCGGCGGCCGCTCCAGCGGCCACGCCCCGGCGGCGAGCGCGTCCGCACCGCAGAGCACGAAGCCCCGCCGGTCGCGGGCCACCTGCTGCGGCAGCCAGTCGGTGCGCGGCTCGGCGCCGATCATGACGAACAGCCCGTCGGCCCGGATCGTCTCGACCTCGCCGCTGGCGCGGTCGGCGATCCGCACCTCCTGCAGCCAGCCGGCGCCGCCCCCGCCGACGACCTCGGCGTTGGTGCGCACGGTGATCCGCGCGCTGGACTCGATCTCCCCGGTCAGGTAGGCGGACATGCCGTCCGTCAGGGCCGCGGAGCGGACCACGAGGGTGACGTGGGCGGCATACCGCTGCAGGTGCAGGGCGGCCTGCCCGGCGGAGTTGCCGCCACCGACGACGACGGCGTGCAGCCCGGCCAGCCCGTGCGCCTCGGAGACGCTGGCGCCGTAGTAGACCCCGGCGCCGGTGAGCGCCTCGAGGTCGGCGATGCCGAGGCGGCGGTAGGACACCCCGCTGGCCAGGACGACCGTGGTGGCGGTCACGTCGCCGACGCCGGTCAGGGTCGCGACGAACCCGCCGTCCGCCGGGCGCACCGCGCTCACCTCGCGGGTCAGCACGAACCGCGCGCCGAACACCCACGCCTGCTGGTAGCCGCGCTGGGCCAGCTCGGCGCCGCTGAGGCCCCGGGAGAAGCCCAGGTAGTTGCGGATCAGCGAGCTCGACCCGGCCTGGCCGCCCAGGGACTCGCGCTCGACGGTCAGCGCCCGCAGCCCCTCCGAGGCGCCGTAGACCGAGGCCGCCAGCCCGGCGGGACCGGCCCCGACGACGAGGGCGTCGAAGCGCCGCTCGTCCGGCTCCAGCGTGGTGCTGATCCCCCAGGCCTCGCAGATGTCGGCGTCGGTCGGGTCCTCCAGCACGGTGCCGCCGAGCGCGGGCATCCACACCACTGTGGGGCCGTCCGCGTCCTCGGCGGACTCCACCGCGATCCGGCGCAGCGTGCTGATGCCCTCCGCCGAGCCCCGTTCGACGAAGGCGTGCGGGATGCCGTTGCGGGTCAGCAGGCTGCGCACGCCGTGGGCGCGGGGGTCGTGCCGGCCGGCCACGACGACGACCTCCCGCTCCGTGGTCACCGCCGAGCGGGACCACTCCTGCACGAACTCGGAGACGGTCCGCACGAACAGCTCGTCCGGGCTGCTCCAGGGCTTGAGCACGTAGTAGCTGATGTCGCCCAGCGCCATCGACCGCAGGATCGCCTCGGCGGTGGGCCGGTGGGCCCAGGCCCCCCACTCCACCAGCAGCGCGCGCCGGGCGTCGGGGTGCAGCACCCGCAGCCGGGCGAGCAGCTCGGCGCCGGAGAGCCCCGGCAGCCACTGGTCGGCCAGCACCACCGCGACCGGCTCACCCCGGTCCAGTGCCCCTTCGAGCAGGCGGAGCGCGTCGGCGGAGGAGAGCTCGCCGCGCACGCGGAAGTCGGCGCCGAAGCGGCGCTGCAGGGCGGTCTCGATCCGCGACAGCGAGGCCGGGTCCGCGTCCACCGCCAGGATCAGGGGTCGGGTCATCGTGCCTCCCGGGCCGGCGGCCGGGCCACCGGTTCGGGGTCAGGATGGCACTGTGGGCCCCGGTGCGGGATCCCCCCTTTGTCGCAGCGCGTTGCCGGCAGGAATACCCCTTGGGGGTATATCGTTGGACCAGGCGACACACCGGCACAGGAGGCGCCATGGCGGGCTACACCGGCACCAAGGACGACTATCTCAAGCGGCTGCGCCGCATCGAGGGACAGGTCCGCGGGGTCCACAAGATGGTGGAGAACGACACGTACTGCATCGACGTCCTGACCCAGGTCAGCGCCATCACCAAGGCGCTGCAGGCGGTCAGCCTCGGCCTGCTCGAGGACCACGTCGGGCACTGCGTCGTGGACGCCGCGCGGGAGTCCGACGAGGCGGCCGCCACCAAGGTCGCCGAGGCCTCCGCCGCCATCGCCCGACTCGTCCGCAGCTGAGGAGCCACCCATGAGCCAGACCACCATCACCGTCACCGGGATGACCTGCGGGCACTGCGCCCACGCGGTCACCGAGGAGCTCTCGGCCGTGCCGGGCGTGACCGACGTGGCGGTCGACCTGAACGCCGGCGCCGCGTCGCCGGTGACCATCACCAGTGACGCCCCCCTGGACCCGGCCGCCGTGCGCGCCGCCGTCGCGGAGGCGGGATACTCGGTCGCCACATGAGCACCTCCCACCACGCCAGCCACGAGGTCGACCTGGCCATCGGGGGCATGACCTGCGCCTCCTGCTCGGCGCGCATCGAGCGCAAGCTCAACAAGCTCGAGGGCGTGGAGGCCAGCGTCAACCTCGCCACCGAGCGCGCGCACGTGCGGTATGCCGTGCCCCTCACCCCCGCGGACCTCGTCGCGACGGTGGAGCAGACCGGCTACAGCGCCCGGGTCCTGCACCCCGAGGCGCCGGCCGACCACGGGCACGCCGGCCACGACGTCCTCGGTGAGCGGCAGCTCAAGGTGCGGGCCCTGGTGTCCCTGGCACTCGCGATACCGGTGGTGGTGCTGGGCATGGCCCCGCTGCCGGAGTCGCCGGTGTGGCCGTGGCTGGAGCTCGCCCTCGCGACGCCGATCGTGGCGTGGGCGGCCTGGCCCTTCCACCGGGCCGCGGCGGTCAACGCCCGGCACCGCTCCTCGACCATGGACACCCTGGTCTCCCTCGGCGTGCTCGCCGCCTACGGCTGGTCCCTGGTCGCCGTGCTCACCGGCAACACCATGCACCTCTACTTCGAGGTGGCCGCGGTCGTGACGACGTTCCTGCTCGCCGGGCGCTGGGCCGAGTCCCGCGCCCGCGCGTCGGGTCGCTCGGCGCTGCAGGCCCTCATGGAGCTCGGCGCCAAGGACGTCGCCGTCCAGCGGATCGACCCGGCCAGCCGGGTCACGACCGAGGTGCGCATCCCGGTCTCCGAGCTGGCGGTCGGCGACCACTTCTTCGTCCGGCCCGGCGAGAAGATCGCCACCGACGGGGTCGTCGTCGACGGCACCAGCGCGGTCGACCGCAGCCTGGTGACCGGGGAGTCGATGCCGGTCGACACCGGCCCGGGCGACGAGGTCACCGGCGGGACGATCAACACCAGCGGCCGGCTGGTGGTCCAGGCGCGCCGTGTCGGCGCGGAGACCACGCTGGCCGCGATGACCCGGCTGGTCGAGCGGGCCCAGCAGGGCAAGGCGCCGGTCCAGCGGCTGGCCGACCGCGTCTCGGCGGTCTTCGTCCCCACCGTGCTCGTCCTGTCCGTGCTGACCTTCGCCGGGTGGATGGTCGCCGGGCAGCCGGTGACCAGCGCGCTGAGCGCCGCCGTCGCGGTCCTCATCATCGCCTGCCCGTGCGCGCTGGGCCTGGCCACGCCGACCGCGCTGCTGGCCGGCACCGGACGCGGCGCCCAGCTCGGGGTGCTCATCAAGGGCCTCGAGGTGCTCGAGAGCACCCGCCAGGTCGACACGGTCGTGCTGGACAAGACCGGCACGCTCACCGTCGGCGCGCCGAAGCTGACCCACGTCCGCGCCGCGGGGCGGCTGTCGGTGACGGCTGCCCTGCGCACCGCGGCGGCGGTCGAAGCCGGCAGCGAGCACCCCGTCGCCCGGGCGGTCGTCACCGCCGCGCGCGACCGTGGCCTGGACGTGCCGGCGGTCACCGGCTTCGAGGCGCTGGCGGGCTCCGGCGCGCGGGCGTTCATCAAGGACACCCTGATCACCGTCGGCAAGGCCGAGATGTTCGAGCGGGTGCCCGAGGAGATCGCCCAGGTGACCGCGCCGGGCACGACCGTCTGGGTGGGCTGGGGCGGCACCGCCCGGGCCGCGCTGACCGTGGCCGACGAGGTGCGCGAGTCCTCCGCGGACGCGGTGCGCGACCTCGGCGAGCTGGGCCTCACGGCATACCTGCTGACCGGGGACAACGCGCAGACCGCGCAGGTCGTCGCCCAAGCCGTGGGCGTCGACCCGGCGCACGTGCTCAGCGACGTGCTGCCCGAGGACAAGCACGCCGCGGTGCACCGGCTCCAGCAGCAGGGCCACGTGGTGGCCATGGTCGGCGACGGCGTCAACGACGCGGCGGCGCTGGCGCAGGCCGACCTCGGCATCGCGATGGGCAGCGGCACCGACGTGGCGATCGAGTCCGCCGACATCGTGCTCATGCGGCCCGACGTGGCCGCGGTCGCCGACGCGGTCGCGCTCTCACGCCGGACCCTGCGGGTCATCAAGCAGAACCTCGCGTGGGCGTTCGGCTACAACGTCGCCGCGATCCCGCTCGCCGCGCTGGGCCTGCTCAACCCGATGGTCGCCGGCGCCGCCATGGCCCTGTCCAGCGTGATCGTCGTGACCAACAGCCTGCGGCTGAAGACGTTCCGCCGGCACTGAGGATCCGCCGGCACCGAGCCCGGACACAGCAGGAGGCCGCGACCCCAACGG
>NZ_DASVZH010000122.1:0-12494 GCF_036391795.1 Oryzihumus sp.
CGGGCGGTGACGCGCAGGTGCTGGCCGACCACGGCCGCCCGGTCCTGCGCCTCCACCTGACCGACCACGACGCCGGCCTGGCCCAGCTGACCCAGGCACTCGGCATACCGTCCTCCTCCCCGGAAGGCCAAGGATGAGCCCTGCTCGCGTCGCGCAGGGACAGAACCCGCTGCGCGACCCCCGTGACAAGCGCCTGCCCAGGATCGCCGGCCCGTGTGGCCTCGTCCTGTTCGGCGTCACCGGCGACCTCGCCCGCAAGAAGCTGCTGCCGGCGGTCTACGACCTGTCCAACCGCGGCCTGCTCCCGCCCGGCTTCAGTCTCGTCGGCTTCGCCCGGCGTGACTGGGCCGACCAGGACTTCGGCAAGATCGTCTACGACGCGGTGCGTCAGCACTCCCGCACACCGTTCCGCGAGGAGGTGTGGCGCAACCTCGCCGAGGGGTTCCGCTTCGTGCCCGGCACGTTCGACGACCCGACCTCCTTCGACCTGCTGGCGACGACGGTCAAGGAGCTCGACGCCGAGCGCGGCACTGGTGGCAACCACGCGTTCTACCTGTCCATCCCGCCGGGTGCGTTCTCGACGGTGTGCGAGCAGCTCGACCGCAGCGGCCTGTCCAAGCCCGACCCGGGCACCTGGCGCCGCGTCGTCATCGAGAAGCCGTTCGGGCACGACCTCAAGAGCGCCCGTGAGCTCAACGACATCGTCGAGCGCGTCTTCCCTCCGGACTCGGTGTTCCGCATCGACCACTACCTGGGCAAGGAGACGGTCCAGAACCTGCTGGCGCTGCGCTTCGCCAACCAGATGTTCGAGCCGATCTGGAACGCCAACTACGTCGACCACGTGCAGATCACGATGGCCGAGGACATCGGCATCGCCGGCCGCGCGGGCTACTACGACGGCATCGGCGCCGCCCGGGACGTCATCCAGAACCACCTGCTGCAGCTGCTGGCGCTGACCGCGATGGAGGAGCCGGTCTCCTTCTCCGCCAGCGACCTGCGCGCCGAGAAGGAGAAGGTCCTCTCGGCCGTCCGGCTGCCGCACGACCTGGAGCAGACCACCGCCCGCGGGCAGTACGCCGCCGGGTGGCAGGGCGGCGAGCAGGTCGTCGGCTACCTCGACGAGGACGGCATCAACAAGGCCTCCACGACCGAGACGTATGCCGCGGTGAAGCTGGACATCGACACCCGCCGCTGGGCCGGGGTGCCGTTCTACCTGCGCACCGGCAAGCGCCTGGGCAAGCGGGTCACCGAGATCGCCGTGGTGTTCAAGCGGGCCCCGCACCTGCCGTTCAACGACACGGCGACCGAGGAGCTCGGCCAGAACGCCATCGTCATCCGCGTGCAGCCCGACGAGGGCGTCACGATGCGGTTCGGCTCCAAGGTGCCCGGCACCGCGATGGAGGTCCGCGACGTGACGATGGACTTCGGCTACGGCAACGCCTTCACCGAGTCCAGCCCCGAGGCCTACGAGCGGCTCATCCTCGACGTCCTCCTCGGCGACCCGCCCCTGTTCCCCCGCCACGAGGAGGTCGAGCTGTCCTGGAACATCCTCGACCCCGTCGAGGCGTTCTGGGCCAGGCAGGGTCGTCCCGAGCCCTACCCCGCGGGTGGGTGGGGCCCGAAGAGCGCCGACGAGATGATGCTCCGCGACGGACGCCACTGGAGGATGCCGTGATCGTCGACCTGCCCAGCACCAGCACGCAGGCGGTCAGCAAGAAGCTGGTCCGGCTGCGCAACGACGTCGGCGCGATGGCCCTCGGCCGCGTGCTCACGCTGATCATCGTGGTCGACGAGTCCGACGCGGACGAGGCGATCGAGGCCGCCAACGACGCCTCGCGCCAGCACCCGTGCCGGATCATCGCCCTGGTCAGCGGCAACAAGCGCGGCACCAGCCGGCTCGACGCCCAGATCCGGGTCGGCGGCGACGCCGGCGCCTCCGAGGTCGTCGTGCTGCGCCTGTTCGGCCCGCTGGTCGACCACGGCGACAGCGTGGTGACCCCGCTGCTGCTGCCGGACTCCCCCGTCGTGGCGTGGTGGCCCAAGGCGGCCCCGCACCCGGTGTCGACCGACCCGATCGGGCGGATGGCCCAGCGTCGGATCACCGACGCCGCGGAGGCGCGCAACCCGCACAAGGAGATGGACTACCGGGCGCAGACCTACAAGCCGGGCGACACCGACCTGGCGTGGACCCGCGTGACCCTGTGGCGCGGCCTGCTCGCCGCGGCCCTCGACCAGCCGCCGTTCGAGCCGGTCGTCGGCGCCACCGTCACCGGCGGCTCGGACTCCCCCTCGACCGACCTGCTGGCGGGCTGGATCGCGCAGATGCTCAAGTGCCCGGTCAAGCGGGCTCGCACCCGGGCCGGCTCGGGCATGATCAGCGTCCGCCTCGAGCGCCGCAGCGGGGACGTCGACCTCGTGCGCCCGGACGGCAACGTCGCCACGCTGACCCAGGCCGGGCAGCCGGTCCGGCGGATCGGCCTGGCCCGACGGGGGCTGGCCGAGTGCCTGGCCGACGAGCTGCGCCGCCTCGACCCCGACGAGATCTACGCCCAGGCGCTCACCAAGGGTCTGGCCAAGGTCTCGCAGGGCCGTTCGACCACGGCCAGCAAGGCCGTGGCCAGGGGCGAGGCCCCGTCGGTCGAGGAGGCAACCCGCCAGGCCGACCGGCTGGCCCGGGAGGCGCGCAAGCACGGCAGCGCTCAGATGGTCGAGACCGAGGTGCCCGAGGCTCCCTCGACCGAGGCGGTCAAGGAGGCTGCCTCGCGCAAGCTCAAGGACAAGACCGGGGACGAGGCGTGAGCCGCGGCCCCAGCGTCGTCGTCCACCGCGACAAGCAGCTGCTGGCCGATGCCGCGGCGGCCCGGCTCGTCACGGCCATCGTCGACGCCCAGGCCTCCCGCGGCGAGGCCGACGTGGTCCTCACGGGCGGGTCGATGGGCTCGGCGATCCTCGCCTCGCTCGGCGCCTCCGCCGCCCGGGACGCCGTGGACTGGCGCCGGCTCAACCTCTGGTGGGGTGACGAGCGCTTCCTGCCGGCCGGCGACCCGGACCGCAACGAGACCCAGGCCCGCGAGGCGCTGCTCGACGCGGTGCCGCTCGAGCCGGCCCGGGTGCACGCCATGCCCGGCCCCGACGGCGCGGACGGTGCCGACCTCGAGGCCGCCGCGGCCCGGTATGCCGGTCAGCTGGCTGCCGCGGCCGGCTCGGGTCGCGACGTGCCCGCCTTCGACGTGGTGATGCTCGGCGTCGGGCCGGACGCCCACGTGGCCTCGCTGTTCCCCGAGCACGCAGCGCTGCACGAGCGCGACCGGTCGGTGGTCGGCGTCCGCGGGGCGCCCAAACCGCCGCCCACGCGGATCTCGCTGACGTTCCCGGCGCTGTGCGCGGCGCGGGACGTGTGGTTCCTCGTCTCCGGCGCCGACAAGGCCGGGGCCGTCGGGCTGGCACTGTCCGGTGCGGGCGAGATGCAGGCCCCCGCCGCGGGCGTCCACGGCACCCGGTCCACGACCTGGCTGCTGGACCGGGAAGCGGCCACGCACGTGCCCCGTCAGCTCATCCGTCCGGCCAGTCCCTGACACGGGCAACTGACGGGTCCTGGCCTGTCCCGGTCGACGCCAACCGCCTGCAGGAGGTGCGCGACACGGCATACCGGCCACACACGACGCCCCCGGACCCTGAAGGGTCCGGGGGCGTCGTCGTGGTCCTCCGGGGCGGCCCGGGGGGGCCCTGCGGTTCGGCGCTACTGGATCAGGCCGCGGTCGCGCAGGCTCTGCAGCGCCTCGTCGAGGATGGCCTGGCCGTCGGCGTCGCTGCGCCGCTCCTTCACGTAGGCCAGGTGGGTCTTGTAGGGCTCCACCCGCGGCGGGGCCGGCGGGTTGTCCTTGTCCTGGCCGGCGGGGAAGCCGCAGCGCGGGCAGTCCCACGTCTCCGGGACCGACAGGCCCGGCTCCTCGGCGAAGCTGGGGCGGGTCTCGTGCCCGTTGGAGCACCAGTACGAGACGAAGACGCGCGGTGCGGCGTCACCCCGCTCGGCCTCTCCCATGGGACCCGCTCCGACCCGGCTGCCCCGAATCGCGTTGCCACCTGCCACTGTTGTGCTCCTCGACGTCGTGCTCGTTGTGCGTGCCCGGCGCGCCGTCGGCGCGCGGGCGGGGGTGGGTCAGCTCGGCGAGAACCGCTCGATCAGGCCGAGGCCGACCACGCAGGTGAACCAGACGATGCCGACGGCGACGGTGAAGCGGTCGAGGTTGCGCTCGGCCACCGAGGACCCGCCCATGGCGCTGGACATGCCGCCACCGAACATGTCGGAGAGGCCACCGCCCTTGCCCTTGTGCATCAGGATCAGCAGGGTCAGGAACAGGCCCGTCAGGACGAGCAGGACCTGCAGCCCGATCTTCACCGCAGTCACGGTCACACCTATCTCATCGAGTTCACCAGAGGGCACACGCCTCACGCGCGCGCCAAGGGCTCAGCCTACCTGCTGGCCCCGGGGCCACCAACCGACCCGCCGCTGTCGGGACGAGGGGTCGGCGCCGGCTCAGCCGGCGGTGACGTGCTCGCGGTAGCGGCAGATGGAGGCGAACTCCTCCACCACGATCGACGCGCCGCCGACCAGCGCGCCGTCCACGTCCGCCTCGGCCATGATCGCCGCGACGTTGGCGGCCTTGACCGACCCGCCGTAGAGGATGCGGATGCCGTCGGCGGTGTCGCCGGAGTACAGCTCGGCCAGGCGGGTGCGGATCGCGGCGCACACCTCCTGGGCGTCGGCCGGGGTGGCGACCTCGCCGGTGCCGATGGCCCACACAGGCTCGTAGGCGACCGCGATCGAACGCACCTGCTCGGCGGTGACGCCCTCGAGCGCGGCGTCGAGCTGGGCCAGCACGTGCGCGACGTGGCCGTCGGCCTTGCGCACGTCCAGGCCCTCGCCGACGCACAGGATCGGGGTCAGCCCGTGGCGGTAGGCGGCCTTGACCTTGGCGCTGACCGTGGCGTCGTCCTCGCCGTGGTACTCCCGCCGCTCGCTGTGCCCCACGACCACGTAGGTGCAGCCGAGCTTGGCCAGGAACGCCCCGGACACCTCGCCGGTGTAGGCGCCGGCGTCGTGCACGGACAGGTCCTGCGCGCCGTGGGCCAGCCGCAGCCGGTCGCCCTCGACGAGGGTCTGCACGCTGCGCAGGTCGGTGAACGGCGCCAGCACGGCGACCTCCACCGCCTCGTAGTCGTGCTTGGCGTCGCGCAGGGTCCAGTCCAGCTTCTGCACCAGGTGCGTGGCCTGCAGGTGGTCCAGGTTCATCTTCCAGTTGCCCGCCATCAGGGGCGTGCGACCGGCCGGCTTGGCTGCCATGGGGCTCCTCGGGATGCGTATGACGGTGGGCCGGGCCGGGTGGCCCGGCCCGGCCCACCGGCGTGGTTCGGTGTGGCGGGTGTCAGTCCTGCTCGAGCACCGTCAGGCCCGGCAGCGGCTTGCCCTCGAGGTACTCCAGGCTGGCGCCACCGCCGGTGGAGATGTGGCCGAACTGGTCGTCGGCGAAGCCGAGCTGGCGCACCGCCGCGGCGGAGTCGCCGCCCCCGACCACGGTCAGCGCGCCGCCCCGCGTCGCCTCGACGAGCGCCTCGGCGACGGCCTGGGTCCCCGCGGCGTAGGGGGCCATCTCGAACGCGCCCATGGGGCCGTTCCAGAACACCGTGCGCGCGTCGGCGAGCCTGGCGGCGAACGCCTTGGCCGACTCCGGGCCGATGTCCAGGCCCATGCGGTCGGCCGGGATGGCGTCGGCGGCCACCACGTCGTGGGCCGCGTCGGCCGAGAAGGCGTCGGCGGCGACGATGTCGGTCGGCAGCACGATCTCGACGCCACGCTCCTGCGCCTGCGCCAGGTAGCCCATGACCGTGTCGACCTGGTCGGCCTCGAGCAGGCTGGTGCCGACCTCGTGGCCCTGGGCCTTGAGGAAGGTGAACACCATGCCGCCGCCGATGAGCAGCCGGTCCGCGGTCTGCAGCAGGTTGGCGATGACGCCGAGCTTGTCGCTGACCTTGGCACCGCCGAGCACCACGGCGTAGGGGCGCTGCGGGTCCTGCGTCAGGCGCTGAAGCACCTCGACCTCGGCCCGCACCAGCCCGCCGGCGTAGTGCGGCAGCCGCTGCGCCACGTCATACACGCTGGCCTGCTTGCGGTGCACCACGCCGAAGCCGTCGCTCACGAACACGTCGGCGAGAGAGGCGAGCTCGTCGGCAAAGGCGCCCCGCTCGGCCTCGTCCTTGCTGGTCTCCCCCGCGTTGAAGCGCAGGTTCTCCAGCATCGCGACCTGGCCGTCGGCGAGGCCGTCGACCAGCGCACGGGCGGACTCGCCGACCGTGTCCTGCGCCAGCGGCACGTCGGCGCCGAGGAGCTCGCCGAGCCGGGCCGCCGCGGGCGCCAGGGAGTACTTCGCCTCCGGGGTGCCCTTGGGCCGACCGAGGTGGGCGCACACGACGACGCGCGCACCCGCCTCGGTGAGGGCCTCGATGGTCGGCACCGACGCGCGCACCCGACCGTCGTCGGTGATCGCGCCGTCGGCGTCGAGCGGGACGTTGAGGTCGCTGCGGACGAGGACGCGCTTGCCGCGCACGCCCTCCGCCAGCAGGTCGTCGAGGGTCCGCATCAGGCTCAGAGGCGCTTGCCGACGTAGGTGACGAGGTCGACGAGGCGGTTGGAGTAGCCCCACTCGTTGTCGTACCAGCCGACGACCTTGACCTGGTTGCCGATGACCTTGGTCAGCGGCGCGTCGAAGATGCACGACGCCGGGTCGGTGACGATGTCGGTGGAGACGATCGGGTCCTCGTTGTAGGTGAGGAAGCCCTTCAGCGCCCCCTCGGCGGCAGCCTTGACGGCGGCGTTGACCTCCTCGACCGTCGTCTCGCGGGAAACCTCGACGGTGAGGTCGGTGGCCGAGCCGGTGGGCAGCGGCACGCGCATGGCGTAGCCGTCGAGCTTGCCCTTGAGCTCCGGCAGCACCAGGCCGATCGCCTTCGCGGCGCCGGTGGAGGTCGGCACCATGTTGAGGGCGGCGGCGCGGGCGCGGCGCAGGTCCTTGTGCGGCGCGTCCTGGAGGTTCTGGTCCTGGGTGTAGGCGTGGATGGTCGTCATCAGGCCCTTGACGATGCCGAACTCGTCGTTGATGGCCTTGGCCATCGGCGCCAGGCAGTTGGTGGTGCAGGAGGCGTTGGAGATGACCGTGTGCGCCTCGGGGTCGTAGTCGTCGTGGTTGACGCCCATGACCACGGTGAAGTCCTCGTTGGACGCCGGCGCCGAGATGATGACCTTCTTGGCCCCGCCCGCGTCGACGTGCGCGCGGGCCTTGGTGGCGTCGGTGAAGAAGCCGGTCGACTCGATGACCACGTCGACGCCGAGGTCCTTCCAGGGCAGGGCGCCGGGGTCGCGCTCGGCGAGGATCTTGATGGTCTTGTCGCCGACCTTGATGCCGTCGCCCTCGACCGTGACGTCCTCGGGGAAGCGACCGAGGATCGAGTCGTACTTCAGCAGGTGGGCCATCGTCTTGAGGTCGCCCAGGTCGTTGGCGGCGACCACCTCGATGTCGGCGCCGGATGCCTCGACGGCGCGGAAGAAGTTGCGGCCGATGCGGCCAAAGCCATTGATACCAACGCGAACAGTCACTGGGGGTCCAGCCTCTCCTCGATCACATGGTGCACGGGCCCGCGCCACCGCGGCGCGAGCCTGCTGTTGAACGACGTCTCGACCCTAGGGGATACCGATCGGTAGGACGTCAGGTGGTCGGCGCAGTCTCAGGCGTCGAGCATGTCGGCCGTGAGGTTGGCGTCGGTGCCCGGGATGCCGAGGTCGGCGGCGCGCTTGTCGGCCATGGCCAGCAGGCGGCGGATCCGCCCGGCGACGGCGTCCTTGGTCATCGGCGGCTGCGCCAGCTGGCCGAGCTCCTCGAGGCTGGCCTGCTTGTGCTCCAGGCGCAGCCGTCCGGCGTCGAGCAGGTGGTCGGGCACGTCGGCGCCGAGGATCTCCAGGGCGCGCTCGACCCGGGCACCGGCCGCGACGGCCGCGCGCGCCGAGCGGCGCAGGTTGGCGTCGTCGAAGTTGGCCAGCCGGTTGGCGGTGGCGCGCACCTCGCGACGCATCCGGCGCTCCTCCCACGCCAGCACGGCGTCGTGGGCGCCCATGCGGGTGAGCATCGCCCCGATGGCGTCGCCGTCGCGGATGACCACCCGGTCGACGCCGCGGACCTCGCGGGCCTTGCTCTGGATGCCGAGCCGGCGGGCCGCGCCGACCAGCGCCAGCGCGGCCTCGGGGCCGGGGCAGGTCACCTCCAGCGACGAGGAGCGTCCCGGCTCGGTCAGCGAGCCGTGGGCGAGGAACGCGCCGCGCCACGCCGCCTCGGCGTCGCAGACGGCCCCGCTGACGACCCGCGGCGGCAGCCCGCGGACCGGGCGCCCGCGGGTGTCGATCAGGCCGGTCTGTCGGGCCAGCGCCTCGCCGTCCTGCACGACGCGGACGACATAGCGGCTGCCCTTCCGCAGGCCGCCGGCCGCCAGGACCATCACGTCGCTGGAGTGGCCGTAGACCTCGGTGATGTCCTTGCGCAGCCGTCGCGCCGCCTGTGCCGTGTCGAGCTCGGCCTCCACGACGATGCGTCCCCCGACGATGTGCAGCCCCCCGGCGAATCGGAGCATGGCCGACACTTCTGCCTTGCGGCAGCAGGGTTTCGTCACCTGCAGACGGCTGAGCTCGTCCTTCACCTTCGCCGTCATCGCCATGGGGCCATCCTGCCATCCGGTCCCACCCGGTCGTGGCCGAAGGTGGCAACAAACCTGCCGGCGGTCAGGTCAGGACGTCGCGGTAGGCCGCGGCGAGGCGCAGCTCGTCGTGCAGGCCGGGCTGGTCGGTCGCGGCCACGGGCGCGACGACGAGGTCGGCGCCGAGGCCCTCGCAGACCCGGCGCAGCAGCTTCTCGTCGGTGATCACCCGCGGGTCGGCGAGCACCACGTCGAGGTGCAGGTCGGGCGCGTGGGCGGCGAGCACCTCGAGGTGGTTCTCGGCCGAGAAGCCCTCGGTCTCGCCGGTGTGCATCTGCAGGTTGAGCGTGAGCAACCGGCGGGCCCGGGTGCCGACGATGGCGTCGCGCAGCCCCGGCACCAGCAGGTGGGGCATGACCGAGGTGAACCACGACCCCGGGCCCAGGATGACCCAGTCGGCCTCCTGCACCGCGGAGACCGCCTCGGCGCAGGCCGGGGGCTCCTCCGGGTCCAGGCCGATGCCCAGGACGCGGCCGGTGGTGGTGGCGACCTGGACCTGCCCGCTCACGACGGTGACCTCCAGCGGCCGGGCCGGGTCCTCCCCCAGCACGTCGGCGCGGATGATCAGCGGCACCGCCGCCATCGGCAGCACCCGGCCCCGGGCGTTGAGCAGCCGACCGACCATGTCGAGGCCGGAGACGGTGTCGCCGAGCTGCTCCCACAGGGACACGATGAGCAGGTTGCCGAGGGCGTGCCCGCCGAGCTCGCCGTCGCCGTGGAAGCGGTGCTGCAGCACGTCCCGCCACAGGTGGCCCCACTCGGTGTCCTCGGTGAGCGCGGACAGCGCCATCCGCAGGTCGCCGGGCGGCAGCACGTCGAACTCCCGTCGCAGCCGGCCGCTGGAGCCCCCGTCGTCGGCAACCGTGACGACGGCGGTGATGTGGTCGGTGACGTGGCGCAGGGCGGCCAGGGAGGCAGCCAGGCCGTGCCCCCCGCCCAGCGCGACGACGGACGGGCCGGTCACTCGCGGCCCAGATCTCGGTGCACGAGGATCGTGGCCACCTCGTCGGAGGAGAGCCGGGCGGCGAGCGCCTCGGCCACGGCGACGGAGCGGTGCTTGCCGCCGGTGCAGCCGACCGCGAGGGTGACGTAGCGCCGGCCCTCGCGCAGGTAGCCGCCGACCACCGGGTCCATCAGGTCGACGACCCGGTCGACGAACTCCTTGGCGCCCGGCTGGCTCAGGACGTAGTCGGCCACCGAGGCGTCCTTGCCGGTCTGCGAGCGCAGCTCGGGCACCCAGAACGGGTTGGGCAGGAAGCGCATGTCGAAGACGAGGTCGGCGTCGAGCGGGATGCCGTACTTGAAGCCGAACGACATCACCGCGAGGCGCAGGCGCGGCCCGCCCTCGGTGGCGAAGACCTGGGAGACCTTGGCGGAGAGCTGGTGGACGTTGAGGCCCGAGGTGTCGATGAGGATGTCGGCCTCGGAGCGCAGGTCACCGAGCAGCGTGCGCTCCCGGGTGATGCCGTCGAGCAGCCGGCCGTGGCCCTGCAGCGGGTGCGGCCGGCGCACGCTCTCGAACCGGCGCACGAGCGCCTCGTCGGTGGCGTCGACGAACACGACGTTGGGCTTCCAGCCCCGGTTGCGCAGGGTCTGCAGCGCCTCGCGCAGGGCGGTGAAGAAGGTGCGGCTGCGCACGTCGACGACCACCGCGAGCTGGGAGACCCCGCCGCGGGAGTGCTCGGCGAGCTCGGCCATGGGCAGGATCATCTGTGGCGGGAGGTTGTCCACGACGTACCAGCCGAGGTCCTCGAGCACGTTGGCCGCCGTGGACCGCCCGGCGCCGCTCATGCCGGTGAGTACCACCACGTCGGTCGGCGCGTTGGTGGGCCCGCCTGTGTCGCTCACGTGTGCTCCCCTTTGCACGTCATCAGTCCAGCACCTCACCGGTGGTCACGTTGACCGCCGGCGTCGCGGTCTGCTGCTCGGCAGCCAGCGTCGTATGAATCGTGGCAGCAAGCGCGGGTCCGATGCCCGGAACCTCGCGAATCTGCTCCTCCGTGGCGGCCCGGACCTTCTTGACCGACCCGAAGTGCTTGAGGAGCGCCTTGCGCCGGGTGGCGCCCAGCCCCGGGATGGTGTCCAGGGCGCTGCTGGTCATCGCCTTGGACCGCCGCTGCCGGTGGAAGGTGATCGCGAAGCGGTGCGCCTCGTCGCGCAGCCGCTGCAGCAGGTAGAGGCCCTCGCTGGTGCGCGGCAGGATCACCGGGAAGTCCTGCCCGGGCACCCAGACCTCCTCCAGCCGCTTGGCCAGGCCGACCAGCGCGACGTCGTCGATGCCGAGCTCGTCGAGCACCGCTTGCGCGGCGTTGACCTGAGGCAGGCCGCCGTCGACCACCACGAGGTTGGGCGGGTAGGCGAACCGGCGCGGCCGGCCGGTGTCGGGGTCGATCCGCGAGCCGGCCGGGCCGTCCTCGTCCTCACCGAGCCGGTCGTCGACCTCGAGGTCGGTGGCCTCGGAGCGGTCGTCGAGGTAGCGCCGGAACCGCCGGGTCAGCACCTCCCGCATCGCCGCGGTGTCGTCCACCTGCACCGGGCGGTCGCCGTTCGCACCGTCGGCACCCCCGCCATCGGCACCCACCGCGCCGCGCACGATGAAGCGGCGGTACTCGGACTTGCGTGGCAGTCCGTCCTCGAACACCACCATCGACGCGACGACCTGGGTGCCCTGGATGTGGCTGACGTCGAAGCACTCGATCCGCAGCGGCGCGTCGGTCAGCTCGAGTGTCTGCTGCAGCTCCTCCAGGGCCAGGCTGCGTGCGGTGAGGTCGCCGGCGCGGGCGACCTTGTGCCGGGCCAGGGACTGCTCGGCGTTGCGGCGCACGGTGTCCATCAGCGCGCGCTTGTCGCCCCGCTGCGGCACCCGCAGGTCGACCTGCGCGCCGCGCAGGGCGCTCAACCACTGCGCGAGGTATGCCGCGTCCTCGGGCAGGACGGGGACGAGGACCTCGCGGGGGACCCCCTCCGGCGACTCCCCGCCGTACACCTGCTGCAGGAGGTGCTCGACCAGGTCGGGCACGGCCTCGTCGTCCTTCTCGACCACCCAGCCGCGCTGGCCGCGCACGCGGCCGCCGCGGACGTGGAACACCTGCACGGCGGCCTCGAGCTCGTCGTCGGCCAGGGCGAACACGTCGGCGTCGGTGGCGTCCCCGAGCACCACCGCGGACTTCTCCAGCGCCCGCTGCAGCGCGCCGATGTCGTCACGCAGCCGGGCGGCCTGCTCATAGTCCATCTCGGCGGCTGCGTCCTTCATGCGCTTCTCGAGGCGCTTGACGAACTTGGTGGTGTTGCCGGCCATGAAGTCGCAGAAGTCCTCGGCGATGGCGCGGTGCTCCTCGGCGCTGACCCGGCCGACGCAGGGCGCCGAGCACTTGTCGATGTAGCCGAGCAGGCAGGGCCGGCCGACCTGGCCGGCGCGCTTGAACACCCCGCCGCTGCACGTGCGCATGGGGAACACCCGCAGCAGCAGGTCGAGGGTCTCGCGGATGGCCCAGGCGTGGGCGTAGGGGCCGAAGTAGCGCGTGCCCTTGCGCTTGGCACCGCGCAGCACCTGGGCGCGGGGAAACTCCTCCCCCATCGTCACCGCGAGGTAGGGGTAGGACTTGTCATCGCGGTACTTGACGTTGAAGCGCGGGTCGAACTCCTTGATCCAGGAGTACTCCAGCTGCAGCGCCTCGACCTCGTTGCTGACCACG
>NZ_DASVZH010000123.1:0-22593 GCF_036391795.1 Oryzihumus sp.
GACTTCCTCAGCACCCCCGGTGACGCGGCGCGCCCGCAGGCTGTTGTCGCGAGCCCGCGGTTCCCCGAGATCGAGGAACGCATCCTGCGCTACTGGGCCGAGGACGGGACCTTCCAGGCGTCGGTCGCGAACCGTGACGCCGGCGAGAACGGCTCCAACGAGTTCGTCTTCTACGACGGGCCGCCGTTCGCCAACGGCCTGCCGCACTACGGCCACCTGCTCACCGGCTACGTCAAGGACCTCATCCCGCGCTACCAGACGATGCGTGGGCGCCGGGTCGAGCGCCGCTTCGGCTGGGACACCCACGGGTTGCCGGCCGAGCTCGAGGCGCAGCGCAAGCTGGGGCTGAAGACCAAGGCCGACATCCTCGAGCTGGGCATCGAGAAGTTCAACGCTGCCTGCCGCGAGTCGGTGCTGAAGTACACCCAGGACTGGGAGGAGTACGTCACCCGCCAGGCCCGCTGGGTCGACTTCGAGAACGACTACAAGACGCTCAACCCGGAGTACATGGAGAGCGTCATCTGGGCGTTCAAGACGCTCTACGACAAGGGCCTGGTCTACGAGGGCATGCGCGTGCTGCCCTACTGCTGGAACGACGAGACGCCTCTGTCCAACCACGAGCTGCGCATGGACGAGGACGTCTACCAACAGCGCCAGGACCCCTCGGTCACCGTCGCGGTGACGCTGGAGACCGGCGAGAAGCTCCTCGCCTGGACGACCACGCCGTGGACCCTGCCGAGCAACCTGGCCATGGCCGTCGGCCCGGACCTGGACTACGTCACCGTCGAGCACGACGGCTCGCGCTATGTCCTGGCCGAGGCGCGCCTGGGGGCGTATGCGCGGGAGCTGGGGGAGGACGCCCGTGACCGGGTCGTGGCGCGCCACAAGGGATCCGAGCTCGTCGGCCGGCGCTACGCCCCGATCTTCGACTTCCTCACCGACACCGCGGTGTGGGGCACCGAGAACGCCTGGCAGGTCATCGCCAGCGACCACGTCACCACCGACGACGGCACCGGCGTGGTGCACATGGCCCCGGCCTACGGCGAGGACGACCAGAAGGCGTGTGAGGCGGTCGGTATCCCGACCATCCTCACCGTCGACGAGGGCGCGAAGTTCACCGCCGCGGTGCCGCCCTACCAGGGGCTGCAGGCGTTCGAGGCCAACCGCCCGATCATCAACGACCTCAAGGCCGCCGGGCTGCTGGTGCGCGAGGAGAGCTACGTGCACTCCTACCCGCACTGCTGGCGCTGCCGGAAGCCGCTGATCTACAAGGCGGTCTCGAGCTGGTTCGTCGAGGTCACCAAGTTCAAGGACCGGATGGTCGAGCTCAACGAGCAGATCACGTGGGTGCCAGAGCACGTCAAGCACGGTCAGTTCGGCAAGTGGCTGTCCAACGCCCGCGACTGGTCGATCAGCCGCAACCGCTTCTGGGGCAGCCCGATCCCGGTGTGGAAGTCCGACGACCCGAACTACCCGCGCGTCGACGTCTACGGCTCGTTCGAGGAGCTCGAGCGGGACTTCGGCGTCGAGGTCACCGACCTGCACCGGCCGTTCATCGACGAGCTGACCCGGCCCAACCCCGATGACCCGACGGGCCGCTCGACGATGCGCCGCGTCACCGACGTCCTCGACGTGTGGTTCGACTCCGGCTCGATGAGCTTCGCGCAGGTGCACTACCCGTTCGAGAACGCCGAGTGGTTCGAGCACCACTTCCCGGGCGACTTCATCGTGGAGTACATCGGCCAGACCCGCGGCTGGTTCTACACGATGCACATCCTGGCCACGGCGCTGTTCGACCGGCCCGCGTTCCAGAACTGCGTCAGCCACGGCATCGTGCTGGGCAACGACGGCCAGAAGATGAGCAAGTCGCTGCGCAACTACCCGGACGTCTCCGAGGTCTTCGACCGCGACGGCGCCGACGCGATGCGCTGGTTCCTCATGTCCAGCCCGATCCTGCGCGGTGGCAATCTGATCGTCACCGAGCAGGGCATCCGCGACGGGGTCCGCCAGGTGCTCATCCCGCTGTGGAACGCGTGGTACTTCTTCTCCCTCTACGCCAACGCCGCGGGCGGGGGCGCCGGCTACGAGGCGAGGTGGTCCACCGCCTCGGAGGACGTGCTCGACCGCTACCTGCTGGCCAAGCTGCGCGACCTCGTGCAGGACGTGCAGGACCAGCTGGACACCTACGACGTGGCCTCGGCCTGCGACTCGGTGCGCGGCTTCCTCGACGTGCTGACCAACTGGTACATCCGGCGCTCGCGGGAGCGGTTCTGGGACACCGCCGGTGACGGCTCGGCCTCGGCCGCGTTCGACACCCTCTACACCACCCTCGAGGTGCTCACCCGGGTCGCGGCGCCGTTGCTGCCCTTCACCACCGAGGAGATCTGGCGCGGGCTCACCGGTGGCCGCTCGGTGCACCTCACCGACTGGCCGGTGGCCTCCGACCTGCCTTCGGACGAGCCGCTCGTCGCGGCGATGGACCGGGCGCGGGAGATCTGCTCGACGGCGCTGGGCCTGCGCAAGGCCAACGCGCTGCGCGTGCGGCTGCCGCTGCAGGACCTGACCGTCGTCACCGAGGACGCCGCGGCGCTGGAGTCCTTCGGCGCGGTCGTCGCCGACGAGGTCAACGTCCGCACGGTGACCCTCGTCGACGTGGCCTCGGCGAGCGAGGCGGACTTCGGCATCTCCCAGAAGCTGACCGTCAACGCCCGCGCCGCCGGGCCGCGCCTGGGCAAGCAGGTCCAGGTCGCCATCAAGGCGAGCAAGTCCGGCGACTGGTCCGTGCAGGAGGACGGCGGCGTCGTGGCCGGCGGGCTGCCGCTGCATGAGGGGGAGTACACCCTCGAGACGGTGGTGGCCGAGGACGGCCACGGCGAGGGCAGCAGGGCCACGGGCATGCTCCCGGGCAGCGGCTTCGTCGTGCTCGACACGACGGTGACGCCGGAGCTGGCCGCCGAGGGCCTGGCCCGCGACGTGGTCCGGGCGGTGCAGCAGGCCCGCCGCGACGCCGGCTTGGACATCAGCGACCGGATCAGCCTGACGGTGACCGGCGACGACGAGGTCTGGCAGGCCACCGTGACCCACCAGCAGCTCATCATGGAGGAGACCTTGGCAACCCAGTTCGGCTCGGCAGGCTCGGCGCACCAGCTCCCGGAGGGCCAGGGCGTCGAGGCCACCGTCGGCGACGGCCAGGCCATCCGCATCCTGGTGAGGAAGCTCTGATGGCGCCCTCGACCGGCCGCCCCGACGCGGCCCAGCAGCACGCCGCCGAGCAGCTCGAGCTGCGCAAGCGGATGCGGGAGGTGGAGCAGGAGATCCTTGCCCGCACGCCCGAGCACGACCTCGAGCCGTCCCTGGACCGCATCGCCGCGGTGATGGAGCTGCTCGGTGACCCGCAGAGGGCCTTCCCGGTCATCCACGTCACCGGCACCAACGGCAAGACCTCGACCACCCGGATGATCGAGCGGCTGCTGCGCGAGGCGGGCCTGTCCACCGGGCGGTTCACCTCGCCGCACCTGCACGACATCCGTGAGCGGATCGCCTTGAACGGCAAGCCGATCCCGCCGGAGAAGTTCGTCGCGGCCTACGAGGAGGTGCTGCCCTACATCGAGATGGTCGACACGAAGTCGGTCGACGAGGGCGGACCCCGGATGACGTACTTCGAGGTCGTCGTCGCCGTGGCCTACGCCGCGTTCGCCGACGCCCCCGTCGACGTCGCGGTGGTCGAGGTCGGCATGGGCGGCTCCTGGGATGCGACCAACGTCGCCGACGGCACCGTCGCCGTCGTGACGCCGATCGCCCTGGACCACGAGCGTTTCCTGGGCTCCTCCGTGGAGGACATCGCGACCGAGAAGGCCGGCATCATCAAGGAGGGCGCCCTCGCCGTCATCGGCGTGCAGGAGCCCGAGGTCACCGAGATCCTGCTCGAGCGCGCCGCCGAGGTGGGTGCGACCACCGCCGTGGAGGGCAGCCAGTTCGGTGTCCTGGCCCGCGACATCGCGGTCGGGGGCCAGCAGGTGTCGATCCGTGGCCTGTCCGGTGACTACAACGACCTGTTCCTGCCACTGCACGGCGCCCACCAGGGGCACAACGCCGCGATCGCGCTCGCGGCGGTGGAGGCGTTCATCGGCGGTGGCGAGCAGCCGCTGGACATCGACGTGGTGCGCGCCGCCTTCGCCGAGATGTCCTCCCCGGGGCGACTGGAGATCGTGCGCCGCTCACCCACGGTCCTCGTCGACGCGGCGCACAACCCCGCGGGCGCCGAGGCGCTGCGCGCGGCGCTGGAGGACTCGTTCAACTTCGCCCGCATCATCGGCGTCATCGCGGTGCTCGCGGACAAGGACGCCACGCAGATGCTCGAGGTCCTCGAGCCGGTGCTGGACGAGGTCGTGGTCACCCGCACCACCTCCCCGCGTGCCATGAGCCCCAAGGCCCTGGGCGACCTCGCCACCGAGATCTACGGCGAGAACCGCGTCACCGTCGTCGACAGCCTGCCGGAGGCCCTCGACCGGGCCGCCGGGCTGGCCGACGAGGGCGGCGTCGCCGGGGGAGTGCTGGCCACCGGCTCGATCACCACCGCCGCCGAGGTCCGCCTGCTGCTCGGCGTCACCGAGGTCTGAGCGCCGGGTCGCCGAGCGAACCCCGTCGCGGCGGCCCGGACGCCGGACCCGCGGGCTCAGCTGGTGGGCGCGAAGCCGGGGACGTTGCGTCCCAGCCACGTGAGCGCGCCCGGCAGGAGGCTCAGCCAGACCCCGGCGCGGTGCCCGGCGTGCTGGAGCACGATCCCGTCGACCGCCAGCGGTGGCCGGGCCACCTTGAGCAGCTCGGCGCTCGAGGTGTACGACACCGGGTCGGTGTGGGAGGTCTCCATCCACAGGGCCACCGGCGGTGGCCGCCGGTGGGTCAGGGCGACCAGGTCGTAGCGTCGGGCCAGCGCGCTGCCCGGGGCGTACAGCTCGTAGTTCGGGCCGAACTCAGGTCGGAAGTAGCCACCCATGACGACCGCGGCGCTGTACTGCGCCGGGTGGAGCATCGCCGCCATGGCGGCGCACCAGCCACCTGAGGACAGCCCGATCGTCGCCCACGAGGACCGGTTGGTGCTGACGCGGAACGTGCGCGCCACCCACTCGGGCACGTCGCGGGTCAGCCAGGTCTCCATCTGCGGGGTGCCCGGGCGTCCGTTGACGCACTCGGTGTCGGCGCCGGCGGGGATCTGCAGGTCGGGAGAGACGATGAGCGCCGGGCGCATCCGGTGCGCCGCGACCTGCTGGGCCATCGCCGACCCCAGTCCCATGGTGCGCACCCAGTTGAACGGCGAGCCGGGGTAGCCGTGGAACGTCTCCAGCACGGGGTAGCGGACCGAGGCGTTGGCCGGGCTGGCGTAGCCGTCGGGCAGCCGCACCACCACGAGGCCGGTGATGCCGCTGCGCGGCCCGTGGACGGTGTAGAGCAGGTTCCCCTCGCCATCCGACGTGGTGGCCAGCGCCGGCAGGGTGGCGGTCCCACTCTTCGCGGCGGCGCCTGCGACCGCACGCGATGCCGCGTCGGTGGCGGTGGCGCCCCGCTTGACCGCCGTCGTCGTGACCGTGTTGCTGAGGGCGCCCTTGAGGTCCGTCCAGTCCGCGAAGAAGAGGAACTGCGCGTTGAGCTGCGTCGCCGCGGTGAGGAGCACCAGCACGTTGACCCCCAGCAGCAGCCCGGCGCGCCGGGCGAAGCGGCTCCACCCGCGGCCCGAGAGCGACGGCCACAAGAGGACGAGGGCGACGAAGGAGGCCACGGTGGCCACCGCCACCAGCGTCAGGAACAGCCACCCGGTCAACGAGAACACCCTGCTACCTGCTCCTCCCTAGTGGCCCCGGCGCACGGGACAACGCGTCGTCAGCGCTGGGAGCCACCGTAGGGACGGTTGCTGCACGGGTGCTGAGTGCGGGCTGGGGATCTTCTGCCCGCGCGGGGGCGGCCCGGCCGGCAATGGGAGACTGGACCGGTGCTGAGCTCCCTGGTCCTCTACGGCGTCCCCGAGAAGATGACGCGTCGTCTCGCCGCCACGGTCATCGGCAGCCAGGGCCTGGCGGTCTTCTTCGGCGCCCTCGTGGCCCGCGCCCTCGCGGAGGCGCGCGGCGAGTCGAGCTCGGGGGCCTTCCTGGCGGTCGGCAGCGTCATCGCGGTGCTGTGCATCCTCGACGCGGGTCTGCTACGCCGCCCGTGGGGGATCACCCTGGGCTGGGTGCTGCAGCTCGCCACGCTCCTGTCCGCGTTCGTCGTCCCGATGATGCTCGTGGTGGGCCTGATCTTCGGCGCGCTCTGGGTCACCGCGCTGGTGCAGGGCGCCAGGATGGACGCCCTCACGCGGGCTCACCTGGCCGAGGCCGGCTCGGCCTCCCCGCCCGCCGATCGGTAGGCTCCGGCCCATGACTGAGCGTTCCCTGGTGTTGGTGAAGCCCGACGGCTTCAAGCGCGGACTCTCCGGCGAGGTGCTGCGGCGGATCGAGGCCAAGGGCTACTCGCTCGTGGCCCTGTCGGTGTTCGTCCCCGACCAGGACCGGCTGGCGCTGCACTACGCGGAGCACGAGGGCAAGCCGTTCTACGAGCCGCTGGTGGACTTCATGTCCAGCGGCCCGGTGACCGCCGCCGTCATCGAGGGGGAGCGGTGCATCGAGGGCTTCCGTGCCTTGGCCGGCGCCACCGACCCGACGGCCGCTCTGCCCGGCACCATCCGCGGCGACCTCGGCCGCGACTGGGGGCTGAAGGTCCAGCAGAACATCGTGCACGGCTCGGACTCCCCGGAGTCGGCCAAGCGCGAGATCGAGATCTGGTTCCCCGGGCTCGCCTGAGCCCCGCCTGACCTTCGCCAGGCCCGTTCCGCAGCTGCGGAACGGGCCTGGCGCGTGTCCGGGCTGTATGCCGCGTGGCCGGCCACGCGGCATACCTGCGGTGGGGGGCGGGTTGCCGGGCGCCCGCCGGGGGCCTTGACTGGAGCGGGCGAACGGCTCCTGCCGGCCGGGCCGCTGCCGGGTCGCCCCTGAGGAGCATGGTCATGGCGACGCGATCTGACTCGGCACACGTCCACGGGGGCTCGTCGGCGACGGAGGCCGGGCGCAGCGGCCTGGCCGGACCTGACCGCTCGATGGTGCGGTTCGCCGCGGCAGCGGGGGTGGCCGGGATCCTCCTCGAGGTCGTGATGGACCAGCTGCACCCGGCGAAGTCCCCGCCTAACGACAGCGTGGCGGCCTTCCTGGAGTACAGCCGGTCGAGCACCTGGACCGCCGTGCACATCGGCCAGTTCGCCGGCGCGTTCCTCGTGTCTCTGATGCTCCTGACGGTTGCCCGCCTCGGAGCCGTCCGGCGCGGGGTCGTCGGCGTCCTGGCAACGGTCGGGGGCGTCGCCGCGCTGCTCTACGCCGCCGTCTTCGCGGTCCAGATGGCCGTCGACGGGGTGGCGCTCAAGGGTGCGGTGCACCGTTGGGTGACGGCCACCGGCGCCGCCGACAAGGAGGCCGCCTTCCTCACCGCCTCCGCGGTGCGCGACCTGGAGAAGGGGCTGGGCGGGTTCTTCCAGATGCTCGGTGGCATCTCGTTGCTCGCGCTGGGGTTGAGCATCGTCGTCGGGCGGCTGCTGCCCCGGTGGACGGGGTGGGTGGCCTCGGTCGCCGGTGCGGGCCTGGTCGCCGGGGGAGTGCTGACCGCGCACACCGGCTTCTCCTCGACGGCGTCGGCCGTCCTGCTCGGACCGAGCCTGTTGCTGCTCGTCTTCGTCCTCGGCGTCAGCGTCCCCCTGTGGCGTGCCCGGTGGCTCAGCCCGGAGCCACCTCGTCCAGACCGGCGATGACGACCTCGAGCAGGGAGGCGAGCTGCTCGCGCTGGGCGTGGGTCAGCGGGGCGAGCACGTCGGACTCGACCAGGTTGGCCTCCCGGATGGCGGCCTTGAAGGTGGCCCAGCCGTCCTTGGTGAGCGTGACCAGGACCCGGGTGCGGTTGCCGGGATCGGCAGCCCGCGCGATCAGGCCACGCTCGGCCATGCGGTCCAGCCGGTGGGTCATCGAGGAGGCGGCGACGTTGGTGGCCTCGGCGAGCTGGCTCGGCGTCATCGCGGCGCCGTCGCCGGACGTGGCCAGCCGGGCCAGCACCCCCCACTCCCCGGCGGACAGGTCGAGGTCGGCCAGCTGGTGGGCGTACCACTGGTTCATCCGCCGGGCCAGGCCGTGGACCGCGGTGATCACCCGCTGCACCGACTCCTCACCACCAGCGGCGACGTAGGCCGCCACGTCGGCCCGGTAGCGCTCGTGCTCGGACTCCCGGCGCGCTCCGCCCCGCTTCACGTTGCTCATGGCGTCATCCTGCCATGCTAAGATTTCGATATCGAAATATTCGTTATGCAAGATTACGGCTTGCAAGTCTGAAAGGAAGGTCCGGTGCGGCGCGCCCGTCTGCTGATCCTGGCCTCGACCATCGGCATGCTCGGCTGGGGCACGGTGCTGCCCTACCAGTACGCGTATGCCGCCAACACCCGTGGTTGGGGCCCCTTCGTCGCCGCCGGGGCCTCGAGCCTGTTCTCCATCGGTGCCCTGGTCGCCGCGCCCGTGGCCGGCCGGCTGACCGACCGGCTCGACCCGGTCCGGGTGGCCGTCGTCGCCAAGCTCGTCGCCGCGCTGGGCACCGGGTCGCTGCTGCTCGCGGAGACGCCAGGCGTGTTCCTCGCCGGCATGTTCGTCTTCGGGGTCGGCCTGACCGGCGCCAGCCCCGCGATGTCGGTGCTCGTCCTGCGCTGGGTGGGCCAGGCCGACCGGCGCCGGGTCTTCGCCTGGCAGTTCACCGGCCAGGCGCTCGGCATGGCCGTCGGCTCGTTCGCCGCCGGCTACCTCGTGGACCTGCACCGCCCCCACGGCATGTGGCCCGCCTTCGCCACGGCCGCGGTCGGCTTCGCCCTGTCCGCGGCGCTGCTCGGCGCGACCGGTCTGGGCCGGGCACCGCAGCCCGAGCTGGTCGCCCGACCGGAGGAGGCTGCGACCGGGACCGGCGCGGCCGGCATACGGCTCATCCTGGCCAGCCCCGCACTGCGGTGGACCGCCCTGGTCACAATCACCCTCGCCCTGGGCTTCTACGCGCAGTTCGAGAGTGGCCTGCCGGCGTATGCGATCACCGTGCTCTCCGTGCCCGAGCGCACCGTCGGCACCGCCTCGGCGGTCAACTGCCTCGTCATCATCCTGCTGCAGATGGTCGTCACCCGGTTCACCGCCGGTCGTTCGGCGCCGGCGCTGCTGGTGGTCGTCGGCGCGGTCTGGGTCACCTCGTGGGGCCTGCTCGCGCTCGCCGACCACGTGCCCGGCCTTGCCGGGGCGCTGTTCGTGACCGCGTTCGGCGTCTTCGCGCTGGGCGAGACGATGTACGCCCCGGTGCTCAACCCGCTCACCGCCAGCCTCGCCCCGGCCGGCATGGTCGGCACCACCCTCGGGGTGTTCTCGGCGTTGCAGACCGGGGTCTCCGCGGCCGGCCCGCTGCTCGCCGGCCTCGCGCTCAGCGGTGGCACCGGAGGCGTCTTCCTCGCCGCGCACGTCGGCATCAGCGTCCTCGCCGTCGGGTCCGCCTGGCGGTTGCGGGTCCTGCTCCGGGGCACACCGGCCGAGGCACCGGTCGCACCCCGGTCCGAGCCGGCGCCCGCGCCGGTAGCCTGAGCCCTCACCTTCGGGGGGACCAGGCGAAACATCCGAGCCAGGTCACCGGCCTCGGGGTGGCGGGCGCGATTAGGGGCGCGCGAGGCCCCGCTGCTAACCTTGCTGACTGCCGTGAACCGGCCGCGGATCAGAGAGAGCCCAGGTGAACCAGCCCTGTGGCACCGCGCAACGACACTTAAGGAGCACTGTGGCCCTCGACGCTGCTGTGAAGAAGGACATCCTCGCCGAATACGCCACCCACGAGGGCGACACCGGCTCCCCCGAGGTGCAGATCGCGATGCTCACGCGTCGGATCAAGGACCTCACCGAGCACGCTCGCGAGCACAAGCACGACCACCACAGCCGGCGCGGCCTGCTCCTGCTGGTCGGCCGCCGCAAGCGCATGCTGCGCTACCTCGAGGCGACCGACATCGAGCGTTACCGCTCGCTGATCAAGCGCCTTGGCCTGCGCCGATAAGACGTCTCACGTGAAGGAGGCGGCCCGCTCCGATTCGCCGGAGTCCGGGTCGCCTCCTTTCGCATGAGCGGCCTGTATGCCGGGCCCGGACCCGCGCGCCCCGCGCGCGGACCCAGCCACACGGCATACGGTGCCGGGGGCACCACCCCCACGAAGGAAGCCCGTGCACAACGACGATGCACGTGGTGTTTGTGAATGAGAGAACAGGAGGGCCCAATGGAGGGTCCAGAGATTCAGTTCGCCGAAGCCACCATTGACAACGGCTCGTTCGGCACCCGCACGGTCCGGTTCGAGACCGGTCGCCTGGCCAAGCAGGCCGGCGGCGCCGTCGCCGCCTACCTCGACGACGACACGATGCTGCTGTCGACGACCACGGCCGGCAAGTCCCCCAAGGACCAGTTCGACTTCTTCCCGCTGACGGTGGACGTCGAGGAGCGCATGTACGCCGCGGGCAAGATCCCCGGCTCGTTCTTCCGTCGCGAGGGCCGCCCCTCGACCGACGCCATCCTCACCTGCCGCCTGATCGACCGCCCGCTGCGCCCGACCTTCACCAAGGGCCTGCGCAACGAGGTCCAGGTCGTCATCACGGTGCTGTCGCTCAACCCCGACCACCAGTACGACGTGCTCGCGATCAACGCCGCGTCGGCCTCCACCCAGATCTCCGGCCTGCCCTTCAGCGGCCCGATCGGTGGCGTCCGCGTCTCGCTGATCGACGGCCAGTGGGTGGCGTTCCCGAACTTCTCCGACATCGAGCGCTCGACCTTCGACATGGTCGTCGCCGGTCGGGTCGTCGGCGACGACGTCGCGATCATGATGGTCGAGGCGGAGTCCACCGAGTCCACCTGGAACCTCGTCAAGAACGAGGGCAAGCAGGCACCGACCGAGGAGGTCGTGGCCGAGGGCCTCGAGGCGTCCAAGAAGTTCATCAAGGTCCTGTGCGAGGCCCAGGCCGAGCTCGCGGGCAAGTCCGCCAAGGAGGTCCAGGAGTTCCCGATCTTCCTGGACTACCAGGACGACGCCTACGCCGCGGTCGAGTCCGCCGTCTCCGGCGACCTGGCCCAGGCGCTCACCATCGCCGGCAAGCAGGAGCGCGAGGACCGCCTCGACGAGATCAAGGACGCCATGAAGGCCTCCCTCGCCGGGTCCTTCGAGGGCCGCGAGAAGGAGCTGTCGGCGGCCTACCGCTCGGTGCAGAAGAAGCTGGTCCGCCAGCGGATCCTGCGCGACAAGGTGCGCATCGACGGCCGCGGCCTGGCCGACATCCGCGCCCTGGGCGCCGAGGTCGAGGTCCTGCCGCGCGTGCACGGCTCGGCGATCTTCGAGCGTGGCGAGACCCAGATCATGGGCGTCACCACGCTGAACATGCTCCGCATGGAGCAGCAGCTCGACACGCTGTCGCCGACCACGCGCAAGCGCTACATGCACAACTACAACTTCCCGCCCTACAGCACCGGTGAGACCGGCCGCGTCGGCTCGCCGAAGCGCCGCGAGATCGGTCACGGCGCCCTGGCCGAGCGTGCGCTCATGCCGGTCCTGCCGACCCGCGAGGAGTTCCCCTACGCGATCCGTCAGGTGTCCGAGGCCCTCGGCTCCAACGGCTCGACGTCCATGGGCTCGGTCTGCGCCTCGACCCTGGCGCTGATGAACGCCGGTGTGCCGCTGCGCGCCCCGGTCGCGGGCATCGCGATGGGCCTGGTGTCCGACGAGGTCGACGGCCAGACGCAGTACGCCGCGCTGACCGACATCCTCGGCGCCGAGGACGCGTTCGGTGACATGGACTTCAAGGTCGCCGGCACGCGCGAGTTCGTCACGGCCATCCAGCTCGACACCAAGCTCGACGGCATCCCCGCCTCGGTGCTGGCCGGCGCGCTGACCCAGGCCCGTGACGCCCGTCTGCACATCCTGGACGTCATGGCCGAGGCCATCGACACCCCGGACGAGATGAGCCCGTTCGCGCCTCGCGTCATCACGGTGAAGGTGCCGGTCGACAAGATCGGCGAGGTCATCGGCCCGAAGGGCAAGATGATCAACCAGATCCAGGAGGACACCGGCGCCGACATCTCCATCGAGGACGACGGCACCGTCTACATCGGTGCCACCGACGGCCCGTCGGCCGAGGCCGCGCGCGCGGCGATCAACGCGATCGCCAACCCGCAGATGCCCGAGGTCGGCGAGCGCTTCCTCGGCACGGTGGTCAAGACGACGACCTTCGGGGCGTTCGTCTCGTTGCTGCCCGGCAAGGACGGCCTGCTGCACATCTCCGAGGTGCGCAAGCTCGTCGGCGGCAAGCGGATCGACTCCGTGGACGACGTCGTCAAGGTCGGCCAGAAGGTCCAGGTCGAGCTCAAGGAGATCGACCCGCGCGGCAAGCTCTCGCTCGCCGCGGTCCTGCCCGAGGGTGACGAGGCCGCGGCCGGTGAGGCCAAGGCCGAGGAGCCCGCGCAGGGCTGACGCCTCCTGAACGCCACCGAGGCCCGGTGCCCCCTCGAGGGGCGCCGGGCCTCGGTGCGTGACAGTCCCCGCGCGGGGGCCGCATCCTGCCGCCGGGCGGTCCGAGGGCGAGCCGGTCCGAGGGCGAGCCGGTCCCCGGCTCCCGGGCGAGGGCGGACGGACTGAGCGGGCGGGCAGCTGTCCGGGCGGCGCAGGCCGGTCACTAGGCTGGCCCGCGTGAGCGCGATCAAGGTCTCCGTCATCGGCGCCGACGGGCGCATGGGTTCCGAGGTGTGCCGGGCGGTCGAGGCCGCCGAGGACACCGAGCTCGTGGGCCGCTTCGACCACGGGGACGAGCTCGGCGACCTCGCCGGCGCCGACGTGGTCGTCGAGTTCTCGGTGCCGGACGCCTCCGCCGCCAACGTGGCGCACTGCGTGGCGCAGGGGGTGCACGTCGTCGTCGGCACCACCGGGTGGAACGAGGACAAGCTGGCGACCCTGCGCCGGCAGGCCGACGCCCAGCCCGGGGTCGGCGTGCTCATCGCCCCGAACTTCGCCATCGGCGCCATCCTCATGATGAGCTTCGCCCAGCAGGCCGCCCGGTTCTACGAGTCGGTGGAGGTGGTCGAGCTGCACCACCCCGACAAGGTCGACGCGCCCTCCGGCACGGCCGCCCGCACCGCCTCGCTGATCGGCGCCGCGCGCCGCGAGGCCGGCCTGGGCGACGTCCCGGACGCGACCACCCACGACCCGGACGGGGCGCGCGGGGCGCGCGTGGACGGCATACCGGTGCACGCGCTGCGGCTGCGTGGCCTCGTCGCCCACCAGGAGGTGCTCTTCGGCGGGACCGGCGAGCTCCTGACCATCCGGCACGACTCCTTCGACCGGGTGAGCTTCATGCCCGGCGTGCTGGAGGGTGTGCGCAAGGTCGCCGACCACCCCGGCGTGACCGTCGGGCTCGAGCACTACCTCGGTCTGGCCTGATCCGTTGCGCGAGAAGGCTCGTGAGCGCATCACCGCGCTCGTGCTGTTCGTCGTCCTGGCGTTCTACTCGGTGACCATCGGCTGGCGCGGCGTGCTGCTCGTCACCGACAGCGGCGGCCGTGTGGTGCCGATTGTGCTGGGCATCGGCGTCGTGCTGATGCCCGTGGTGGCCCTGTGGGCGATCTGGCGGCTGGTGCTGTTCGCCCGTGACGGCTCCGCGATGATGCAGCAGCAGGGCGAACCGAGCGGGCCTGCCGACGAGGCGTGGCGGGCCCACCTGGTCGAGGCCGAGGCCCACCGCCAGGCGGGGGAGCGCAGCGCGGAGCAGCGCGCCTACCGCGCCGCCGTGCGGGCGTGGCGGGAGAGCCGCTCCGCCTGACCCGTGTGCCGCTGGGTGGGCGTCAGGCGGCGAGGCCAACGGCGCGGAGGATGCCCGCGGTCGCCGCCGCGAGGACCACCACGACGAGGAACGGAGCCCGCAGCAGCAGCGCCACCACGGCGACCGCGACCCCGGCGGCCCGCGCGTCGAGCGCGAGGGCGTGACCGGTGGTGAACGTCTGCACGGCCACCAGGGCGGCGAGCAGGGCGACCGGCAGCAGCCCGGTGGTCCGCCGGGTGCGCGGGCCGTCGAGCCAGCGGTGCGGCACGACGTGCCCGGCGTACTTGAGACCGAACGCGCCGGCGCTGGCGGTCAGCACGGTGGCCCACAGCGTCATGCCGGCACCTCCCGGTTGCGGCGGGGGCGCAGCCCGGCGAGGACGGCGGTGACCGCGGCGACGAGCACCGGGACGCCGGCGGGGGAGTGCGGCGCGAGGAGCAGGGCGACCAGGGCGGCCGCGACACCCACGGCCTGCGCCTCGCGGGTGCGCAGCCGCGGCCACAGCAGTGCCAGGAAGGCGGCCGAGGCCGCGGCGTCCAGGCCGTAGGCCCGTGGGTCCCCGAGCGCGTCCCCGACGAGGGCGCCGGCCAGCGTGGCGAGGTTCCACAGCACGAAGATCGTGACGCCGGTGGCCCAGAAGCCGAGGCGGCTGGCCTGGCGCTCGGGCTGGCCCACCGCCACCGCGGTCGACTCGTCGATGGTCAGCTGCGCCGCGGCGACCCGGCGCAGGCCGCGGACGTCGAGCATCCGGGAGACCTGCAGGGCGTAGAGGCTGTTGCGCAGGCCGAGCAGCGAGGACGTGGCGACGGCGGCCACCCCGGAGCCCCCGGCGGCCACGATGCCGACGATGGCGAACTGGGAGCCACCGGAGAACAGCAGCGTCGACAGGGCCACGGTCTGCCACAGGCTCAGCCCGGAGGCGACGGCCAGCGCCCCGAAGCTGACGCCGTAGGCACCGGTGGCCACGCCGACGGACAGGCTCTGGCGCAGGACCTGGCTGCGCCTGCGTGGGTGCAGCTCGTTCACGGGGCGCCGAGGTCGGCCACGAGGCGCACCTCGCGCACCGTCCCGCCGTCGGCGTCGATGACCCGCTCGCGCCAGGCGCCGTCGGGCGTCAGGCCCGAGGCGATGAGGAACTCGCGGCCGCCCTCGTCCTCCTCGAGCAGCCAGATGACCATGCGCGTGAAGCCTCCGCCGCGGAGCGTGTCGACGGCGGCGTTGAGCAGCCGCGAGCCGTGCCCGGTGTTGCGGGCCTCGGGGTGAACGCCCATGGCGAGCACCTCACCCGAGGTGCCGGCACTGTCGCGGTCGGCGGAGGGGCCCACCGCGACGAACCCGACGACCTGCTCCCCGGCGCAGGCCACCAGCAGCCGGTGCTGCGGGGTTGGCGCCGAGGCCAGGGAGTCCCGCCACACGCGGGCGAACGCCGGCCCCTCGAACTGATGGAGCACCTCCGGCGGCAGCACGTCGGCGTAGGCCTCGCGCCACACGGCGGCCTGGACCAGCCCGACCGCCGGGGCGTCGCTCACCCGGGCAAGGCGCACACTGGCGTCGGCGACGATGCCGCTCTGCTGCGGCTCGTGCAGGTGCTCGTGGGCGTGGTCGTGGGGCATGGGCCCATCCTCGCATCCGGTCGATCGTGTGACACCAAGTCGGCAGGATTGCGCCAACGTGTAACACCTCGTCATACTGGAGCCATGTATGGCAACGACTTCGTCGACCCCGACGCGCCGCTCAACGCCGCCGAGACCGGTGCCGTGGAGCAGGCTGCCGCGCACGTGGACCGGCGCGGCGAGGTGGGGCCGGACTTCGATGCGCTGATCGCCGCCGACCAGCGCATCGAGCCGCGCGACGACATGCCCGAGGCCTACCGCAAGACGCTGATCCGCCAGATCGCCCAGCACGCGCACTCCGAGATCATCGGCATGCAGCCGGAGGGCAACTGGATCACCCGCGCGCCGAGCCTGCGTCGCAAGGCGATCCTCATGGCCAAGGTGCAGGACGAGGCCGGCCACGGGCTCTACCTCTACAGCGCCGCCGAGACCCTGGGCATCGACCGGGCCGAGCTGCTCGACATGCTGCACACCGGCCGCCAGAAGTACTCCTCGATCTTCAACTACCCGACGCTGACCTGGGCCGACTGCGGGGCGATCGGCTGGCTCGTCGACGGTGCCGCGATCATGAACCAGGTGCCGCTGTGCCGCTGCTCCTACGGCCCCTACGCCCGCGCGATGATCCGCGTCTGCAAGGAGGAGTCCTTCCACCAGCGGCAGGGCTTCGAGATCCTGTGGACCCTGAGCCGCGGCACCGACGCCCAGAAGGCCATGGCCCAGGACGCCGCCGACCGCTGGTGGTGGCCGGCGCTGATGATGTTCGGCCCGCCGGACACCGGTGAGGCCGCCAAGGGCGGGCACACCGAGCAGTCGATGGCCTGGGGCATCAAGCGGTTCAGCAACGACGACCTGCGCCAGAAGTTCGTGGACATGACCGTCCCGCAGGCGCAGAAGCTCGGCCTGACGCTGCCCGACCCCGACCTGAGGTTCAACGAGGAGACCGGCCACTGGGACTTCGGCCCGATCGACTGGGACGAGTTCTGGCGGGTGCTGCGCGGCGACGGCCCGTGCAACGCCGAGCGGATCAGCTGGCGCGTGCGCGCCCACGAGGAGGGTGCGTGGGTGCGCGAGGCCGCCAACGCGTATGCCGCGAAGCAGGCCCGCGCCCACGCCCAGGAGAGCGCCGCATGAGCATCCCCACCCCGAACGACCGCTCCGGCGACGCCGTGCCGGTCACGCCCGAGCGCAGCTGGCCGCTGTGGGAGGTGTTCGTCCGTGGCAAGCGCGGGCTCTCCCACGTCCACGTCGGCTCGCTGCACGCCCCGGACGCACAGATGGCCCTGCGCAACGCCCGCGACCTCTACACCCGGCGCCAGGAGGGTGTCTCGCTCTGGGTGGTGCGCTCCAGCGACATCACCGCGAGCAGCCCCGACGAGCGCGACTCCTTCTTCGACCCGGCGGCGGACAAGGTCTACCGTCACCCGACCTTCTACGACGTGCCCGAGGACGTCGAGTACCTATGAGCATCCACGCCACAGAGCTCACCGGCTCCCAGCTCACCGCCCGCTACGCCCTCCAGCTCGGCGACGACGCCCTCGTCTACGCCCAGCGCCTGGGGGAGTGGATCAGCCGCGCCCCGCAGATCGAGGAGGACATGGCCCTGGGAAACATCGGCCTGGACCTGCTCGGCCAGGCGCGGGTGCTGCTCGGCCACGCCGGCTCGCTCGACGGCTCCGGCCGCACCGAGGACGACCTGGCCTACTTCCGCGATGAGCGCGAGTTCCGCAACGTCCATCTCGTCGAGCAGGAGCGCAGCGACTTCGGTTTCGAGATGGCGCGCCTGCTGTGGTTCTCCGCCTACCAGGCCGAGCTGTACGCCGCGCTGGCCACCTCCGACGACGAGGTGATCCGGGGCGTCGCGCTCAAGGCCGTCAAGGAGGTCGACTACCACCGTGACCACGCGACCCAGTGGGTCCTGCGCCTGGGTGACGGCACGCCCGAGTCGCACGAGCGGATGCAGGAGGCCCTGGAGCGCGTCGCGCCCTACGTGGCCGAGCTCTTCGACGACGACCCCGTCAGCGTCGCCGCGGCCGACCTCGGTGTGGGTGCACGGCCAAAGTCGTTGTGGGACAATGCTTTTGCCTACGTCAGCCACGTGGTCTCGCAGGCCACGCTCGCGCTGCCCGAGCAGCCGACGTGGCGCTCCCGTGGCGGTCGTGACGGCATCCACTCCCGTCCGATGGGCTACCTCTTGGCGGAGATGCAGCACATCGCCCGATCCCACCCCGGAGCGACTTGGTGAGCACCACCCTGCCCGCGTCCACGACCGACCTCACCGCTCCCGGGGCCGCGGTCACCCTCGACCTGCCTGCCTCGCGGGCCCTCGACACCCTGGTGGGCCGGGCCATCGCGGACGTGCCCGACCCCGAGGTCCCCGTGGTCACCATCGAGGACCTCGGCATCCTGCGCGAGGTCACGGTCGACGAGGTCGAGCACCTCGTGCGGGTGGTCATCACCCCGACCTACTCCGGGTGCCCGGCGATGGACGCCATCCGGGTGCGCATCGAGCACGTCGCCGCCCGCGAGGGCTACACCGCCTCGGTCACCACCCGGCTGGCGCCTGCCTGGACCACCGACTGGATGAGCGAGGAGGGCAGGGCCAAGCTCGCCGAGTTCGGCATCGCCCCGCCCGGCCAGCGCGCCGTGGCCGCGGGGCCGGTCGGCGTCGGCCTCTCGCTGCGCCAGGTGGCCTGTCCGCACTGCGGGTCCAAGGACACCGAGGAGATCTCCCGCTTCGGGTCCACCGCCTGCAAGGCGCTGCGTCGCTGCACCGCCTGCGGCGAGCCGTTCGACGAGTTCAAGGCGATCTGAGTGGCCGGGCTCATCAGCAAGCCGGCGCGTCCGCGCGCCCGCTTCCACACCCTCACCGTCGCCGACGTCGAGCGGCTCACCGACGACGCCGTCGCGGTGTCCTTCGACGTGCCGGAGGACCTCGCCGCCGAGTTCGCCTTCGAGCCGGGCCAGCACCTCACCCTGCGCGCGACGATCAACGGCGAGGACGTGCGCCGGTCCTACTCGATCTGCCTGCCCCGGTCCGAGGCCGTGCGCCGCCGGCAGGTCCGCGTCGCGGCGGCGCGGGTCGACGGCGGGCTGATGTCGACCTGGCTGGGGGAGTCGGTCAAGCCCGGCGACGCGATCGAGGTGATGACCCCCCTCGGCGGGTTCACCTGCCCGACCGAGCCGGACGGCATACGTCACCACGTCGCGCTGGCCGCGGGCAGCGGCATCACGCCGGTGATCTCGCTGCTGTCCACCGCGCTGGAGGAGGAGCCGCGGTCGCGGGCGACGCTGGTCCTCGGCAACCGGCGGACGAGCTCGATCATGTTCCTCGAGGAGCTCGAGGACCTCAAGAACCGCTATCCGGGGCGCTTCCACCTCATCAACGTGCTCTCCCGCGAGGCGCAGGACGTCGAGCTGTTCACCGGGCGCATCGACCGCGACAAGCTGGAGCGGCTGTTCGCCACCATCCTGCCGGTGGACACGGTCGACGAGTGGTACCTGTGCGGGCCGTTCGGCCTGGTCGAGGCCTCCCAGGCGCTGCTCGCCGAGAGGGGCGTCGACCCCCACCACGTGCACCACGAGGTGTTCCACGTCGACGCGCCGGGGGAGCCCACCGGCACCCGGGCGCCGGTGGCGGCGGAGCCGGGCGCCCCGCCGGAGGCCGTGGTGACGGTCAACCTCGACGGCCGCTCGACGGTGATCGAGATGCCCTCGCGGGAGGAGACCATCCTCGCGGCCACGCTGCGGGCGCGGCCGGACGCGCCGTACAGCTGCACCGGCGGCGTGTGCGGCACGTGCCGGGCGCGGGTCGTCGACGGCGAGGTGCGCATGGAGCGCAACTACGCCCTCGAACCGGAGGAGGTCGCGGCCGGGATCGTGCTGGCCTGCCAGGCCCACCCGGTCACGGACGCCGTCTCGCTCGACTACGACGCCTGAGGGCCGGACCCAGCCGGTATCCCGGGTGGTCGCCGGGGTGGTCAGTCCCGCCAGACCCGTTGGTAGGTGACGAACGCGAAGCCGTCCCGCTGGTCGCGGGCCGTCTCGGACCAGTCGGCGGCGTCGACCTCGGGGAAGAGCGTGTCGCCCTCGGGGGCCTGCTCGACCTCGGTCAGCAACAGCCGGGTCGCCACCGGCAGGGCCTCGGCGTAGACCTGCCCACCGCCGACGACGAAGACCTCGGTGTCACCGTCGGCGACGGCGAGGCGCAGCGCCTCCGGCAGCGAGTGGGCCACCGCCACGCCCTCGTGCGCCCAGTCCGGCTGACGGGTGACGACCACGGTGCGCCGGCCCGGCAGGGGCCGGCCGATCGAGTCGAAGGTGCGCCGGCCCATGACCAGGGTGTGGCCCATGGTCACCGCCTTGAAGTGGGCCAGGTCCTCCGGCAGCCGCCACGGCAGGTCGTTGTCGCGGCCGATGACGCGGTTGGCCCCGACCGCAGCCAGCAGGGTGACGGTCATACGGCGATGGGGGCCTTGATGGCCGGGTGCGGGTCGTAACCGACCAGCTCGACGTCGCCCATCTCGAACTCGTCGATGCCCTTGCGGTCGGGGTTGAGCCGCAGGGTCGGCAGCGCCCGGGGCTCTCGGCTCAGCTGCTCGCGGGCCTGATCGACGTGGTTGGTGTAGAGGTGGGCGTCGCCGAGGGTGTGCACGAAGTCACCGACCTCGAGCTCGCAGACCTGGGCCACCATGTGCGTCAGCAGCGCGTAGGAGGCGATGTTGAACGGCACGCCGAGGAAGATGTCGCCCGAACGCTGGTAGAGCTGGCAGGAGAGCCGGCCGTCGGCGACGTAGAACTGGAACAGCGTGTGGCACGGCGGCAGGGCCATCTGCTCGAGGTCGGAGACGTTCCACGCGCTGACGATGTGGCGCCGCGAGTCGGGGTTGGTGCGGATCGACTCGATGACGGCGGCGACCTGGTCGACGTGGCGCCCGTCCGGCGTGGGCCAGGAGCGCCACTGGTAGCCGTAGACGGGGCCGAGCTCGCCCTGGTCGTCGGCCCACTCGTCCCAGATGCTCACGCCCTGCTCCTGGAGCCAGCGCACGTTGGTCGACCCGCGCAGGAACCACAGCAGCTCGCCGACCACGGACTTCAGGTGCAGGCGCTTGGTCGTCACCGCCGGGAAGCCCTCGGAGAGGTCGAAGCGCATCTGGTGGCCGAACACGCTCAGCGTGCCCGTGCCGGTGCGGTCGCCCTTGGGCGTGCCGTGGGTCAGGACGTGGTCGAGGAGGTCGAGGTACTGCCGCACGGTGGCAACCTAACACCGGGCACCCACCCCGGACCGGCCGACGCGGCGGGGCGCCCCGCGCGGGCGGCGCCGCACCCGGCATACCGGAGGCGATAGCCTCACCTCATGCCCGACACGCCCCACTTCGGCACCGTCCTGACCGCCATGGTCACCCCGATGCACCCCGACGGCTCCGTCGACCTCGAGGGCGCGCAGCGGGTGGCCACGCACCTGGTCGAGCACGGAAACGACGGTCTCGTCGTCAGCGGCACCACCGGGGAGTCCCCGACGACCACGGACCAGGAGAAGGTCGACCTGCTCCGCGCGGTCGTCGAGGCGGTCGGTGACCGCGCGCGCGTCGTCGCCGGCGTCGGCACCAACAACACGGCCCACTCGGTCGAGGGTGCCGAGGCCGCGGCCAAGGCCGGCGCGCACGGGCTGCTCGTGGTGACGCCGTACTACAACAAGCCGCCACAGGAGGGCGTCCTCGCCCACTTCCGCACCGTCGCCGACGCCACCGACCTGCCGGTCATGGTCTACGACATCCCGGGTCGGGCCGGCATCCCGATCCACACGGAGACGCTGCTGCGCCTGGCCGAGCACGAGCGGATCGCCGCCGTCAAGGACGCCAAGGGCGACCTGTTCGCCGCCAGCAAGGTCATGGCCGCGACCGACCTCCAGTGGTACTCCGGCGACGACGTGATCAACCTGCCGCACCTGGCGCAGGGCGCCGTGGGCGTGGTCAGCGTGGTCGGGCACGTCGCCGGAGACCTGTATGCCGAGATGGTCGCCGCCGTGGGTCGGGGGGACCTGCCGCGGGCCATCGAGATCCACCGACGCCTGATCCCCGCGGTCGACGCCGTCATGAACATCACCCAGGGCGCGATCATGGCCAAGGCCGCACTGAAGGAGCTGGGCGTCATCGCCTCGGCTGCCGTGCGCCTGCCGCTGGTCGAAGCCACCGACGACCAGGTCGCCGCCGTGCGGTCCGGTCTTGAACAGGCAGGACTGATTTGAGTCATCCCCACCCCGAGCTGACCACCCCGCCGCCGCTCGCAGAGGACGGCGTCCGCGTCGTCGCGCTCGGCGGCCTCGGCGAGGTCGGCCGCAACATGACCGTGATCGAGCACCGCGGCCGGTTGCTCGTCGTCGACTGTGGCGTGCTCTTCCCCGAGGACCACCATCCCGGCATCGACCTGATCCTGCCGGACTTCAGCTACATCCAGGACCGCCTCGACGACGTCGACGCGATCGTGCTGACCCACGGCCACGAGGACCACATCGGTGCGGTGCCGTTCCTGCTGCGCCTCAAGCCCGACATCCCGCTGGTCGGCTCGCAGCTGACCCTGGCCCTGGTCGAGGCCAAGCTCAAGGAGCACCGGATCACGCCCTACACCCTGGGTGTCAAGGAGGGGCAGCGCGAGACCCTCGGCTCCTTCGACTGCGAGTTCGTCGCGGTCAACCACTCGATCCCGGACGCGCTTGCGGTGGCCATCCGCACGCCGGCCGGCACGCTGCTCCACACCGGCGACTTCAAGATGGACCAGCTGCCGCTCGACGGCCGGCTGACCGACCTGCGCGCGTTCGCGCGCCTGGGCGAGGAGGGGGTCGACCTCTTCCTCACCGACTCCACCAACGCCGACGTGCCCGGCTTCACCACTCCCGAGCTCGAGATCGCACCCGCGATCGACAAGGTGTTCCGGCACGCCGAGCGGCGCATCATCGTCGCGTGCTTCAGCAGCCACGTGCACCGCGTGCAGCAGGTGCTCGACACGGCGGCGGCGCACGGTCGCAAGGTCGCCTTCGTGGGCCGCTCGATGGTGCGCAACATG
>NZ_DASVZH010000124.1:0-6108 GCF_036391795.1 Oryzihumus sp.
AGCGGCCCGCTCGACCTGGGCGGCCCGGCGCAGCCAGGCCAGGTCGGCGACCAGCAGGCCGAGGGCGACCAGGCTGCTCCACCAGCCGAGGACACCGAAGCCGGCCAGCGGCACCGTCGCCACGAGCAGGGCCAGGGAGCCGAGGAAGGACAGGCCACGCAGGCGGCGTGCGGGCACCCCTGCGACCTGACGGCCGCTGGCCGGGCGGAACCCCTCGGACCGGACCGTCGGCTCGGGGCGGAGGGCGGACTCGGGGCGCACGCGCGGCGCAGGCTGCGTGGCGCCGGCGGCCTCGGACCCTGCGGGCGTGGCTTGCGCCGGGGTCGTGGCGGTCCGGACGACCCGGGTGGGGCTCACGGCATACGACCGCGGTGCGGGGGTGCGCTCGGGCACCTCGGCGACGGGCGCGCGACGCTCGAGGACGCGCATGGCGTCGGAGAAGCGGTCGACCGAGCGCGCGGTCGCGAGGTGCTCACGACGACGGACCCAGTGCTGGAAAAGATAGGCAGCCCAGATCGCGATGATGACGAGGAAGATCAGACTGCTGGGTTGCACGCCCACGACGCTAGAGGTTCCCGCGACTACCCGCGCGGACCAGCGTCGGTGTGTCGCCTGTGAGGTTGGTCCACAGCATCAAGCCAGCGGTCCAGGAGGCGCCCGCCGGCGAGGTCCTCCGTGGTCAGCGCGAACGAGCGGTGGTCCCGCCAGGCGCCGTTGATGTGCAGGTAGCGCGTGCGAAGGCCCTCGTCCCGGAAGCCCAGCTTGGCGACCACCCGCAGGCTCGCGGCGTTGTCCGGCCGGATGTTGACCTCGACCCGGTGCAGGCCGAGCACCAAGAATGCATGGTCGGTCAGCAGCGCCAGCGAGATCGGCGCAACCCCTTGTCCCGCAACGGATCTGGAGACCCAGTAGCCCGCCGCCCCGGAGCGCATCGAGCCCCACGTGATGCCGAACAGGTGCATCTGCCCGGCGAGCCGTCCGTCGACGGAGATGGCGAACGGCAGCATCCGGCCCTCCACCGCCTCGCGGTTGAAGTAGCGCACCATCTGCCGGTAGCCGACGCGGCCGGTCACCGGCTCGGGAGCCGTGGCCTCCCACTCACGCAGCCAGTCCGCGTTGTCGCGGCGCAGCGCCTCCCACTCCTTGCGTTGCCGCGTCCGCAGGGGCCCGAGCGTGACGGTGTGCCCCGCCGGCGTCGTGGCCGACAGGGTGACGGGCCACGCGACGGTCATCAGTGGTCGCCCCCGCGCAGCTGCGAGATGGCGTGGGACACCACCGGTTCGAGGACCGCGAGACCGTCCCGCACCCCGCCGGTCGAACCCGGGAGGTTGACCACCAGCGTGGCCCCGGCCATCCCGGCCACGCCCCGCGAGAGCATCGCGGTGGGCACTCCGGCCGCGACCCCGGCTCCCCGGATCGCCTCGGCGATGCCGGGCACCGGCCGGTCGATGACGCGCAGGGTCGCCTCGGGTGTGCCGTCGGTCGGCGTCAGCCCGGTCCCGCCGGTCGTCAGCACCAGGTCGGGGCCGGCGCCCACGGCGGCCTTCAGGGCCTCCTCGACCTCCGGGCCGTCCGGCACGACGATCGGCTCCCCCGTCTCGAACCCCCAGGACCGCAGGGCCTCGACGATGACCGGGCCGGAGCGGTCGGGATAGACCCCGGACGCGGCTCGGGTGGAGCAGGTGATGACGACGGCGCTGCTCACACCTCGCTCCAGTCCCCGGAGCGACCCCCGGACTTCGCCGTGACGCGCACGTCGGTGATCCGTGCGTGCTTGTCGACGGCCTTGACCATGTCGACCAGGGCGAGGGCGGCGACGGTCACGGCGGTGAGCGCCTCCATCTCGATCCCGGTGCGGTCGGCGGTGAGTACGGTCGCGGTGACGTCGACGCCCTCGTCGACGACCGCGAGGTCCACCTCGACGCCATGGATGCCGATCGGATGCGCCAGGGGCACGAGCTCGGGGGTGCGCTTGGCGCCCTGGATGCCGGCGATCCGGGCCACCGCGAGCGCGTCGCCCTTGGGGACCGTCCCGCCTCGCAGGGCCGCGACCGCGTCCGCCGACAGCAGGACGCGCCCGGCAGCACTCGCCCGCCGGGCGGTGACCGGTTTGGCGCTGACGTCGACCATGTGCGCGCTGCCGTCGGGGCGCACGTGGGTCAGCGCCGGCTCCTCCATCACGCCTCCATCATCGCGCCGAGCAGGTGGCAACGGACCACGTCGCCGGCCTGGACCTCGGTGACGGCGGCCGGGATCACGGCCAGGCAGTTGGCGGCGGCGAGCCCGCCGAGCACGTGGGAGCCCTGGGCGCCCACCAGCGTCACGGCGAAGTCGCAGTCCTGGCCGTTCGTGCCGGTGACCCGGCGGGGGTGCAGCACGGCACGGGCGAACTGGGTCTTGCCCGCGGGAGCGGTCCACCCGGTCTCCACCACGGCCGGGACCAGGGCGCTCTCGTGCTCGGGACGGCCTGCCATGGCGCGCAGCGCCGGGGCCACGAAGACCTCGAAGGAGACCATCGCGCTGACCGGGTTGCCCGGCAGGGTGAACACCGGGGTCTCGTCGGCGCCGAGGACGCCGAAGCCCTGCGGCATGCCGGGCTGCATCGTCACCTTGTCGAAGCGCACTGTCCCGACGCGGGACAGCACCTCCTTGACCGTGTCGTAGGCGCCCGCGCTGACCCCACCGGAGGTGATCACGGCGTCGGCGCGCACCAGCTGGTCCTCGAGGGTGGACAGCAGCTCCTTGGCGTCGTCGACCACCGGGCCCACCCGGAACGGCACGGCCCCGAGGGCCCGCACCGCGGCGGTGAGCATGAGCCCGTTGCTGTCGACCACCTGGCCGAAGCCGGCCGGGCGGCCCACCTCGACCAGCTCGTCGCCGGTGGACACGACCACCACGCGCGGCTTCGGGACCACGCGCACCGAGGAGCGACCCACCGCCGCGAGCAGCGCCAGCTGTCGCGGGCCGAGCCGTCCACCCGCACGCAGGACCAAGTCGCCGGTGCGCACGTCGTCACCGGTCGGGCGCACGTGCTGGCCCACCACGACCGGGGACTGGACCGCCACCGCCGCCAGCCCGGCGTCGGTCAGCTCCACGGGCACGACCGCGTCGGCGCCGTGCGGCAGCGGCGCGCCGGTCATGATCCGCATCGACTGCCCGGGGGCCAGGCTCAGCGCCTGGGTGTTGCCCGCCGCGATGTCGTTGACGACGGGCAGCCGCACCGGGGACCGCTCGGTGGCGGCGGCGACGTCCGCCGCATGCACGGCATACCCGTCCATCGCGGAGTTGGTGAACCCCGGCAGGTCGGCGGCGCTGCGCACGTCCTCGGCCAGGACGCAGCCGAGCGCGTCGAGGAGGCCGAGCTCGATCGGCGGCAGCCGGCGCACCGTGTCCAGGATGCGCCCGAGGTGCTGCTCGACGCTGATCACGCGACGGGAGAGCCTTGGCTGACGTCCTCCCGGCCGGCGACGAACTCCTCCAGCCACCCGGAGAAGTCGGAGCCGAGCTCGCGGTGCTCCACCGCGAGCCGGACGACGGCCTTGAGGTAGTCGAGCCGGTCGCCGGTGTCGTAGCGACGGCCCCGGAAGACCACACCGTGGACCCCGCCGCCGGGCTCCGTGGAGGCGGCGCGCTCCTGCAGTGCGTCGGTCAGCTGGATCTCGTTGCCCCGGCCGGGAGGCGTCTTGGCCAGGACGTCGAAGATCGAGGGGTCGAGCACGTAACGGCCGATGACCGCCAGGTTCGACGGGGCGTCGGCGGGGTCGGGCTTCTCGACCAAGCCAGTAACACGCACCACGTCCGCGTCGCCGACGCGCTCGACCGCGGCGCAGCCGTAGAGGTGCACCTGGTCCTCGGGCACCTCCATCAGCGCGATGACGCTGCCGCCGCGCTCCTGCTGGACGGCGATCATCTGCTCGAGCAGCCGGTCGCGGGCGTCGATGAGGTCGTCGCCGAGGAGCACCGCGAAGGGGTTGTCGCCGACGTGGTCAGCGGCGCACAGGACCGCGTGGCCCAGGCCCTTGGGCTCCCCCTGGCGCACGTAGTGCACGTTGGCCAGGCTGGTGGACTTGCGCACGCGGGCCAGCCGCAGCTGGTCGCCCTTGGCCTCCAGCGCCTGCTCGAGCTCCCAGTGGCGGTCGAAGTGGTCCTCGAGGGCGGCCTTGTTCCGCCCGGTGACCATGAGCACGTCACGCAGGCCGGCACGGGTGGCCTCCTCCACGACGTACTGGATGGCCGGCTTGTCGACCACCGGCAGCATCTCCTTGGGAGTCGCCTTGGTGGCCGGCAGGAAGCGGGTCCCCAGACCGGCAGCCGGGATCACGGCCTTGAGAACGGGCGGCATGGCACCGTCACGGGACGGGGTGTGCGCGGTCGACGTCATGCCGAGAGGTTATCGGTGCGGCACGGTTGCGGCGGCCACTCGGTCCCGACCGGAGGCCTTTGCCTGCGACAACGCCGCGTCCGCGGCCCGCATGAGCTCGGTGGACGTGGTCGCCTGCTGCGGCCAGGAGGCCACCCCGATGCTGACCCGGACGTCGACCACGCCGTCCTCCACCGGGAAGCCGGCGTCCCGGATCGCCTCGTGCAGGTGGCTGGCCAGGCCGTAGGCCTCCTCCGGCCCGAGCTCGGGGCACACCACGGCGAACTCCTCCCCGCCGTAGCGGGCCACCGTGTCCACCGACCGGATGCTCGCCGCAACCCGCTGGGCCATCCCGTGCAGGATCGCGTCGCCGGCGCCGTGCCCGTGCGTGTCGTTGAGGTTCTTGAAGTGGTCGATGTCCAGCAGCAGCAGGGACACGCTGCGCCCGAAGTGCTGGGCCCGGTCCACCTCGCGGGCCAGGGTGGTGGTGAGCATGCGCAGGTTGCCGACGCCGGTCAGCGGGTCGATGACCGACATGCGCTGCGCCTGCCGGTGCAGCATCGCGTTGTCGATGGCGATGCCGGCCGGCCCGGTGATCGAGGTGAGCATCGCCTGGTCCTCGACGGTGTAGGACTCGGCGTCACCGGTCCGCTCCACCACGAGGGCGCCGAGCATCATCTCGCCGCGCTGCAGCGGCGCCCCCATGGCCGGTCCGTCCCGGAGCGTGACGTCCTCGCGGGCCCCGGCGACCAGCCGGCGGACCACGCCGTCGGCGACCACCTGCCCGGGCAGGCTGTCCCCGATGGGGACCCGACGCACCCCGGCACGGGCCGCTCCCCCGGGCCACACCACGCGGGCGACGAGGCTGTTGCCCTCGACCAGCCACGCGGTGACCCGCTGGCTCTCGGTCGCGGTGGCGCCGATCGCGCACACCGCCGAGAGCAGGCCGTCGAGGTCGTGGGTGCGCTGCAGCGCGTCACCGAGGCGCTGGACGTTGAGGCGCAGCCGGTCGCGGCTGTCCTGGATCTCCGTCATCCGCAGGTCGAGCTGGCGGGCCATGTGGTTGAAGCTGCCCGCGAGCCGGGCCACCTCGTCCTTGCCGCTGACCGGCAGCTTCATGGCCAGGTCGCCCCGGGCCGCGCGCTCGGCGGCCTCGGTCAGCGCCAGCACCGGCTGGGTCAGCTGGCGGGCCAGCCACCACACGAGCAAGCCGCCGACGATGAGGGCCAGCAGCAGCATGCTCCAGGTCAGCGCGGACGCGGTCAGGGTGCTGGGAGCCGGCATGGCGGCCACGACCATGCACGGGTGGCCCGGGCCGACGTCGGCGGAGACGACGTGCATCCCGGCGACCGCAGCCTTGCGACCCTCGTAGAGCCTCTGGGCGGCCACCGCCAACGGGCGGGCGACGGCCTCGCTCCCCGACGCCGTCACCCCGCCGCCGGGGCACGAGGCGGCGAGCTGGACGTCCTGGGCAGCGCCGACGCGGCTGCGCCACGTGTTGAGCTGCATGTCGTCGATGGGCGTGGCCACCACGACGAGGACCGAGCCCCGGGCCGTCGGGGTGGTCGCGGAGTAGGCCAGGACCGCCGGGGCCGGACCGAGCGCGGCGGCCGGGGAGATGGTCGGGCGCACCGGCGACGTCGTGCACTGGTGCAGCACCTCGTGCTGCGCGGCGATGCCGACCGGGGCGTCGCCGGCACGAGCCAGCAGGGTCCCGTTGCGCGAGACCGCGGCGAACCGGACGTCCG
>NZ_DASVZH010000125.1:0-7893 GCF_036391795.1 Oryzihumus sp.
GTGTGGACGTACTCGATCGGGTCCTCGATGGTGACGATGTGGCCGGGCCGCTGGGCGTTGGCGATGTCGAGCAGGCTGGCCAGGGTGGTGGACTTGCCCGAGCCGGTCGGGCCGGTGACCAGCACCAGCCCGCGGGGAAGCATGGCCAGGTCCGCCACCGCCGGTGGCAGCCCGAGATCATAGAGCGAGCGGATCGTGTGCGGGATGGCACGCAGCACCGCGCCCACCTGGCCGCGCTGGCGGAACACGTTGACACGGAACCGGCTCACCTCGGCGATCTCGTAGGCGGTGTCGAGCTCGTTGTCCCGCAGGAAGCGTTGCCACAGGGGGTCGGGCAGGATCCCGCGGACCAGCCGCTCGCACTCGTCGCCGGTGATGTCTGCCAGGCCGGGCAGGGGCGACAGGGACCCGTGCACGCGGACCGAGGGCGCGATACCGGCGGTGAGGTGCAGGTCGGACCCACCCAGCGCGACCATCTCGCGCAGGAGGTCGTCGAGGTGACCACCTGCACCCGGGAGCCCGTCGTGGGCAAGCCCGCCGCCGGGAAGGCCGTCACCCGCCAGTGGCTCGTAGGACGTGAGGCTCATGGCACTCCTTCGCGCCGGACGCGGTGAATGCGTCGTCAGGACAAGGGAACCGGGCGCGGGGGAGCGCTGCGGGCGCGCGTGGTGTCGAACCACCCAGCACACATCGAGGCTAGGGGCCAGCGTCATTCGGCGGAGGCAGATTGACCAACATCAGACCGAGTCCGCGGCAGGTCAGACGGTGACGCGCAGGACCTCTTCGAGGGTGGTCAGGCCCATGGCGGCCTTGAGCAGGCCGTCGTCGCGCAGCGTGACCATGCCCTCCTCGAGGGCGACACGGGCGAGCTCGGTGGCGGGGGCGTTGGCGACCGTGAGCCGCTCGATCTCCTCACTGACCGGCATGACCTCGTTGAGCGAGAGGCGTCCCCGGTAGCCGGTCTTGGCGCAGGAGCGGCAGCCGACCGCGCGCCACAGCTCCTCCGGCCGGCCGAGCGGCTCGAACGGCCAACGCGCGCCGGCCAGCTCCTCGTCGGTGGGCCGGTAGGCCTCCTTGCACCACTCGCAGAGCCGGCGGGCCAGGCGCTGGGCCAGGACGGCGTCCAGCGAGGAGCCCACGAGGAAGGGCTCGATGCCCATCTCGACCAGACGGGTCATGGCGCTCGGCGCGTCGTTGGTGTGCAGCGTGGACAGCACGAGGTGGCCGGTCAGGGCGGCCTCGACGGCGAGCTGTGCCGTGGTGCGGTCACGGATCTCACCGATGAGGACGATGTCGGGGTCGGAACGCAGGATCGCCGGCAGCACCGCGGCGAAGGTCAGCCCGGCCTTGACGTTGACCTGCACCTGGTTGATGCCGTGGATGCGGTACTCCACCGGGTCCTCGACGGTGATGACGTTGACCTCGGGCCGGGCGATCTCGGTCAGCGTGGCGTAGAGCGTGGTGGACTTGCCCGAGCCGGTGGGGCCGGTCACCAGCACCATGCCGTGCGGCTTGCGGAAGCTGGCCGAGAAGCGCTCGTAGTTGGCGGTGGTGAAGCCGAGCTTCTTCAGGTCGAGGTCGACGCCACCGGTGTCGAGGACGCGCAGGACGATCTTCTCGCCCCAGACGGTCGGCAGGGTGGCCGAGCGCAGGTCGACGGTGCGGCCGTCGAGGTCGACGGTGATGCGCCCGTTCTGCGGCACCCGGCGCTCGGTGATGTCCAGGCCGGACATGATCTTCAGCCGCGAGGTCATCGCCGCCTGCAGGGCACGCGGCACGGTGTCGATCTCGTGCAGCACGCCGTCGATGCGCAGGCGCACCCGCAGGTCGTGCTCGGTCGGCTCGAGGTGGATGTCGGAGGCCCGGCTGGAGATGGAGCGCTGCAGCAGCGAGCTGACGTAGCGCACCACCGGCGCGTCCTCCTCGCCGGTGATGACCAGCTCGGTGGCCGGGCCCTCCTCGGCGGCGACCTGCGCGGCGGCCTCGGTGAGGTCGTTGCTCTGGCGCTGGTAGCGGTCCAGGAGCCGGGTCAGCTCGTCGCGGGTGACCACGACCGGGCGCACGATGAGGCCGGTGGCCGCCCGCACGTCGTCCAGGCCGATGACGTCGCCGGGGTCGAGGACGGCGACCGTGACGGCGGTGTCCGTCACGGTGATGGGCAGCATCTGGTGCCGCCGGGCCAGGCCGAGCGGCAGCTGGCTCATCGCCGCCGGGTCGACGGGGTAGCTCCCGAGCTCGACCGCCTCGATGCCGTAGGCGTCGGCGACCGCCGAGGCCAGCTCGAACTCGGTGATGTGGTTGTCCTGGACCAGGACCGTGGTGACCGGCTGCTGGCTGAGCTCGGCGCTGAGGGACGCGCGCTCGAGTGCGGACTCCGGAAGGCCCCGGTTGAGCAGGGCCGCCACCACCGTGTCCAGTGCCGCATCCATGGAGCGCTCCCCTCGGTGCGAACACCTCCTGTGACTCCTGTTGCCCATGAGGTGTCGAGGGGCAACTCTACGGCGCGTCCTGCGTCGGCGAGGGCGGCTTGACCAAGACCAGCAGGAAGGCGGCCGCGTGCGTCGGGTCGGTCCGAGGCCAGGCCGACGCCAAAGCCTCAGCCCGAGGCCCCCCCACGTCAGCCGAGCGTCAGGACTGCGGCGCTGGTGCTCACCGCCACCACGGCAGCAGCAACCATCGCGACCGTGCTGTCGGGCCAGGGCAGCCGTGGCCCCCGGACGGCGGCCGGCGCACCGGGCGGGTGCTGCCGACGACGCCGGGCCGTGACGAGCGCGGCGGCCACGAGGAGGACACCCACGAGCAGCAGCCCCAGCGAGGCGCCGAGCGTGCCACCGAACCACTCCACCATGGCGGCCGGCAGGACCTGCAGGGCGGCGACGCTGCCGACGACGAGCAGGACCAGGCTCCGCGCGACGACGGCGACGACGACCACGGCTGCCACCGTGGCCAGCGCCAGGATGGTGCCCCACCGCGTCGGCATGGTCGCCGTGGCGCCGACGATCGCGCCGGCCGAGCCGAGCACCACGCCGAGGTTCGCGCTCGAGGGCCGGCCGGCCCACGCCAGGACCCCGCCCCAGGCCAGGAGCGCCCACACCACGCCGGCACCCCACATGGCCAGCCCCATGGCCCCGGCCTCGCTGGTGGACAGGTAGGACGCCGACGCGGCGACGGTGCCCAGCACGGCGACCAGCGTCGCGGCGTGCTGGAGGGGATGGTGGTGCGCCCACCACAGCACCCCGGCCACCACGGCGGTCGGGCCGGTGATGAACAGCGCGAGGTCACTGTCGCCCAGGTTCAGCGACTCGGAGCCCAGCAGTCCGAGGAAGCCCGCGACGGCACCGGTGGCGGCCAGCCAGAGGACTGCCCGCAACCTCTGCCCGGGCTCGCCGAGCCGTTGTGGCACCAGCGCACCACCGAGCAGGAGCAGGGCTGCCGCAGCGCCGACGATGGCCAGCCGCGCAGGCGTGCCGAGGTCGTTCCAGAACCGGGCGGCGACCAGGATGCTGGCCACGAGGATGATGACGCCGCCGAGGTAGCCCAGCGCCTCTGTCACCAGGGAGGCGTGCGGTGCGGGTGGTAGGGCCAGCTGGGCCGGAGCGGGTGCCGGGGGCGCCGGGGCAGGCCCGGGCAGGTCGGCGCGCATCCGGGCTGCCTGCTCGGCCGTGACGACGCCGTCAGCCAGCCAGTGCTCCAGCAGCCGGTCGATGTCCCCGGGGTGGAGGGACGGCGAGCCGCCCCGCTCCGAAGGCGTGGCAGGGGTGGCGGCGGGTGGCTGCTCGCGTGGGTCGGATGTGCGCGTCTCCATGCCCTCAGCGTCTCGCCGGGAGCACCTGGCAGCCGCAGACCAAGGTCCCCGGCCGGGCCGGCGCCAGGGTGCGCCGCCTGTTCAGCGGTTGCGTCGCCAGATGTCGGCGTTCAGGGCGCTGGCGAACAGCCCCCACGCGGCGTACGGCGCGAGGGCAGCCGCCGCGCGGCCGTCGCGGCGGCGGGCCTGGTCGACCAGGGCGAGGTTGAGCCCGTCGAGGACGGCGATGACCGCCAGGCCGTTGCGCGGTGACCGGCCCTTGAAGAACGCCCAGCACCAGCCGGCGTTGGCCACCAGGTCGGCGGCGACCAGTGCCCCGAGGCGACGCCGCCGCGCCGGGTCCGGCTCGGCATCCAGGAGCCTGGCGGTGCCCCATGCGATCGCGGCGTACAACGGCGTCCACACCAGCGGGAACGCCACCGGTGGTGGCTGCCACGGTGGCTTGGCCTGGGAGCGGTACCACGAGGAGTCGGGGTCCGTGCCCAGCGCGCCGACGACCGCCGTAACCAGGGTGCCCAGCGACGTGGCCACGAGGGTGCGCCTCACCGTCCCGCCTCCACCGGCGGGGTCCACGGCTTCATCCACGGGGTCTCGGGCCAGCCCTCGGCGGCAGCCATGAGCGGGAAGGCGGTGGCCCCGTCGATCGACTCGCGGACGATGTCGGCGTGGCCGGCGTGACGTGCGGTCTCCTGGATCAGGTGGAGCAGCACCCAGCGCACCGACCACGCCTCGACGTCCTGGGGGAACCAGGGTGCGTCACGCGGCACCGGCACCGGCCGCCCGAGGTCCTCCACCTCGGCGATCGCCGTCTCGGTCTCGGCGGCCACCTCCTCGTAGAGGTCGAGGACGTCCTGCAGCGTCTCACCCTCGGCCAGGTGGAAGTTGGCCAGGTAGTCCTCACGGCCGTAGGTCTGCGGCACGTCGCGCACCCGCTGGATCCAGCCTCGCTCGGTCGTAGCCGCGTGCTTGACCAGGCCGCCGACACTGAGGCTGCTCGCGGTCGGCGTCGCGCGCGCCTGCTCGTCGCTCAGCCCGTGCGCCGTCAGGCGCAGCACGTAACGCATCTGCGCGAGGTAGGCCAGCAGGCCGTCGCGCTCGTCGGTGATGGGTCGGACGCTCCCCGGCATGGCACACCCCGTCGTCGTCGATGAACTGCTGTGCCTCCGATGCTGGCACCTGCCACCGACAGAGGCCACCGGCGTGCGAGGGGTCCGTGCCCGGCCCGGGGGGTGTCGACACGGCATACCGGCCAATCCGGCTGCGGCACCGCTCCGAACCACCGGTGCGTCGCCGGCGTTTCCTGCCGCGTGCCCGTCCGGGCACGCTCGGGCAGGATGGCGACAGGTCGGCCGGGGACCTCCCGCCGACGCGGACACCGCAGGAGGAACCGCCCGTGACCACGACGCAGACCCGTCCCGGGCCGCAGGTCGGCTCCGGCTCGTCGATCGCCCGCACGCTCGGTGAGCTCGTCGAGCCGATGTTCGGCGGCGAGCTGCCGCTGCGGCTGCGCACCCCCGACGGGGGCGAGTACGGCCCCGACGGCGCTCCGGTCGTCACCATCTCCTCGCCGGATGCGTTGCGGCGCCTGCTGTTCCACCCCGGCGAGCTCGGCCTGGCCCAGGCCTACGTCACCGGCGAGATCGACGTCGAGGGCGACGTCCTCGACGGGTTCCGCCGGGTGTGGCGCACCGCTCGGCAGCGCAGCGTCTCGCCGCGACCGACGCCCGCGCGGCTGCTCCAGGCCCTCCGCACCGCCCGCGAGCTCGGTGCCCTCGGCCGGCCGCCGGTGCCGCCGGCGTCCCAGGCCCGGCTGCGGGGCCGGCTGCACAGCCTCGGCCGCGACCGGCAGGTCATCGCGCACCACTACGACCTGTCCAACGACTTCTACGCGATGGTCCTCGACCCGCACATGGCCTACTCCTGTGGCTACTGGACCAGCGACGACCCGTCCTACACGGTGCAGGACGCCCAGCGGGACAAGCTCGACCTCGTCTGCCGCAAGCTCGGCCTGCGTGAGGGCATGCGGATGCTCGACATCGGCTGCGGCTGGGGTTCCCTGACCCTGTATGCCGCCGATCACTTCGGCGCGCACGTCCTGGCGGTCACCCTCTCGGCCGAGCAGCGCGCGTTCGTCCAGGCGCGGGTCGACGAGCGGGGCCTCGGCGACCGGGTCGAGGTCCGGCTGCAGGACTACCGCGAGGTGCCCGAGACCGGCTTCGACGCGGTCACCTCGATCGAGATGGGTGAGCACGTCGGCAAGGAGAACTACCCCGTCTTCACCGGTCTCATCCACAGCCGGCTCAAGCCCGGCGGCCGCGTGCTGGTCCAGCAGATGTCCCGCAAGGGCCACCACCCCGGCGGCGGGCCGTTCATCGAGGCGTTCATCGCCCCCGACATGTGGATGCGCCCGGTCGGCGAGACCGTCGACCTCATCGAGCAGGCCGGTCTCGAGGTGCGCGACGTGCACGCGATGCGCGAGCACTACGTGCGCACCATCCACGCCTGGTACGCCACCCTCGAGCAGCGCTGGGACGACGTCGTCGCCCTGGTCGGCGAGGAGGTCGCCCGCGTCTGGCGCCTCTACATGGTCGGGAGTGCGCTGTCCTTCGAGGAGAACCGCATGGGCGTGGACCAGATCCTCGCGGTCAAGCCGGGTGCCGACGGCGTCAGCGGGATGCCGCCGGTGCGGGCCTGGTGATGGCCTTCCCCTGGGGCGCCTTCGCCGCGGCGCTGCCGTTCACCGTCCTCGCCGTCGTGGTCGTCCTCGGCGTGACGCTGCTGGTCGCCCTGCGCGTGGGCAGGCACGCCGTGGTCGACGTGGCGTGGGGGCTGGGCTTCGCGGCGGTGGCCCTCACGGCATACGCGCTGTCCGCGGGGGAGGGCGACGCGGCGCGTCGCCTGCTGGTCACGCTCCTGACCGTCGTGTGGGGCGCGCGCCTCGCCATCCACATCGGGCGCCGCTCCCGCGGCCACGGTGAGGACCCCCGGTATGCCGAGCTGCTCGCCGCCGCGCCGGGCAACCCCACCTGGTATGCCGTGCGCAAGGTCTACCTGACCCAGGGCGCGGTCATGTGGTTCGTGTCGTTGCCGGTGCAGGTGGCCTGCTTCGAGCCGGCCGGGCTCGGCGTGCTGGCGTGGGTCGGGGTCGCCGTCTGGCTGGTCGGCTTCTTCTTCGAGACCGTCGGCGACTGGCAGCTGACCCGCTTCCGGAACGACCCGGCCAGCGCGGGCCAGGTCCTCGACACCGGCCTGTGGCGCTACACCCGTCACCCCAACTACTTCGGCGACGCGTGCGTGTGGTGGGGTCTGTCCCTCATCGCCTTCAGCGCCTGGCCCGGCATCCTCACCGTGCTCTCGCCGGTGGCGATGACGTGGCTGCTGGCCAAGGGCACCGGCAAGCCGCTGCTGGAGAAGGACATGTCCTCGCGCCGTCCCGGCTACGTGGACTACGTCAGGCGGACCAGCGGTTTCGTCCCGCTCCCGCCGAAGAAGGGCGCCGTCTGAACGACGGCGCCACCTGGCCCGTGCACCTGTATGAGAGGAAGGCCCGAGCATGAAGACCCTGACGGCGGGTGACCTGGCCCCCGACTTCGAGCTGCCCGACCAGGACGGCACCCCCACCCGGCTGAGCACCCTGCTGCTCGACGGGCCCGTGGTGCTGTTCTTCTACCCCGCCGCCATGACCGGGGGCTGCACCCGGGAGGGCTGCCACTTCCGTGACCTGGCAGCGGAGTTCGCCGCCGCCGGTGGCCAGCGCGTCGGCATCAGCCGCGACGAGGTGTCCTCACAGAAGGAGTTCGCTGACACCCACGGCTTCGACTACCCGCTGCTGTCCGACCCCGACGGCACGGTCGCGGCCGGCTTCGGCGTCAAGCGGAAGCTGGTCTCCTACGTCAAGCGCGCGACGTTCGTCATCGACACCGACCGGACGATCCGCGAGGTGGTCAGCAGCGAGACCAACTTCACCACCCACGCGGAGACGGCGCTGGAGTGCCTCAAGGCCCTGCAGCGCCGCTGATCCTCCTCCCCACGCGCCGAGAGGGACGTTCCCGCGGGTTCGAAGGCATCCCAACCCCGAGGAACGTCCC
>NZ_DASVZH010000126.1:0-2623 GCF_036391795.1 Oryzihumus sp.
CGTGGACCGGTCCCGACCGATCACCGCCGCGATCTGCGGGAAGGTCAGCCCCTGCCCGAACAACACCTCGATCTGCGCGCGCTCCTGCTCCGACAACCGTGCACCAGGCATGACCGGATCCTTCCGTCAGCCTCGTTGCAACAACCACTTGAAGCGGCCACCCTTCCCAAGGACAGAAATGTCCCTCTCGGCGAGATAGGCGGCGAGATGGGGTCGGGGTGGTTCGGCGAGGTGAGGTCAGGCCGGGAGGCGGGTCAGGCGGGGCGGACGGCGGCGGGGTCGACGGCGATCCACACGGCCTCGGCCTGCGCGAGCAGGCGACCGTCAGCGCCATACAGGGCGGTGCCGGAGAGGAACTTGCGGCCCTGCTCCCCACGAGGCCAGGCCATCACCACGCACTCCTCGCCCACGGTCGGCAGGTCGTGCACCTGCGCCGTCATGGTGCCGAGCACCATCGCCCGACCGGCGATGCCCGAGGCCCACGCGCCGGGGCAGTCCAGCGCCGCCCAGACGATCTCCGGGGTCACCTCGACCGGGCGCCACGCGGCCGCACGCAGCGTCTCGTGACCGGGCAGCCGGCCGGTGTGCAGGCACAGCGCGTCCGCGGGGTCGCGGTCGGTGCCGCAGGTGAAGCAGGTGGGGAAGGGGTGCTCGGCCAGGCCCTCGTACGACGGGCCGACGGCCTCGGCGTCGGCGAACGACACGGGCGCAGGCGTCCCGCCGGTGTCCAGCGGCTCGGCCGAGATGGCCTGGGCCACCAGGGTCTGGCCGTCCCAGAGCTCGACCGTGCCGTCGTCGGCGCGGGTCACGTCCATCTCGGTGTCCAGCGGCGGGGGCGTGCGCAGCCGCACGGTGACGGCGCCGGCGCCCTGCCCTTCCTCGCCCTCGACGAGCTGGGCCAGGTGGCCGCTGACCCAGCCGCCGTTGCCGGACATCGGCGGGCCGCAGAACCGGGCGGGGACGACGAAGGACTCGCTCACGCCCGGCACGCTAGCCCCTGACCGCCTCGTAGCGGCGCAGGGCCTCCTCCCGGGCCTCGGCGTGGTCGAGGATGGGCTCGGGGTAGCCGTGGTCGTAGGCGCCGTCGACCTTCCAGGGCTCGTGCACCGCGCCACCGCCCACGTGCGCCAGCTCGGGCACGTAGCGCCGCACGTAGTCGCCGTCGGGGTCGAACTTGCGGCCCTGGGTCACCGGGTTGAACACGCGGAAGTACGGCGAGGCGTCGGTGCCCGTGCCGGCCGCCCACTGCCAGCCGTGGGAGTTGGAGGCGATGTCGCCGTCGCGCAGGTGCGCCATGAAGTGGCGGGCGCCGTGCGGCCACCAGACGTGCAGGTCCTTGACCAGGAAGCTGGCCACGATCATCCGGACCCGGTTGTGCATCCACCCCTCGGCGAGCAGCTGGCGCATCCCCGCGTCGACCATGGGGTAGCCGGTGCGGCCCGCCGTCCACGCCTCGAACCCCTCGCCGGGCTCGTCGTAGGCCATCCCCCTCAGCGTCGGCGTGAGGTCGGCCCAGGCCGAGTCGGGGCGGTGCCACAGCACGTCGGCGTAGAACTCCCGCCAGGCCAGCTCGGTGACGAACGTCTGCGGCCCGGTCCTGCGGTGGTCGGGGTGCGCGGCGATGTCCGCGAGCAGCGTGCGCGGGTGGATCTCGCCGAACTTCAGATGGGCGGACAGCCCCGAGGTGCCTACCAGGTCCGGTCGGTCGCGGGTGTCGGCGTAGCCGGCCAGACCGTCGTCGAGGAACGCGTGCCACTGCTCCAGGGCCGCCTCCTCCCCGGCCGGGGGCAGGTCCGGCACCTCGCCGTCGAGCGCGGGCAGCTCCTGCGACTCCAGCCGACGCACCCACCGCAGCTGCTTGGGCACCGGCGCGGGCTGCGGCCAGCCGTGGGCGCGCCAGGCGCGCGAGAAGGGGGTGAACACCTGGTAGGGCGTGCCCCCGCCGGTCGTCAGCGTCCCCGGCCCCACCGCGTATGCCGTGCCGGTCGCCTCGAGCGCGCAGTCCTGCTCGCGCAGCGCCCGGCGCACGGCCTCGTCGCGGCGCCGCCCGAACGGGGTGCTCTCGGCGCTGACGTGCACGCTCGCGGCGCCCACCTCGCGGGCCACCTCGGGGACCACCTCGGCGGGGTCACCGACGCGCACGACCAGGGCCCCGTCATACCGGGAATCGAGGGCACGCAGGGAGGCGTTCAACCAGGCGCGACGCACGGCACCGGCGCCGTCCCAGAGCCGCCGGTCGAGCACGAACAGCGGCAGGACGGCCGATCCGTCGGCGACCTCGTGGGCTGCCCCGAGGGCGGGCAGGTCGGCCAGGCGCAGGTCACGACGAAGCCAGAGCACGGTGTCGGGCACAAATGAGAGGCTATGCGCTGTGACGGATCTGATCGACACCACCGAGATGTACCTCCGGACGATCTACGAGCTGGAGGAGGAGGGCATCCCGCCGCTGCGGGCCCGCATCGCGGAGCGGCTCGGTCACTCCGGCCCCACGGTGAGCCAGACCGTCGCCCGCATGGAGCGCGACGGGCTGCTGAGCCTGGCCGGCGACCGTCACCTCGAGCTGTCCGAGGAGGGGCGCCGGCTCGCCACCCGGGTCATGCGCAAGCACCGGCTGGCCGAGCGG
>NZ_DASVZH010000127.1:0-6880 GCF_036391795.1 Oryzihumus sp.
GGCGCGGCCTGCCCGGCCAGCGGCGTGTGCCCGGCGGCGGCGGGGCGGGCGGCCAACAACGCCTGCGCGACCAACGCGGACTGCGCGACGGGCCTCACCTGCGGGGACTTCATCGGCGTCGGCATCAAGGTCTGCGGCTAGCAGGCTCGACGCCGGGAGTGGACCGCGGCGCGGCCGCTACCCGGTGATCCATGCCCGCTGGCGGGAGAGCCATGTCCGCAACCGGAATCGAACCATCACGCACCTCGAACGAAACGCAATCGAACAGGAACGGAGTGAACCTCATGTTTCTCGCCATGAAGAACCGCTTCGCGCTCGTCGCGGCCCTGACGGCCGTGATGGCCGCGGCGGGCTGTAGCGGAAAGAGCGCGCAGCAGAAGACCGGCGCCGTGAAGATCTCGAGCGCTATGAAGGGGTCGAACACCACGCAGATCGACCACGTCACCCTCACCATCTCGGGCGGGACCCCGGCGCTGTCGCCGGCGATCGTCCAGAACCTCGTCAAGACGGACGCGACGCACTGGTCCGCCTACGTGAGCAACATCCCGGCCGGCACCGGCTTCACCTTCGCGATCGACGCGTTCCAGGCGGACAACACCAAGCTCTACTCGGGGACGGCCACGGCGGGCATCACGGCGGGCGTCACCTCGCAGGTCAGCATCCTGGCCCAGGAGGTGAACCCGACCCCGGGCCCGAGCACGCACACGCCGGTCATCGCGAGCCTCACCGCGTCGGCCGTGCTGGTGACGCCGGGCTCGGCGGTGAACGTCGCGGTGGGCGCGACGGATCCCGACGGGAACGCGATGACCTACGCCTGGTCGGACAACTGCGGTGGGTCGTTCAACCCCGTCGCGGCTGCCGCCTCGACCTGGACCGCGCCGGCGACCGTGCCGACCAACGCGTGCCAGCTCTCCATCAAGGTCGCCGATGCCGTGAACAACACCTCGGTGACCGCCTACTTCGTCATCCAGGTCCAGAACAAGACCAGCGGCAACGTGCAGGTGAACGCGCAGTTCAACACCTACCCGGTCATCTCCGGCATCAAGGCCGACGCGCACGTCGTCCAGCCCGGCCAGCCCGGGACGGCCGGCCTCACCGCCGACGTCGTCGTGACCGCCGCGGACCCCGACGGTGATGGCCTCTCCTACACGTACAACTCGAGCTGCGCCACCGCGACCTTCACGCCCCCCGGCACCGTCGGCCCGGCCGTCGGCAACGGTGCGACCCCCGAGGTCACCCGCTTCTTCATGACCGACCCGGCCGCCGCCTGCTCGGTCAGCGTCGCCGTCTCCGACGGCCGCGGCGGCACCACCACCGGTATCGTCTACCTGAACGGCGCCCAGCCGCCCGTGTCCGGTCCGGTCATCACCCGCGTCGTCTCCGCCAACCAGAACGGCGTCGTCACGCCGGGCACGACCTACACGCTCCGCGTCGAGGCCCACGATCCGCAGGGCAAGGGGCTGACCTTCGCCTGGACGAACGTCTCCGGCACCCTGGGGGCGCCGGTCAACGGCCCGAGCAACACGGCCGACAGCTTCTCCCAGGTCACCTGGACCGCGCCGACCCCGCTCACCACGCCGATGTCGGTCACCGTGGCGGTGAGCACCGCGGGCACCACGCCGACCCTCACCACCAGCAACGCCTTCCTCTTCCAGTCGAATGACCCCTGCTTCGGCCTTGCCAACGGCACCGCCTGCCAGGGCCCGAACCTCTGTCTCACCGGCATGACCTGCCAGGCCGGCGTCTGCTCGGGCGGCACCGCGAAGACCTGCGCCGCCTCCGACGCCTGCCACGTGGCCGGCGTCTGCGATCCGGGTAACGGCACCTGCTCCAACCCGGTTGCCGCCGACCTGACCGCCTGCAGCGACTCCAACGGCTGCACCACGAACGACGTGTGCATGGCCGGCGCCTGCACCAGCGGCCCCGCCGTCACCTGCACCCAGACCGCCAACGTCTGCCAGGCCACCTCCGGCACCTGCCAGAGCACGGCGACCGCGGCCGACCCGAACGCCCACCTCTGCAATTACGCGCCGGCGCCCATCACCACGTCCTGCAACGCCGACAACACCGGCTGCACCCAGAACGACCACTGCGACGGCGCGGGCGCGTGTATCGCCGGCACGCCCGTGGTCTGCACGCAGAGCACCAACCCCTGCGAGGCCACCACCGGCACCTGCACCTCGACCGGCGGCAACGCCTACAGCTGCAACTTCGCGTCGGTCGCCGGCTCCTGCAGCACCACGGCCTGCAAGACCGGCGAGACCTGCAGCAACGGGGTCTGCTCGGGCGGCGCTCCCATCTGCTCCCCCGGCCAGGGCTGCCAGGTCACTGGTGGCGCCGCGCAGTGCGTGGCCTCCACGATCGCCCCACAGGTGGCGAAGGACCTCGCCATCTCGCCCATGGCCGGCCTGGCCATCGACCTCTCCGGCGCGGCCTACGTGGCCGGCTCGGTGTTCCAGCCGACGAAGACCTTCGACGGCATCTCCCTCACCTCGGCCGGCGGCGCGGACCTGTTCCTCGCGAAGTACGATCCCGTCACGCACCTTCCGGTGTGGGCCAAGGCGTACGGCGACGCCAGCGACCAGCTGGCCGCTGGCGCCGCGGTGACCGGCGACGGCACGGTGCTGGCCATCGGCAACTTCATCGGCAACCTCGTCGCCGGGAACACCATCTCCAACGCCAGCACCAGCCCTATCGACTTCCTGGTCGCGGTGGACGCCGGCACCGGCAACGGCAAGTGGGCCAAGTCCTTCAACAACGGCCTGGGCGGCGCGCTGGTCGCGGTGGCCTCCAACCCTAGCTTGAACCTGGTGGCGGTGTGCGGCTACGCCAACCAGGCGGCGACCGACCTGGTGCCGGGCGCCACCTACGGCGGAGGCACGCAGGACGCGGTCCTGGCGGTCTTCAACTCCGCCGGCACGCTGCAGTGGGCGAAGCAGCTCGGCGGCGCCAACGAGGAGGAGTGCGACTCGGTGGCGATCGACGACATCGGCAACGTGCACGCGGCCGGCAAGTACGACGGCGCGTTCAACCCGGGCCTGGGCGCTCTGCCGAGCCCGGCCTCCTCGTTCCGTCGCTGGATCTGGGTGGCGGAGTACAACGGGACGACCGGCGCGCCCATCGCGCAGGCCAGCTTCGGCAGCGGGGCCGGGGTCCACACGCCGAAGAGCATCACGGTGGATGCGACGGGCAAGCTGATCATGGCGGGGTCCTTCACCGCCACGCTGCCCTTCGGCACCACCTCGCTCACCAGCGCCGGCGGAACCGACGTGTTCGTGGCCAAGCTCGATCCGGCCTCGTCGTTCACCCCGGCGTGGGCGGTCCGGATGGGCGGCAGCGCTGCCGACGAGGGTCGCGGCGTCGCCGTGAACTCGTACGGTGAGGTGGTGGTGACCGGTCTCTTCAACGGCACGACCACCGGCGCGGCGGCGCTCACGGCGGCCAGCACGGCTGCCTCGGACGCGTTCGTGCTCAAGCTCGACGGCCTGACCGGCGCGACCCAGTTCGCCGCCGCATACGGCGACATCGCCACGCAGGACGGCGCGTTCGTGGCCATCAACCGGGCCGGGGTCGGCTCGGCGAAGGACCTGATCGACTTCAGCGGCAACTTCGCCGGGTCGATGACGTTCCCTGCTCCGGCCGGGACGATCAGCACGACGGGCACCGACGCCTTCCTGGTGTTCGGCCTGTTCCAGTAGCGCAGGGCGGGTGGAGGGCGGCCCGCCACGGCCGCTCTCCGCCCGGCAGGATCGGCTCCGCCCGCGCCGCGAGGTGCGGGCGGAGCCCCCTGAAGTCGGGCGTCCCGGTCTCGGGCCGGGCGCTCTCGGAGTCTCCTGGGGCCGCGTGGCGGCGGCTCCTCCCCTTCGACCTCTCGAGCCGCGCACATGACGACCTCCAGGAACCGTCCCCCCGCCGGCGCCTCGCTGCTGGCAGCGCTCCTCGCCCTGACCCTGGCCGCCTGTGGCCGGTCGGGCGGGACCGCGCCCGCGGCCACCTCCGGGAGCGCCCGTCTCGTGGCCGCCTGCCAGGGGTCGGCCTGCGCCAGCGTCGCGCGGGTCACCATCACCGTGAGCAAGGGCGACGGATCGGACTTCACCCCCATCACCGCCGACCTGGCCCAGGGCAGCGGGCAGTGGAGCGCCCGGATCGATCAGATCCCGGCGGGCTCCGGCCGCCGGTTCGATGCGGTGGCCTACGATCAGGGGGGCGCGAAGCTGTACGTGGGCGCCGGCAAGACGGACATCGTCGCCGGCGCGACGGCGCTGGTCTCGATGGTGCTGCGCTCGCCCACGCCGCCGCCGCCGCTCGAGAATGCGGTCCCGCTCATCGACAGCCTCTCGTCCTCCCGCGAGCTGGTCGCGCCCGGCGCGACCATCCAGGTGAACGTGTGGGCGCACGATCCGAACCCCGCCGACGTCCTCACCTACCAGTGGCGTTCGAGCTGCGGCGGCAGCTTCGACGACGCCGGCAAGGCGGCGCCGCGGTGGACCGCGCCGGCCGCCGAGGGGACCTGTCCGCTCACCGTCACGGTGTCCGACGACCACGGCGCGGCGGTGTCCGCCACCCTCACCATCACGGTCACGCGCAACGTCGGCGACGTGGTCGTCAACGTGCAGATGGTGGACTGGCCCGTCATCGGCAGCCTGTCAGGGAGCATCACGCTCGGGACCACCATGCAAGGCGACCTCGCGGTGATCGCGACGGACCCGGCCGGCGAGGCGCTGACCTACGCCTGGACGTCGACCTGCCCCGGCGTCGCCTTCGACCTGAACGTCCCCTACGGCCCGACCCACCCGCACGTGACGGTGCCGGGCCCTTCGGCCGCCTGCGCGGTCACCGTGACCGTGACCACCCCGAGCACGCCGGTCGGCACGGTCGGCGCGCTCTATCTCCCGCCCAATCAGGCCCTCGGGTCGCGGTGCCAGAACGTCACCTGCCAGAGCGGCCAGACCTGCGATCCGGCCGATGGCCTCTGCAAGGCCACCACGAGCGCGTGCGCGACCGTGACCTGCGCGCCGCCGGACCCCTGCCACCCGGCCGGCGTGTGCGACCCTGCCACCGGGGCGTGCAGCCAGGCCAGCCTGCCCGATGGAAGCGCCTGCAACGACGGCAAGGCGTGCACGACCGGGGACGTCTGCACCGCCGGCGTGTGCGCCGGCACGGTGTCCTGCCCGGCGGGCCAGGCCTGCGACGCGACCGGGCAGTGCTCCGGCGGCACGGATCCATGCGCGGGCGTCCCCTGCAACGCGCCGCCCGCCTGCCACGTCGCGGCGGGCGCGACCTGCTTCCAGGGAGTCTGCTCCTACCCGCCGGCGGTGGACGGGACCGCCTGCGACGACGGCAGGGCCTGCACCGCCGGCGACGCGTGCACGGGCGGCGTCTGCGCCGGGACCATCGTCTGCCCGTCGGGCCAGACCTGCGACGCGAGCGGGCAGTGCGCGGCAAGCACGGTGCTGGTGCCGCGCCCGGTCGCGGCGAAGGACCTCGCCATCTCGATGGCCGGGCTGGCCCAGGACCGCTCGGGCGCCGCCTACGCAGCCGGCTCGGTGTTCCAGCCGGCCAAGACCTTCGACGGCATCTCGGTCACCTCGGCGGGCGGGGCGGACCTGTTCCTCGCGAAGTACGACGCGGCCACGCACCTACCGGTGTGGGCCAAGGCGTACGGCGACGCCTCCGACCAGCTCGCGGCCGGCGCCGCGGTGACGGCAGACGGCACGCTGGTGGCCATCGGCAACTTCATCGGCACGCTCGCCGCCGGAAACACCATCACCAACGCCAGCCAGAGCCCGGTGGACTTCCTGGTCGCGGTGGACGCCGCCACCGGCAACGGCAGGTGGGCGAAGTCCTTCGACGATGGCCTGGGCGGCGCGCTGGTCGCGGTGGCCGCCAACCCGAGCCTGAACCGGATCGCGGTGTGCGGCTACACCAACCAGGCGGCGACCGCGCTGGTGCCGGGCGCCAGGTACGGCGGCGGGCAGAAGGACGCGGTCCTGGCGGTCTTCAGCTCGACCGGCGCCCTGCAGTGGGCCAAGCAGCTCGGCGGCGCCAACGAGGAGGAGTGCGACGCGCTGGCGATCGACGACAACGGCGACGTGTTCGCGGCCGGCAAGTACGACGGCGCGCTCGACCCCGGCCTGGGCGCCCTGCCGAGCCCGGGCTCCTCGTTCCGACGCTGGATCTGGGTGGCGAAGTACGCCGGGGCGACCGGCGCACCCATCGCGCAGGCCAGCTTCGGCAGCGGGGCCGGCATCCACACGCCGAAGAGCATCACGGTGGACGCGGCGGGCAAGCTGATCATGACCGGGACGTTCACCGCGACGCTGCCGTTCGGGACGACGTCACTCGTCAGCGCGGGCGGGACCGACGTGTTCGTGGCCAAGATCGACCCGGCCGCGTCGTTCGCCCCGGCGTGGGCGGTGCGGATGGGCGGCACCATCTCGGACGAGGGCCGCGGCATCGCCGTCGACTCCCTCGGCGACGTGGTGGTGGCGGGCCTCTTCAACGGCACGACCACGGGCGCGGCGACACTGACGGCCTCGAGCACGGCCGCCTCCGACGCCTTCCTGCTGAAGCTCGACGGCGCCACCGGATCGACGCAGTTCGGCGCCGCCTACGGCGACGTCTACACGCAGGACGCGGACTTCGTCGCCATCAACCGGCTGGGCGCGGGCACTGCGAAGGATCTGGTCGACTTCGGCGGCAACTTCGCATCGGTCATCGACTTCGGTTCGGCCGGCTCCCTGGCGACGTCGGGCCAGAACGAGACCCACGGCTTCCTGGTGTTCGCGAACCTCCTCCCGTGATCGGCCTCGTGATGGCAGTGATCGTCGCGGTCGCCCCCGCGGCGCCCGCGCTCGCGGGCGGGGCCGCGCCGGCCGAG
>NZ_DASVZH010000128.1:0-16285 GCF_036391795.1 Oryzihumus sp.
GGCGGCGCGAAGGATCAGCCGATCCCACTCAGCAGGTTGAAGACCTGCCAGCCCGCGCCGATGACCTGGCCACCGCTGAGGAAGCCGCCCCTGCCGTTGCCCCGGTACAGGTACAGGCTCCCGGCCGGCGTGCGGCCCATCAGGTCGGGGTAGCCGTCACCGGTGAAGTCCCCGACCCCGAACACCTTGTCGAACATGTTCCAGCCGGCGCCGATCACGGTGCCGCCGCCGAGGAACCCGCCCGCGCCGTTGCCCCGGTACAGGTACAGGCTCCCGGCCGGCGTCCGACCCATGAGGTCGGGGTGGCCGTCACCACTGAAGTCCCCGACGCCGAACACCTTGTCGAACATGTTCCAGCCGGCGCCGATCTGCGTGCGGCCGCCGAGGAAGCCACCCGCGCCGTTGCCCCGGTAGAGGTACAGCGCACCCCCCTTGACCCGCGCGATGAGGTCCGGATGCCCGTCGCCGGTGAAGTCCCCCGGCGAGAAGACCCGGTCGTACACCTGCCAGCCCTGGCCGATCACCGTCCCCGACCCCAGGAAGCCGCCGGCCCCGTTGCCGCGGTAGAGGTACAGCGCCCCGGCCGGGGTGCGGGCGAGGAGGTCGGCGTGCCCGTCCCCGCTGAAGTCGCCCGGCGAGAAGATGTGGTCGAACACCTGCCACCCCTGGCCGATGACCGTCCGCGAGCCCAGGAAGCCGCCGGCCCCGTTGCCGCGGTAGAGGTACAGCGTCCCCGTCGAGGTGCGGGCGATGACGTCGGGGTGGCCGTCACCGCTGAAGTCCACGGTCGTGGAGATGGTCGTGGTGGCGGTGGTGGACGGCAGCGTGGCCACCGACGACACCGGCGCGGCGCCGGCCGGCACCGGGCTCAGCGACAGTGCGGCGGACAGCAGCGCGACCACAGGGACGAGCGGCAGCGCCCGGCGGGCGCGGAACCGGTCCCGGGCGCGGGGACGAGCGTGGGCTGACGGGGTTGCGGCGCACATGGCGGCCTCCTGGAGTCACTACCTCGGCGCGGCCCGTGGACCGACCGGCGCCGGCCCAGGACCAGTGGACCCCACCCGCGCCACGCCGTCCTCCGGCGCCGGGGCGAGTCGTGAGCCAGCGCCCGTCCGAGGGCGCCTGCGCCATCTGCCCGAGAGCGGCGGACCCGCCCCGCGACGCGGTCAACGAGTCACGGGTGGGACGGCCCTTGCCGTAACCCGATCGGCTCACCCATCCTCGGGCGGGTGAGTGGCGTCGGCCTCGTCCTCGGCGCCGGCGGTGTCGTCGGGCAGGCGTACCACGCCGGCGTGCTGGCCATGCTCGAGCACGACTACGGCTGGGACCCGCGCACCGCGGACGTCATCGTGGGCACCTCGGCCGGGGCGATCACCGGGTCGCTGCTGCGCGTCGGCATCCCCGCCTCGGAGCTGGCGGCCTGGACCGTCCGGGCGCCGCTGTCCACCGAGGGCGAGCTGCTCAACGAGCTGGTCGGCACCGAGGTCCCGGAGCTCGACCCGCTGCGCCCGCTGCACATGGTCCGCCGCCTGCCGGCCCCGCCCGGGTGGGGCGTCGTCCGTCACGCGGTGACCCGACCCACGCGGTTCCGGCCCCTCGTGGCGGGGATCGCGCGCCTGGCCCCGGGCCAGCGCGACATCGCCGAGCAGCTCGGGATGCTGCGCAAGGTCGAGGGGCACGCGTGGCCGGCGCGCGACCTGTGGATCTGCGCCGTGCGGCGCGACGACGGCCGGCGGGTGGTCTTCGGTCGCCCGGGCTCCCCCGACGCCCCGCTGCACCGGGCGATCGCCGCCTCCTGCGCCCTCCCCGGCTACTTCGCGCCGGTCCGGATCGGCGACCATGAGTACGTCGACGGCGGCACCCACTCCCCGACCAACGCGGCCGTCGTCTGGGAACGCGACCTGGAGCTCGTCATCGTCGTCTCGCCGATGTCCGGCCGCGCCACCGTCCCCACCGACATCTACGGCGCCACCCGCTGGCGGGCGGCCCGGCTGGCGCGGCGCGAGGTGCGGGCGCTGCGAGAACGGGGCACCAGCGTCGTGGTGTTCCGCCCCGGTCACGCCGAGCACGCGGTCATGGGCAACGACCTGCTGGCACGCGGCCGCATCCACGAGATCGTGCAGCAGACCTTCCTCAGCGCCGGGGCCTACGCCGCCCGCCCCGAGGTGCGGGGAGCCCTGGCCGCGTACGGTGCCCGACACTGAGCCGTCCGGCTGCGGCGAGCGCCCCGCAACCGGTCTGTAGACGCACCCTGCTCACGGTGCTGTACTTGAAGGGCAAGTACAGGAGCGGGGAGATAGGCACCCCGGCGCCGACATGACGCATCCCCGGACGTCGGGGGGCGTGCCGTGGGAGACATCCCCACGGCACCGGGGGCTGCGTCGTACCGACCGGGGGCCCATCTGCCCGCCGGGGTGCTGGTGCACCGCCGGCGGATCGTCGACGTGCCTCAGGACCCTGTCAGGAGCAATGGGCACCGGCTGACCCTCAGCCGGGTCGATCCGGATAAGGAGCCGCTCCGATGTCTGACAGTCGAATCACGACCCCCACCACGGGCATGACCGCCGCTGAACCCCTTGCCCCGGCTGCGGCCCCCCTGGCTGAGGCCGCCACGGCCGACCCGGCACCCTTGGGGCTTGCCGGGTTCGCCATGACGACGATGGTCCTCAGCGTCGTCAACGCAGGCCTCATGAACGCCGCCATCGCCCCCACCGTGCTCGGGCTCGCCCTGTTCTACGGCGGCGGGACGCAGTTCTTCGCCGGGATGTGGGAGTTCCGACGCGGCAACACCTTCGGTGCGGTCGCGTTCAGCTCCTACGGCGCGTTCTGGCTGTCGTACTGGTTCCTCGCGACGTTCTCCCTCCGGGCGGTGCCGATCGGCCAGATCCACTCGGCCGTGGGCATCTACCTGCTCGGCTGGACCATCTTCACCGCCTACATGACGATGGGCGCGCTCCGCGTGAGCGGCGCAGTCACCGCCGTCTTCGCGTTGCTGACGCTGACCTTCCTGTTCCTGACCATCGGCGCGTTCGGCAGCCCCGTCCCGGCGACCTCGTCGTGGACCAAGATCGGCGGCTGGCTGGGCCTGGCGACCGCTGCGGCCGCCTGGTACACCTCCTTCGCCGGTGTCACGAACTCCACCTGGAAGCGCACCGTCCTGCCCACCTGGCCGATGGCCGCCACCGGCCGCAGCTGAGTCCCCTGACCGAAGGCCCCGGGCGCCGGGCGACGACCGGCCGGCGCCCGGGGACCGCACACCCTGGAGGTGGTCGCCGTGGGCGACGAGACCGAGCTGTCGGCACTGCTCACCGAGACGCGGCGCTTCGCCCCGTCCCCGGAGTTCAGTGCGCAGGCCAACGCCCAGCCGGAGATCTACGAGCGGGCGGCGGCCGACCGGCTGGCGTTCTGGGCCGGCGAGGCCGAGCGCCTGGAGTGGGCCAGGCCCTGGGACCAGGTGCTGGACTGGAGCAACGCCCCGTTCGCGCGGTGGTTCGCCGGCGGACGGCTCAACGTCGCGGTGAACTGCGTCGACCGCCACGTGGCGGCCGGGCGCGGTGACCGCGTGGCCTACCACTGGGTCGGCGAGCCCGAGGGTGACACCCGGGACATCACCTACGCCGAGCTGCAGGACCTCGTCTGCCGGGCGGCCAACGCCCTGACCGAGCTCGGGGTGCGCAGCGGAGACCGGGTGGCCATCTACATGCCGATGATCCCCGAGACGGTCGTGGCCATGCTGGCGTGCGCCCGGCTTGGTGCTCCCCACACCGTCGTCTTCGGCGGGTTCTCCGCCGAGGCGCTGCGCAACCGGATCATCGACTGCGACGCACGGGTCGTCGTCACCGCGGACGGCGGCTACCGTCGCGGCGCGGCGGCCGCGCTCAAGCCGGCGGTCGACGAGGCGACCAAGGACCTGCCCGACGTGCGCACGGTCCTGGTGGTGCGGCGTACCGGGCAGGACGTCTCCTGGACGCCGGGCCGCGACATGTGGTGGCACGAGGTCGTCGACCGGCAGAGCCCGCAGCACGAGGCCCAGGCCCATGACAGCGAGCACCCGCTCTACGTTATGTACACCTCCGGCACCACGGCCAAGCCGAAGGGCATCCTGCACACGACCGGCGGCTACCTCACCCACGTCGCCGCCACGCACCGGCTGATCTTCGACATCAAGCCCGAGACCGACGTGTTCTGGACCGCCGCCGACATCGGCTGGGTCACCGGGCACAGCTACATCGTCTACGGGCCGCTGGCCAACGGCACCACGTCGGTGATGTACGAGGGCACCCCCGATGCGGGCGGTCGGGACCGGTGGTGGCGCATCGTCGAGGACCAGGGCGTCACCGTCCTCTACACCGCGCCGACGACGATCCGGACCTTCATGAAGTGGGGCGAGGACCTGCCCTCCGCGCACGACCTGTCCTCGCTGCGCCTGCTCGGGTCGGTCGGTGAGCCGATCAACCCCGAGGCGTGGATGTGGTACCGCACGCACATCGGCGGTGGCCGGTGTCCGGTCGTGGACACGTGGTGGCAGACCGAGACCGGCGGCATCATGATCACCGCGCTGCCGGGCATCACCGCCACCAAGCCCGGAGCGGCAATGACGCCGTTCCCCGGCATCGGGGCCGAGGTCGTGGACGGCAACGGCGTCCCGGTCCCCAACGGCGGCGGTGGCTACCTGGTGCTGACCGAGCCCTGGCCGGGCATGCTCCGCGGGATCTGGGGCGACGAGGCCCGCTACCGCGAGACGTACTGGTCCCGCTTCGAGGGCCTGTACTTCGCCGGCGACGGGGCCAAGAAGGACGACGACGGGGACATCTGGCTGCTGGGCCGGGTGGACGACGTCATGAACATCTCCGGGCACCGCATCTCCACGACCGAGGTCGAGTCGGCGCTGGTCTCCCACCCGTCCGTCGCCGAGGCAGCCGTGGTCGGGGCGAGCGACCCCACCACGGGCCAGGGCATCGTGGCCTTCGTGACCGTGCGCGGCCACGTCGCCGACGACCCGGCCTCCGGGGAGAAGCTCATCGCCGAGCTGCGCGACCACGTGGCGACCGAGATCGGCAAGATCGCCCGGCCACGGCAGATCCTGCTCACCCCGGATCTGCCCAAGACCCGCTCCGGCAAGATCATGCGCCGCCTGCTGCGCGACGTGGCCGAGCACCGGGAGCTCGGCGACGTGACCACCCTGGCCGACCCCACCGTGGTCAGCATGATCGACGACCGGATGAAGGGAGCCGCCGCCGGCGAGGAGGGCTGAGACGGGCAACGCTGAGGTGGCTGCCGTGACGACAGTGACCTGGTGTGACATGGGTGGCCCACGACCCGGGACGAAGGGCCCTGTGATTGGGCTCCGTCGAGGGTTCCTCGTACACTCGGCGGGCATGAAGTCCCTGTTCACGGCCCTGCCGGGCCCCGTCCAGCCGCGTCCGTCGGCGCCCCTCATGAGGTGAGCCCCGTGCGCCAGCTTATCGACCGCGCCCGCCGCGCCTACTACCTGCACTGCGCCCGTGAGGACGCCCGGCTCCGGGGCATCGTCGTGCCCGTCGGGGTGTGGGTGTGCCAGTGCCGCCACGTCAGCCTCGACCGGCCGGACTTCGTCGACCACAGCGTCGCCTGCCACGCCTGAGGTCGGCGGGCCGCCGCCGCTCAGCGGGCGGCTGCGTCCACCGAGCCGGTGGCCAGGTCCTCGGCCTCGGCGTCCACCAGGTCCCGCACCTGCGCGCCGTTGAGCGCGACCTTCTCGGCGACCTCGTACATCACGACGGCGAAGACGACCACGATGACGAGGTCCCACCAGTTCGGGATCGCCTTGCTGCCTCCGTAGCGCCCGAAGTAGCCGATGACCACCAGCCCGGCCAGCCACGGCCAGACCCAGACGGCCGAGCGGGAATCGAGCGGACCCCGGTCAGCGGCGGGGAGCCGCCACCGGTTCACCACGAAGATGACCAGCCCGACGAGCAGGGCCACGCACAGCTTCCAGGTTGCCTCGTAGCTGGACCAGTAGATGATCAGGTTCGCCGACACGAACGCCGCCGGGGAGAGGACGCGGTACGCCGGCAGGCGGTACGGCCGGGGCCGGTCCGGGTCACGTTGGCGCAGGGCGTAGAGGGAGACCGGCGCGAACGCGTACATGATCGCCGTGGCCGAGGTCACCAGCCCCACGAGGGACTGCCATGAGGGGAAGGGCAGGAACGCGATCAGGCCGACGACGAAGGCCAGCAGGATCGACGTCAGGGGGACCCCACGCAGGTTGACCCGACCGAGGACCGGCGGCAGCTCCTTCTCCCGCCCCATGGCGTAGGAGATGCGCGAGGACGTCGCGACGTAGACGAGGCCGGTGCCCGCCGGGGAGATGACCGCGTCGATGTAGAGGAGGGCCGCCAGCCAGCCGGCGCCGGCCGTCACCGCCAGCGTCGCGTAGGGCCCGAAGTCGCCCTTGCCCACCGGGTTCGCCCAGCCGTGGGCGAGGTTCCCCGGTGAGATCGCGCCGATGAAGGCCACCTCGAGCAGCAGGTAGACGATGGTGCCGACGGCCATCGACGCGAGGACCGCACGGGACACGTCACGCTGGGGGTGCCGGGCCTCCCCTGCCATCTGGATTGCCTGCTCGAACCCTTGCAGCGCGAACACGACGCCGGCGGGCAGCGCAGCGAAGATGCCGTGTGCGCCGTACGGGGAGAAACCCCCACCGGCGGAGAAGTTGGAGGGGTGGAACGACAGCGAGATCAGCACCACCACGGTCAGCAGCGGGATGGCCGTCTTCCACACCACCGCCACCCCGTTGGTCTCGGCCATGAGCTTGACCCCGACGAGGTTGATGACCGTGAACACGGCCATGAACAGGGTCGCGAGCACCAGCCCCGAGGGCGTCAGCGTGCCGTCGACCCGCAGGATGCTGACGCGGGAGCTGACCCAGGAGATGTGGTCGATGTAGGACAGGGTCGCCTCGACCTCGATGGGCGCGATGCTGACGGCCTGGAGCCAGGCCATCCAGCCGGCGGTGAAGCCCGCCAGGGGTCCGAAGACGAACCGCGGGAACCGCGCGGTGCCACCGGCCGCCGGGTAGGACGCACCGAGCTCGGCGTGGACGAGCGCGAGCAGGGCCAGCATGACGGCGGCCAGCACCCAGGAGACCAACGAGGCCGGCCCGGCGAGCGTGGCGGCCGTGAGGGCGCCGAGCAACCAGCCGGACCCGATGATCGAGCCCAGGGAGACGAACATCAGGCCCCAGAAGCCGACGTCCCGGCGGAGGTGCCCGCCGGGGGCGTGGGCGGTGCCGCTGACAGACGTGGCCATGGCCTCTCCCGTCGTGGGGGGCCGTGGGCGCACACCGGCCCCGGTCGGAGCTCCCGGGGAGGACGGACAGGCCGGACCCCGGAGGGCAGCGGGCATGCTTCAACGACGGTAGGGCACGGCGCACGCGGCGACAAGGCCGGCGGCAGGGGACCACCGGACCTGGGACGTCAGCGGCGGCCTCCACGCCCGGGCGCTGTGCGAGCGCCACACCCGGGTCGCACCGCGGTCCGGACCCCCGGGCGACGCCGCCGGCCGGCGGCCGCGCGGACCTCGTGGTGAACGCCGGGAGCAACCGGCCGGGTGGCCGTCGGCTCGACGATCCCGCTGGACCTCGGAGCCCGGAACGACCGGGCGACGACCGCGGCGTCCTTCAGGCTCTCGCTCGACCCGGTGAACCGCACCAGCCAGACACAGAAGGCCAGCCACTCCCCCCACGCCAGCAGGGCACACACGGTGGCCAGCAGGCCGGCCCACGCGAGCTGGGTCATGCTGCTCACCCCGCGCCGCGGTGCGCCGACACGGGGAGATGACGGCCTCGCCATCCCGCCTGCCGTTGCGCTGACTCCAAAGCCATGACCGCCACCCCCTTGCAGCCGGTCCTCGCCTGGTGTGCAGCTTCGACGGTAGCGACGCGGGCCGCACCACCGTTCGGGCTTTACCAAGAACAGACCCCGCGACCCGGCTCACCATCGCGACCCGGTGTGGCCCGCGTAACCCGCGCCGAACGGGGTATGTCCCACAGGGCAGCCGGGCCCCGACGTTGAGCAGGCAGCGACCGGGCCCGGCTGCTCCCTCAGGATAGATCTGGCCGGTCCCCCATCCGGGGTCTGCGACAGGACTGGCTTCCCACCGGCGGGTGGTAGCCCCTGCCGGGTCCTGGCCGGGGTCAGGCGGCCTCGTCGCGCAGCCGCGAGATCAGGCGTGACAGCAGCCGCGACACCTGCATCTGGCTGATGCCGAGGACCTCGCCGATCTCGCGCTGGCTCAGCTCCTCCGCGAACCGGAGCCGCAGCAGGTCGCGCTCGGCGTCGGAGAGGCCGTGCAGCAGCGAGCCGAGGATTGCCCGCACCTCGACCGCCTCGAACGGGTTGCCCTCCTCGGCCACCAGCTCGCCCAGGCACGCAGTGCCGTCGCCGGTCGGGGCGTCGAGGGAGGCGCACCGGTAGGCCGAGTCGAGTCGGCTCGCCGCGCGCGTGTCGGCAGGGGTCAGCTTCGCCCGCCGAGCCACCTCCGCGGCAGTGGGGTCGTGCCCCAGACGCTGACCCAGCTCGCCCGCACAGGAACGCAGCTCGGCGTGCACCTCCTGCAGGTGCCGCGGCGGCCGGACCATCCACCCGTGGTCACGGAAGTGCCGCTTGATCTCACCGGAGATGGTGGGGCAGGCGTATGCCGGGAAGGTGTGGCCGACAGCGAGACGGAAGCCGTGGGTGGCCTTGACCAGACCGACGTACGCGACCTGGTCGAGGTCGTCGCCCTCCATGCCGCGGTGCCGGTACCGCGACGCGATGCCACGCGCCATGCCGAGGTTGAGGAGGACGACCTCATTCCGGATCCGGCGGCGCTCGGCTTCGCGCCGCTCCTGCTCGAGCTCCTCGAAGAGGTGGATGGTCCGGCGGTCGACGTGCTGGGGGTCACCGGCGGGGGGCCGGTGGGAGGTCGTCGTAGGCATGGCTGCTCCCGGCTCGTGCGGAGCGGCCCTTGCTTGACCGGCCTCTTGGCTTACCCGGCTGCTGGCGGCCCAAACGTGTGTCGAACCATCATTTTCTTGCGCACCACGCGTCACTCGCCGGAGGCACGGGCCGTCTGCCACCGGCCCCGACCGCCCTCATCCGGACCGTGACCCAGCCCGCGCTCGATGCCCGCCTGGGCCTGAGGTTGCGAGGAACGGCTTGTGATCGCCGACCCGGCTGTGATGTGCTCCGCCCAGACAGGTCCAGCAGCGGCGCCTCGTCCGTCCAACCCGATGAACAGGCCCCACGATGTCCGCTGCGCCCCCCGGCGGTCCCGAGCACCGCTGCTCCCCGACCGACCCGACCGACCCGGCCAACCCTGTGGACCTGGCCGCGACCCGCAACGAACGGTCCGTCCAGCTGCTCGAGCAGGCCGCCCTGTGCCCCGACCCCGTCGAGCGCGCGTCCCTGCACGAGGAGGTGTTCCTGCTCAACAGCTCACTGGCCGTCCACTTCGCCCGCCGCTACCAGGGGCGTGGGGTCGACTGGGACGACCTGCTGCAGGTCGCCTACGTCGGTCTGGTCAAGGCGATCCAGGGCTTCCGGCCACAGGAGGGGGCGGGCTTCACGGCATACGCAGCCCCGACCATCACCGGTGAGATCAAGCGGCACTTCCGCGACCACGTGTGGACGGTGCGGCCTCCCCGCCGCATGCAGGAGCTGCAGGCAGCGGTACGCCGCGCCGAGGCAGACCTGTTGCAGTCGCTGGGCCGCACGCCGACGACGGAGGAGGTCGCGGGTGAGCTGGGCGTGGACCTCGCCGACGTGGACGAGGCCCGCACCACGGAGGGCGCCATGGCTCCGCTGTCCCTGGATGCCCCGGTCGGGGACGGGTCCTCCACGCTGGGGGACCTGGTCGCCGACGTGGACGACGTGTTCGACCGGGTGGACCAGCACGAGTCGCTGGTCCCGGTGCTGGCCGACCTCGACGAACGTGAGCAGCAGGTGCTCCTCCTGCGGTTCGTCTACCGCTACACCCAGGACCGCATCGGCGTGGAGATCGGGGTGAGCCAGATGCAGGTCTCGAGGTTGTTGCGCGGCATCCTCCGCAAGCTGCGCCAACGCCTCGACACCGGCTCCGAGGTCTCGTTGGGGTAGCCCGTTGCCCACGGGTCGACACTCGCTGACGAGGCCCCGCGCGGGTTTACCCGGGCCCGCAGCGGGTACGCGCCGGGGGAAGCCAACCACGAGGAGCGCCATGACCCAGCACCACGAGCACGGCAGCGACCACGACGCCAGCGCCGCCGCCGCCTCGGCGAAGGACGAGGGCACGCCCGTCCTGCCGGACACGCAGCACCGGGAGGAGCGCCGCCGGGGGGACGACTCCGGTCCGTCCACGCCTGCGGACGACTCCGCGCACGGACAGGGCACCAGCAGCGACAACGACAGCGACGACGCGGGCTGAGCGCTGACCTCGCCAATGCCGGCTCCGCTGAGGTCGTCGTCAGGCGCTGCGGGTCCAGCCGCGGTGGCGCGGACCGTGCTCAAGCGGGCAGCGTGACCGGGGACCACACGCCGAACCACTGCTCGGCGCCGTAGTCCTCGAACCGCTCCACCTCGGTGAACCCCAGCTTCGCCGCGACACGCATCGAGCCGTCGTTGGCGGTCTGGGTGGACAGCACCACCGGCTCGCCGGGAAGTGCGCCGGCGAACCAGTCGAGGGCCGCCGCGCCCGCCTCGGCGGCGTACCCGCATCCCCACGCCGTCGGCAGGAGCATGTAGCCGAGCTCGGCCTCCCCGCCGTCCGGGCGGATGTGGCCCTTGCGTTCTGCGTCGCGCCGGTCGAGCGAGACGATGCCGATCATCGCCCCGTCGAGCTCGACCACGAAGAGGCCGGGGCGCCGCCTGGGCACCTCAGGCACTGCGCGCTCGAGCTCGTCACGCGGTCGGGGGCCACCCACGTAGGTGCCCACCTCTGGCGAGGCGAACAGCTCGATGATGGCCGCACGGTCCCGGGCCTCGGGCTCACGGAGCACGAGCCGCTCGGTCCTGATCGGGGCAGGCGGCCACGCGACGGGTCCCAGGTCTGCCACGCGCGCACCCTAACCGACGGTCGGGCCAAGGGACGCCGGCGCCGCGGGTGCCCTGTCCACGGACCGGACAGAGGGCGCACGAGATGGCCGGCGACTGGCCACGCTCTCGGCGACGCCCCTAGTTTGGTGGTTGGCCCCGCTCATGGGTTGCCGGCACGTGGGGAGGGCATGGATGAGCACAGTGGTGATGCACGCCGTGGTGTCGGTTGACGGCTTCATCGCGGACGACAACGACGACGTGGGACCGCTGTTCGACTGGTACTTCAACGGCGAGCGACCGCTGTTCGAGGGCGCCGAAGCTTCGGTGCACCCCAGCATGCGGATCAGCGACCGTTCGTACGACTACGTCAAACCGTTCTGGGACAGCATCACCTGCGCGGTCGTGGGTCGGCACCTGTTCGACCTGACCAACGGCTGGGAAGCAAAGCCACCGGCGTGCGAGCACCTGGTCGTGGTGTCCCACCGGCCGAGGCCGGAGGGCTGGCACCCGGAGGCGGACGTTCCCTTCGTGGACGACGTCACGGAAGGGATCGGGGTCGCCAGGGATCTCGCGGGCAACGGGGTGGTGGCGCTGTCCGCAGGCGACGCCGCCGGTCAGGCGCTTGCGCTCGGTCTGGTCGACTTCGTGGCGATGGACGTCGTTCCCGTGGTGTTCGGATCCGGGAAGCGGTACTTCGGCCACGTTGAGGGTCGGCGGATGCTCGAGGACCCCGACGTCGTGCTCCAGGGCGACCGTGTGCTGCACCTGAGGTATCCGGTCCGACACTGACCGGCTGCACCGGGACGCGGCAGCTGCAGACGCACGCTCGGGGTGGAGCTCCGCCGTCAGTCGTCCATCGCCTCGATCCCGAGCTCAGCCAGCTCGGCCATGCGCTCGCGCATGCGCCGGATCCTCTCCGGCGCTGGGCGCTGCCAGCCGGTGATCTCCTCTACGACCCGCAGTGGCCCGGTCGTTCGGTAGGACCGGGTCGGGTTCCCCGGGAAGCGCTTGTCGGTCACGTTCGGGTCGTCCTCGATCGTGCCGAGTGGCTCGACCCGGTACACCCGTCCCGGCCCGTCGCCACGAGCCAACTCGGCAGCCAGCGGCGCGCCCTCGCGCGTGGCCGTCAGGTAGATGTGTTTGGCCTGACGCCCCGAACCGTAGTTCGAGCGCCTGCCCGGTGTGAGCAGGTCACCCGGACGCAGGTCGGCCTTGGTCCCGTGGAAGAACGGCCCCGGGTCGTCGACCACGCGCGGCGTCGGAGGCGGATCCCGCAGCAGGCTGTCGAGCCGTTCCATGAGGACCGCGACCCGGGTGGTCCCCTTCGGCGCCCGCGGATAGCGGGTCAGCACGTCAAGGACGACCGGCACGGCCCGTTTCGCGGCGGCGGTGATCACATACTCCGCGACCACCGGGTCATCGCCGCGAGCCAGCTCGGCCGCCCGGGCGGCATGGGCCGCCGACCCCAGGATGTGGCGCACCTGCGTCGCCTTCGCCAACGGATGGAGGTATGCCGCCGCGGCAGCATCTCCTGCAGCGCTGGCTGCGTGCCGGGCGGCTTCGGTCGCAGCGTCCCTGGCCGCGCGGTGCGCGTCGGCCGCGGCAGTCCGTTGGAGGCGTGAACGGGGCGCACCCTCGGCGAAGACGCGCGCGGCGTGGAGAGCCGCCGCCGGGCGAGGGTCGTCGGGACGGTCCTTCTGGAAGATCACGAGGGCAGGTTCGGCGCACGCCACGGCATACCTCGCAACCGCCCGCAGCTCGTCCATCGTCAACGCGAAGTCACCCGAGCGTGGCTGCATCTTCTGGAGTTTCGCACAGTGCGCCGGCCGACGAAGCACGGAGCCAGGGCTACTGGTCAGGTGTTCACCAACCACTGTTGTCCGTCGATGAGCTCGCGAACCGCGTCGAGGTGTCCGGCGTGGCAGGCGGTCTCGATGATCACCTGGAGCAGGACATCCCGAAGACTGTGCAGGCGCCACTCGCCCTCGGGGAAGGGCCACCAGGCCACGTCGGCATCTGGGGACGGGGCAGCGATGACGGCATCCGCCAGGGACGCCTCGCGGCTGTAGCTGTCAAGGACGTCGGCGGCCGGGAGGCCGGGATCCACCTGCCAGGCGCTGGCCTGGCTGCCCACCTGTTCGATGACCGCCGGATCCCCAGCCACAACAGCGCGGAAGTACAAACGCTCCACCGACAGAACGAGGTGCTGTTCCGAATGTAACCTTGCGGATACGTACCCACATAGTTACATTAGCCCACATGGACGCTGTGTTGCACGCGCTGGCGGACGAGAGCCGGCGCACGGTTCTCGGGATTCTCCGCGAGCACCCGGCGAGTGCAGGAGAGCTGGCCGAGGCTCTGCCGATCGCCCGCCCGGGCGTGTCCCGGCATCTGCGCGTGCTGCGGGAAGCCGGGCTGGTCGACGTACGCCAGGACGCGCAGCGCCGGATCTACACACTCCGCCCGGAGGCGCTCGTCGAGCTCGACGAGTGGCTGGGAGAGTTCCGCCGGCTCTGGGAGAACCGGCTCGACGCCCTCCATACCGAGATCGCACGAGGAAAGAAGGCACGACGATGACCCCGATCGCGACGATGCGAACACTCGGCGAGACCCGCGGAGCCGTCCGGGTCGAGGACCTTTACGACACGGACATCGGCGACCTCTGGCAGGCGTGCACGACGCCCGAGCGCCTGGCCCGCTGGATCGCCCAGGTCGACGGCGACATGCGCGTCGGCGGCACGATCCAGGCCGTCTTCACGAGCAGCTGGACCGGTCCGGCGCGCGTGGAGGTGTGCGATGCGCCCCACCACCTGCTGCTGACGACGGAGCCGGGTACGGACGACGAGGGGCAGATCGAGGCGTGGCTGACCGAGGAGGGCTCCAAGACCCGGCTGGTGGTCGAGGAGCGCGGCCTGCCGATGAGGCATCTCCCGTTCCACGCCTCTGGTTGGCGGGTCCACCTCGAGGATCTCGGTCGCTCGCTGGAGGTCGACGGCCCGGTCCACCCGGAGGGCTGGAGCTCCGATGCCGGGGCCCCCGGCTGGAAGGAACGCTGGGAAGAGCTCACGCCCACGTACCAGCAGATGGAGATCGGTCCGTGACGAGCGTCCTCTTCGAAAATGCCTGTCTCTGAGCCCAAGGCAGGCCCTAGGTTGCGCCCATGGCCTTGGAATGGGAGCAGGTAATCGTTCACTCGGTCGATCCGGTGACCTTGGGGCAGTGGTGGGCCGAGGCTCTTGGTTGGGTCGTGGTCTACTCCACCGCTGATGAGTTCGAGATCCGCCCGGAGCCGGATCGCCGGCCGGGGTTGGACTTCGTCCGGCTTGACGAGAGCAAGAAGGCCAAGAGCCGACTGCATCTCGACTTCAGGCCTGATGACCAGGACGCCGAGGTGGCTCGTCTGCTGGCTCATGGCGCACAGCGTGTTGACATCGGCCAGGGTGATGCAGCGTGGGTGGTCCTGGCAGACCCCGAAGGCAACGAGTTCTGCGTCCTTGCGGCGGAATGACGCTCTCACCGCGGCAGATCCGGGCGTCGCGAGGCTCAGCCGATGCGCTCGGCCAGTGAGACGATGATCCCTTCCGGCCCCCGGACGTAAGCCATCCGCCAAGCACCTTCGTACTCGCCGATGCCACCAACCAGTCCGTAGCCCTCGCTGGCTGCCCAGTCGACAGCGGCCTGCACGTCGTCGACCTCGAAGGACACGTTGCGCAGTCCCAGCTCGTTGGCCATGGCCGCCGGCGAGCCCGGCACGGGGTCGGGCCGCACGAAGCTCGCGAGCTCCAGGCGGGCGCCATCGTCGGGCGACTTCAGCATGACGATCTCGGTGCGGGAGTCGGGAATGCCGCAGACCGTCTCCAGGAACTCACCCTCGACGAACGCCCTGCCCTCGACTTCCAGGCCCAGCGCCACGAAGAAGGCCGTCACGACATCGAGGTCGGCGACCGTGATGCCGACGTGGTCGAAGCGTCGTACATGTGGCATGGGCCGTGCTCCCGTCGTCGTTCCGACCATGAATCTGCCACGGTAGGCGTTCTGCGTACCGAGACCAACGCCGCTCGTCGCCGTGTCGGTGACCGAAACTCGGCAGTTCAGGACTCGCGGTATGTCGGGACGTTCGCTGAACCGCTTCGCGACATGATGGCGTCATGATCGTCCCGGAGCGGACCCCCCGCCTGCGCTCCGCTCGCGCGGTGCTGCGACCGTTCCGGCCTGACGATGTTGACGGCCGCGTCCGGTGCGGCAAGGACCCCGAGATCATCAGGATGTTCGGCGGGTCTCCCGAGTTCACGGAACCGGTCCCCATGCCGCTGGAGGACGCGACCGCCTGGTACGAGGCAGTCAGCACCGACTCGAATCCGCTGCACTGGGCGATTGAGTTCGAGGGCGGCTTCATCGGCACCGCCAGGTTGCATGGACTGGACGAAACCGACAGGCGAGCAAGGTTTGCCATAGGGCTGCTCGACTCTCGCCGGCTGGGCATCGGCCTGGGTACGGAAGTCACCCAGGCAGTCCTCCGGTACGGGTTCGACGAACTGGGACTACACCGGATCGACCTCCGAGTCCTGGCGTACAACACGCGGGCAATCCGCTGTTATCTCAGGTGCGGCTTCGTCGAGGAAGGACGCGAGCGCGAGGCCGCCTACGTAGGCGGCAGATGGCATGACGACGTGATCATGGGAGTCCTGGAGCGCGAGGCCAGCACCCTCTGATCTTTCAGCACAGGACGCCACGAGCGCACGTCGCGGGATCCGGTCAAGAGCGACTACTTGAGGAGCTGACGTGCCATCACGACGCGCTGGATCTGGTTGGTGCCCTCGTAGATCTGGGTGATCTGGCCCTCCGGCCGTGACCACCCCCGCTCACCTGCGGCGACGCCCGGCCCGGTGCCGCCGTGGCACAGCGCTGTCACAGCGACCGTGCCGGTGTGTGCCGCTTCAGGCCGCCCGGTGCCGGCGGCGATTGCCGCCAGGTCGTGGTCCCGGACGGTGCCGGGCCATGACCACGACACCCACCGTCCCCGCCGGCACCTCCCCGACCGCCCCGACCGCCCCGACCGTCAACTCGACCACCGGGGCCGGAACCGCCTGTGGCTGCCCGCGCCGCATCCTCGGCCCGGCCGCCGTCGCCGCCCTGCTGGACATCAGCGAGCGGCACCTCACCGACCTGCGCGCCGAGGACCCCACCTTCCCGACCCCGCGGATGTGCGGCCGGCTGCCCCGCTGGGACGCCGAGACCATCATCGCTTG
>NZ_DASVZH010000129.1:0-9441 GCF_036391795.1 Oryzihumus sp.
CCCGACCGCGACGGGGACCTGCGCCGCCGTCGCCGTGCGGGCCCGGCGCGCCGCCATCATCTTGTCGTAGTAGACGAGGCCGGTCATGCCGACCGCCAGACCGACCGCCATCACGAGGAAGCCCCCGACGGCCGTGCCCCACTTGTGGTCCGACAGCGCGGCGTCGGTCGGCTCCCAGGCGTGGGCGAGGATGTCCCACACGAGGAAGACCAGGACGCCGATCGCGACGCCGTTGAGGGCGGCCTTGAGGCGGGGGGCCGGCTGGCGGAGCCGGCCGATGGGCAGGCCGAGGAAGATCGTGAACCCGGCGATCGCGCCCAGGAGGGCGATCTGGCTACCTGACATAGAACGGAACTCCGGAGACTCGGGACACCCACCACGACTTAGGTGAGCCTCACCAAGGTAAGCCTCACCCGGCCGTCCTGGCCAATCGCCCCCTCACGCGAGCGCGACCGGCTCCGGGCCGACCGCCGGCTCGAGGGCGGGCCCCACCGGCGCCGGGTCCAGCCCGCGCAGCTGCAGCGCCATCGCCACCGTGACCGCGACCGCCAGGACGCTGCCGACGACGAAGGTGCCCCGCGCCCCCAGCACCGCTCCACCGAGGGCCCCCAGACCCATCGCGACGACGGAGGAGGCGCGGGAGACCCCGCTCACGGCGGCGAGGACCTTCCCGCGGTCGCGCTCGGGCGGGCGGACGGCATACAGCGGTCCGGACGCGGCGTTGGCGGCAGCGTTGGCCACCCCGACCATGGCGAAGACGGCTGCGAGCACGACCAGCGAGGGCGCGAGCCCGGCCGCGCCGACCCCGAGCGCGGTGCCGGCGAAGCCCACCAGGAGGACCCTGACCCGTGCGGCGTCGCTCGCCGCCCGCCCGGCCAGCCACGACCCGAGCACGGCACCGGCGCCGAACACCGCCTGCACCACGCCGAAGCCGGTGGCGCTGGCGTGGAGGTCGTCCCGGACGAGGAAGACCTCCGCCACGTTGACCCCCTCGAGCACGACGACGAACGGCATCATCCAGACGAACGTCACCCACAGCAGCCGGTCGCGTCGCATAAGGCGCAGCCCGTCCAGCGCCCTGGCCCGGGCCCGCTCGGCGCGGGCGGGCAGGGCCGGCTCGACCACCGAGTGCCGGCCACCCCGGCGGGTGCGCACCAGGGCCGCCGCGAGGAGGAGCCCGGTGAACGAGGCGGCATCCACCCACAGCGCCGCGGCGACGCCGAAGGCGCCGACGAGGAGGCCACCGACGGTGGCGCCGACCACGCCGGTCGCCGCGAGCAGCCCCTGCTGCAGCGCGCTGACGCGCCCCATGTCCTCGTCACCGACGATGCGCGGGAGCAGCGCACCCCAGGTCGGGTTGCTCACGGCCTGGCCGAGCTGCAGCAGCACGACCAGCGCCACGGTGGCCGCGAGGCCGTCGACCAGGGCCAGTCCCGCGCACGCCAGTAGCTCGACGCTGGTGCTGGCCAGCAGCACCCGGCGCGAGTCGAACCGGTCCGAGACCTGCCCCGCCACCGCCATGAGCAGCACCGGCGGGAGGCTGAACGCGGCGAGGAGCACGGCCATCCCTGCGGTGCCGGAGCCCTGGTCATGCACCCGCAGGACCAGCGCGAACAGGGCCAGGGCGTCACCGACGTAGGACAGGGCCCGGGCCGGCATGACCAGCCGGAGGTCCCGGTGGCGCCACAGGGACCGGTTCGCAGCCGGCGACTTGTGAAGGGTTTGCTTCATAGTTTGTGAAGGTACTGTTTCACATCAGCCCGGTCAACCCCTTACGCTTCACGGCATGGCACCCCGCCCGCCGCAGCAGAAGGTCGTCACCCTGACCGACCCCAAGGCCATCCGGGCCCTGGCCCACCCGGCCCGGCAGCGGGTGATCGACGAGCTCTACGGGGGGTCGGTACTCACGGCCACCGAGGCCGCGCGGCTCTGCGGGCTGACCCCGTCCGCGATGAGCTACCACCTGCGCGCGCTGGAGAAGTGGGGCATCGTCGTGCGCGACGAGGCCGGCGAGGATGCCCGCGAGCGCCCGTGGCGCGCCGCGGCGAAGGACCTGCGCATCGACCACTCGGGGCACGGTGCCGCCACCACGGCTGCCACCAGGGCGTTCGCCGCGACCTTCGTGGCCCCCCTGGTGGAGGAGCTGCTGGCCTGGGCCGGGAGCGACCGCCGCGGGCAGCTGGACGGCACCTCGATGTCGCGCGGCCGGATGTGGCTGACGACCGAGGAGGCCAAGGCCCTCGTCGACCAGGTCGTCGCCCTGATGGCGCCCTACGAGGAGCGGACCGCCGCTGACCACCCCGAGGGCGCCGCGCAGTTCAGCAGCTTCTGGTCACTGATGCGCCGACCGGAAGGCTCCGCCGCGGACTAGGCACCGTGCCGGCCGGTCAGGCCGAACCGGCCCCCGCCCACATCGGGTCGACCTCCAGGCCGGGGCGCTCGTCGTCCCACGCCACCGCGCTGATCCGCCACCCGTCGGCGGTCCGGACCAGCTGCAGGCTCTTCATGCCCCGCCCGGTGAACGAGGTCCCGTCCTGCACCCATGACTTGGCGTAGCTGCAGAAGTGCTGGGCGATGTCGCCGAACACCTCGGTCCGCCCGTGGACCTCCCACTCGCGGAAGTCGACCAGTGTCCCGCCGGTCAGCAACGCCCGGCGGGGCGCGATGAAGCCGTCGACGTCGTAGACGGCGGGCACGAGGCCGCAGGTGCGGACGACCACCGCCCCGGGCAGGAACACCCGGCGGAGCTCGTCGAGCCGGGCGGCGATGTCGGGTGCGGACGTGAACGCCGCGAAGAACGTGCGCACGATGCCGGCGATCGCCTCGCGGTCGGCGGCCCCGGTGCCGAACACGGTGCCGGCCACGGCTTCGGAGCCGGCTTCGCGGCTCACGCGAACCCCGGCGCGACGCGCTGCCACGGCGCGAGGGCCTCGAGCTGGGCGGCGACCCCGATCAGCCGGGACTCCCTGCCGGCCGGCGCGACGAGCTGCACCGCCAACGGCATCCGGCGGTTGTGGCCGCCGACCGGCACGGTCATCGCGGGGTAGCCGGCGAGGTTCCACGGACCCTGGAAGGGTGCGTAGCGGGTCGCGGCCAGGACGTTGGCCGGCCAGCTGCGCTCGTGCCAGCGGGCGGCCGGCGGGGGTGGCCCGGCGAGCGCCGGGGTGACCAGCACGTCATACCGCTCGAAGAACGGCTCGACCGCCGCCCGCCATCGCTCGCGGGCCCCGTCCTTGACCAGGCCGCGCTGCTGCAGGAGCCGCCCGAGCCCGATGTGCCCGCGGGTGCGGCGCTGCAACAGCTGGGGGTCGAGCCCCTCGGCCTCCTGCGCGGCGCCGGCGAACCAGCGCGCGGTCATCTCGTTCATCGACCCGGGCCGGTAGGACGGGTCGGCGTCGCGCACGGTGTGTCCGGCCCGGCGCAACAGCTCACCTGCCCGCCCGGCCGCGCGCCGCTGGTCGGCGCCGACCGGTATGCCGGGCACCGGCGGGCGCGTGGACACCGCGACGCGCAGGATGCCGGCCGAGGTGGACACCCGCGCCAGGTCGGGCCGCTCGGCCAGGACCGAGAGCAGCAGGGCGGCGTCGGCGACCGTGGTGGCGAGGGAGCCATGCGTGGACATGCCGTACCAGCCCTCGGTCGGCTCGGCGACCACCCCGGCGCCGGGCTTGATGCCGACCAGGCCGCAGCACGCCGCGGGGATGCGCACCGAGCCCATCCCGTCCGAGCCGTGCGCCAGCGGCACCAGACCGGCGGCGACCGCGGCGGCGCTGCCACCGGAGGATCCGCCCGGGGTGCGGGTCAGGTCCCACGGGTTGCGCGCGGTGCCCTCGGCGGTGTCGGTCATCGGCCAGATGCACAGCTCGGGCACCCGGGTCAGGCCGACGACGACCGCCCCGGCGGCACGCAGCCGCTGCACGACCACGTGGTCGCTGCCGGCCGGTTCGCGCGAGGTCGCCCGGGACCCGTCCTCGGTCCGCTCGCCCGCGACGGGGACGTTGTCCTTGACTGCCACGGGCACCCCGGCGAGCGGCAGGCGGGCGAGGCCGCCGCGCCCGGCGAGCTCGGCGGCCTCCCGCCGGGCCTCCCGGGTGCGGATCCGGCGGAACGCGCCGATGCGCGGGTCGTGGGTCGCGATGCGGTCGAGCGCGGCCTCGGTGGTGAGGCGGGGGTCGAGGTCGCCGGCATGCACGGCCGCGACGATCCCGGTGGCGGTGTCGGGCTGCGGGGTCACACCCCGGACGCTAGGTGAGGACGCCCGCTCCCGCCACAGGCGAACGGGCGGTGCCGGGCGTGGTGCGCACCCGGCATACCGGTCGTGGCCTCAGTCCTGCGGGGTCGACGGCGCCGGGGTGGTGCCGTCGGGGCCGGGGAAGCTGACGCTCGGCGCGGTGCGGGCGGCCTCCTCGGCCTCGAAGTACTCCTCGCGCGTGATGTGGAACATCGAGGCGAAGATGTTGGACGGCACCGTCTCGACCTTGGTGTTCAGCTCGCGGACGTTGGCGTTGTAGTAGCGCCGGCCGGCGGCGATGCGGTCCTCGGTCGAGCTGAGCTCCTGCTGCAGCGCGAGGAAGTTCTGGTTGGCCTTGAGGTCGGGGTAGGCCTCGGCCACCGCAATGAGCCGGCCCAGCGCCTGGGTCAGCACGTTCTCACTCTGCGCCGCGGCGGCCGGGCCCTGCCCACCGGCCATCGCCGCCGAGCGGGCCTTCATGACGTCCTCGAGGGTGCCGCGCTCGTGAGCCGCGTAGCCCTTGACCGTCTCGACCAGGTTGGGGATCAGGTCGTGCCGGCGCTTGAGCTCGACGTCGATCTGGCGCCAGGCCTCTTGCACGAGGTTGCGCAGCTTGACCAGCCCGTTGTAGGTCGAGACCGCCCACAGGAGCAGCAGCACGACGACGACGCCGATGACGATCCAGACGACCATGAGGTCCTCCTGCGCTAGTGGGTGCTCCCAGCCTAGCCAGCGCCGGGTCGCCACGCCGCGGGTTGCGCGGGCGGGGTGCGCTCAGGCCAGCCCGAGCTCCTGCACGCTGTATGCCGCGCGGTAGGGCAGGCCCTCGGCCTCCACCTTCTCCTGCGCGCCGCTGGCGCGGTCGGCGATCACGGCCACGGCGACGACCTCGGCGCCGGCCTCGCGGCAGGCGGCCACCGCGGTCAGCGGGGAGCCGCCGGTGGTGGAGGTGTCCTCGACGACGAGCACCCGACGCCCGGCGATGGAGGGTCCCTCGATCCGCTGCTGGAGGCCGTGGGCCTTCTCGGCCTTGCGCACCACGAACGCGTCGAGCCGGCGACCGGCCGCGGCGCTGGCGTGCAGCATCGCCGTGGCCACCGGGTCGGCGCCCATCGTCAGGCCGCCGACCGCGTCGACGTCGAGGTCGCGGACGAGGTCGGTCATGACCTGGCCGACGAGCGGGGCGGCCTCGCCGTCGAGGGTGATGCGGCGCAGGTCGACGTAGAAGTCGGCCTCCTTGCCGGAGGACAGCGTGACCGTGCCGTGGACGACGGCCTTGGCCTTGATGAGCTCGAGCAGACGGGCGCGGGCGGCAGCGGAGTCAGTCACGGCCTTCACCCTAGCCGCGCCGGAGCGGGAGGTGACGGGCGCGGCACACGGCTCAGCGGCCGTGGCGGCGCCGTGAGGCGACACCACCGGAGGCGCGGCGGACCAGGCCGCGCGGCAGGGTGCGTGTCAGTGCGGCGATGAGCTTGTACTGCGGCCCGGGCACCGAGATGACCTTGCCCGCCTTGACGTCGTCGAGGCAGTCCCGGACCAGGCGGTCGGCCTCCAGCCACATGACCTTGGGCAGGCGGGACATGTCGAGCGAGGCCCGCTGGTGGAACTCGGTGTGGGTGAACCCCGGGCACAGGGCGGTGACCGTGACACCGGTGCCGGCGAGCTCGTTCGCCAGCGCCTCGGAGAACGTGGTCACCCAGGCCTTGGCCGCCGAGTAGCTGCCCATCGCGACGAACCCGGCCACCGAGGAGACGTTGATGATGGCCCCCCGGCCGCGGTCCCGCATGGCGAGTGCCGCCGCGTGGGAGAGGACCATCACCGCCCGGCACAGCACGTCCAGCGCGCGCTCCTCCTCGGTCAGGTCGCCCTGCAGGAAGCTGCGCGAGAGGCCGAAGCCGGCGTTGTTGACCAGCAGGTCGACCGGGCGGCCGGGCTCGCCCAGGCGATCGGCCACCTTCTGCACCTGGAGCCGGTCGGACAGGTCGGCGGCGAGGATCTCGCAGTGCACCTGGTACTTCGCCTCGAGCTCGTCGGAGACGTTCTCCAGACGGGCCCGGTCGCGTGCCACCAGCACGAGGTCGTGACCCCGCTCGGCGAGCTCACGGCAGAAGGCCAGGCCGATGCCTGCGGTCGCTCCGGTGACGAGTGCGGTAGCCATGGCAGGAAGCCTAGGGCCCCCTCCTAAGGTGGACCACGTGCGAATCGCTACGTGGAACGTCAACTCCATCCGCTCACGGATCGACCGGGTCGAGGCCTGGCTCCAGCGCAGCGACTGCGACGTGCTCGCCCTGCAGGAGACCAAGGCGACCGACGAGCAGTTCCCCTTCGAGCGGCTGCGCGCCCTCGGCTACGAGGTGGCCCACCACGGCCTGAACCAGTGGAACGGCGTGGCGATCCTGTCCCGCGTCGGGCTGGACGACGTCGAGGTCGGCTTCGAGAACATGCCGATGTGGGGCGACCCGCTCGGCGCGGAGGCCCGCGCCCTCGGCGCCACCTGCGGGGGGGTCCGGATCTGGTCGCTCTACGTCCCCAACGGCCGGTCCCTGGAGGACCCGCACCTGGCCTACAAGCTGGACTGGCTGGCGCACCTGCGCGACACCGCCGCCAAGTGGCTGGCGGAGAACCCGTCCGCCCAGGTGGCCCTCGTCGGTGACTGGAACATCGCGCCGCAGGACGAGGACGTCTGGGACATGGAGTTCTTCGCCGACAAGACCCACGTCTCCCCGCCCGAGCGCGCCGCCTTCTCGGCGATCGTCGAGGCCGGCTACACCGACCTGGTCCGCCCGCACGCCCCCGGGCCGGGCGTCTACACCTACTGGGACTACCAGCAGCTGCGCTTCCCCAAGCGTCAGGGCATGCGGATCGACTTCGTGCTCGGCTCCCCCGCGCTGACCGCGCGCGTCGAGGGCGCCGCGATCGACCGCGAGGAGCGCAAGGGCAAGGGCGCCAGCGACCATGCCCCCGTCATCGTGGACCTGGCCGACCTGTGACCGAACGCCCCACGCGGGTCCGCGCCGACTACGAGGCCGTCGTCGTCGGCAGCGGCTTCGCCGGGATCGCCATGGCGATCGCCCTGAAACGCCAGGGCATCCACGACTTCGTCGTGCTCGAGAAGGGCGACGACCTCGGCGGCACCTGGCGGGACAACACCTACCCGGGATGTGCCTGCGACGTCCCGTCCCACCTGTACTCCTACTCCTTCGAGCTCAAGGCGGACTGGTCCCGCGCCTACGCCTCGGCCCCGGAGATCCTCGACTACGTCCGGCACTGCTGCACGAAGTACGGCCTCGACCCCCACCTGCGCTTCGGCTACCGGCTGGACGTGGCCCGCTACGAGGAGGAGTCCGGGCTCTGGCGGCTGACGGTGCGCACGCCCACGGGCATCGTGCAGGCACGGTGCCGCACCCTCGTCATGGCCGTCGGCGCGCTGCACGAACCGGCCCGGCCCGACATCGCCGGGCTCGACGACTTCGGCGGCCCGGTCATCCACACCGCGGCGTGGGACCACTCGGTGACGTTGCAGGGCAAGCGGGTCGGCGTGATCGGCACCGGTTCCAGCGCGATCCAGGTGGTGCCCCAGGTGGCTCCCGCGACGGGCCGGTTGACCGTGTTCCAGCGGACGCCGCCGTGGGTCCTGCCCAAGGAGGACCCGGAGTACTCCCCGGCCGCGCAGCGCCGGTTCGCGCGCTGGCCGTGGCTGGCCTGGCTCAAGCGCGCGGCGATCTACTGGACCAACGAGGCGCGGGTGGTCGGCTTCGCCCGCCACCCCAGGGCGATGAAGGTCGCCGAGCGTATGGCGCGCCGCCACCTGCACGCCCAGGTCGCCGACCCGGACCTGCGGGAGAGGCTCACCCCCGACTACACGATCGGGTGCAAGCGCATCCTGGTCTCGAGCGACTACTACCCGGCGCTGCAGCGCGACAACGTGCACCTCGAGACGGCCGGGATCGACCACGTCGAGAACGGCGCCGTGGTCACCACCGACGGCCGGCGGCACGAGCTCGACGTGCTGGTGCTCGCCACCGGCTTCGACGTCATCGGCACCTACCAGCACCTGGAGGTCGTCGGCCGCGACGGGCGCAACCTGGGCCACGAGTGGGCCAAGGCGCCGGAGGCGTACCTCGGCACGACGGTCGAGGGCTTCCCCAACCTGTTCACGCTGGTCGGCCCGAACACCGGACTCGGCCACACCTCGATGCTCATCATGATCGAGGCCCAGGCCGAGCTGGTGCTGCGCGCGATGCGCGAGCGGGACCGTCGCCAGGCCCGGGCGGTCGAGGTCGAGGCGGCGGCCCAGGAGGCGTTCAACGACGAGCTGCAACGGCGCAGCGCCTCCGCGGTCTGGCTGACCGGCTGCCGCAGCTGGTACCTCGACGACTCCGGCGTCAACCGGGCCCTGTGGCCGTGGTCGACCGTGGCCTACCGGCGCCGGACCGCCCGGTTCCAGCCGGGGCACTACCGTTTCCACGCATGAGCCAGCAGCGCGTCGTCCTCATCAGCGGTGGGGCGAGCGGTATCGGAGCCGCCCTCGCCACGGCCCACGCTCGCCTCGGTGACACCGTCGTCGTCGCGGACATCCGTCCCTCCGCCCCCGAGCACGTGCACCTGGACGTGACCGACCGGCAGGCCTTCGCCCGGGTCGCGCGGCGGGTCGTGGACGAGCACGGCAGGATCGACGTGTTCTACAACAACGCCGGCATCGCGACCGGCGGCCTGGTCGAGGAGCTCTCACCCGAGCACTGGGACCGCACCATCGACGTCAACCTGCGCGGCGTCGTGCATGGCATCGAGGCCGTCTACCCCCTCATGCGGGCCCAGCGCAGCGGCCACATCGTCAACACCGCCTCCCTCGCCGGGTTGCTCCCCGCGCCGGTCATGGCTCCCTACACCGCCACGAAGCACGCGGTGGTGGCGCTGTCCCAGGCCCTGCGGCTGGAGGCCAGGGCGCACGGGGTGAAGGTGACCGCGGTGTGCCCCGGCTTCGTCGACACCCCGCTGCTGCAGGCTGTCAACCGCGACGTGCCCCCGACCGGCGTCAACGAGGAGGCCCCGGCCCTGGTCGACCGGCTCCGCCCGCACCTGCTCCCGGTCGACGAGCTCGCCCGGATCGTGGTCGAGGCACTGCCCAAGAACCCCGCGCTGGTCGTGGCCCCGCGCCAGGCGCGCCTCGCCGCGTGGGCGCAGCGGTTCGCGCCCGGCCTGGTCCGGCT
>NZ_DASVZH010000130.1:0-30142 GCF_036391795.1 Oryzihumus sp.
GCGCGTGCTCGCGGCTGGCGATGGTCAGGTCGCACACGACGTGCAGGCTGTGCCCGCCGCCGGCCGCCCAGCCGTTGACGACGGCGATGACCACCTTGGGCATGGTGCGGATCAGGCGCTGCACCTCCAGGATGTGCAGCCGGCCGCCGGCCGCCCTGACCCGGGCCTGGTCCACGGTGTCGGCGGTCTCGCCCTCGGCGTACTGGTAGCCGCTGCGCCCGCGGATGCGCTGGTCGCCGCCGGAGCAGAACGCCCACCCGCCGTCCTTGCTGCTCGGGCCGTTGCCGGTGAGCAGCACGGCGCCGACGTCCGGGGTCATCCGCGCGTGGTCCAGCGCGCGGTACAGCTCGTCCACGGTGTGCGGGCGGAAGGCGTTGCGCACCTCGGGGCGGTTGAACGCGATCCGCACGGTGCCGCGGCCCGGCCCCTCGACCACCGCGCGGTGGTAGGTGATGTCGGTGAAGTCGAAGCCCTCGACGACCTCCCACGCGCTCGGGTCGAAGATCTCCGACACGCCCTCGGTGCGGTGCTGGCTGCTCTGCTCGTCGGTCACGTCAGCGAGGATAGGCGCATGCCTGATCCGCTCCTGCCGGGCCTGCCGGAGGTCCTCGAGTCCCTCCACGTCGTGCGGATCCCCATGCGGGTGCGCTTCCGCGGGGTGATGGAGCGCGAGGCGGTGCTGCTGCAGGGGCCCGCCGGCTGGGGCGAGTTCGCGCCGTTCCTGGAGTACGACCACGCCGAGTCCGCGCGATGGCTGGCCGCGGCGCTGGAGGCCGGGTGGCAGGGCTGGCCGGTGGCCCAGCGGTCCTCGGTGCCGGTCAACGCCACCGTGCCCGCCGTGCCCGCGGACGAGGTCGCCGCGGTCCTGGCCCGGTATGACGGGTGCACCACCGCCAAGGTCAAGGTCGCCGAGCGGGGGCAACAGCTCGCCGACGACGTCGACCGGGTGGCGGCGGTGCGGGAGGTGATGGGGCCGGCAGGGCGGATCCGCGTGGACGCCAACGGCGGGTGGGACCTCGAACAGGCACGGGAGGCGCTGAGCCGGCTCGCGCGATACGGGCTGGAGTACGCCGAGCAGCCGTGCGCGACCGTGGAGGACCTGGCCCGGCTGCGAACAGCCTTGGCGCGCAACGGGATCGACGTGCTCGTCGCTGCGGACGAGTCGATCCGCAAGGCCTCCGACCCGCTGCGCGTGGCCCGCGAGGGCGCCGCGGACGTGGTCGTGGTCAAGGTGGCGCCGCTGGGGGGAGTGCGTGCCGCACTGGCCGTCGCCCGGGAGTGCGGCCTGCCCACCGTCGTCTCGAGCGCGCTGGACACCTCGGTGGGCATCTCGGCCGGGGTCGCGCTCGCGGCGGCGCTGCCGGAGCTGCCGTTCGCCTGCGGTCTGGGCACGGTCGAGCTCATGGCCGGCGACGTGGCCGTGCCCTCGGTCGTGCCCCGGGGCGGGGCCCTGCCCGTGGCCGCGGCCCAGGTGGACCCCCTGCTGCTCCAGCGGTGGGCGGCGCCGGAGGACCGGCGTGCCTGGTGGGTCGAGCGGGTGCGGCGCTGCTGGGAGGTCCTCGGTGCCGACGACCGCCGCTGACGTCATCGAGGTGCTTCGCCTCCTGAGCGGCGTGGGCGCGGGCCCGCGGCTCTCGGGTGGCTGGGGTGTCGACGCATTGCATGGGCGGCAGACCCGTGAGCACCGCGACGTGGACCTGGCTGTTGACGCGGGGCGGCTGGACGCGTGCGTGGAGACGTTGCAGCGCAACGGTTTCGTCGTCGCCACCGACTGGCTCCCGGTGCGCGTGGAGCTGTCCGACCACATCTGCGGCCGTCACGTGGACCTGCACCCCCTGCACTTCGCGGCCGACGGCAGCGCCTGGCAGGCGGGGCTCGACGGCAGCCGGTTCGACTACCCGGCAGATGCCTGGTGTGAGGGCTCGGTCGGCGGGACGGGCGTCCGCTGCCTGTCGGCACGGATGCAGCGGGCGTTCCACGCCGGTTATGAGCTCCGGGACGTCGACCGGCACGACCTTCGCCTGCTGGAGGACGCGTCCGCGCCCGCGGATCAGGCTCCGTAGAGGTTCTCGTCCCGGGCGTAGTCCGGGCCGTAGTAGCGCTCGAGCTCCTCGAGCGGGGTGTCCGGCCGCTCCAGGGCCTTGGCGATGCGGGCCCGCGACGGGAGCGTGTCGGCGGCGGGCCAGGTCTCCGGCTGCCAGAGCCCGGACCGCAGGAACGCCTTGGCGCAGTGGAAGAAGACCTCCTCGACCTCGACCACCAGGGCCAGGACGGGCCGCTTGCCCTTGACCGCCATGTCGTCGAAGAACGGCGCCTCACGCACCAGGCGCGCCCGGCCGTTGACCCGCAGCGTGTCCCCGCGGCCGGGGACGAGGAACAGCAACCCGACGTGCGGGTTCTCCAGCACGTTGAGGAACCCGTCGGCCCGACGGTTGCCCGGTCGCTCGGCCAGGGCGACCGTGTGGTCGTCGAGGACGTGGACCAGGTGCCCGGCGGGGTCACCCTTGGGGGAGGCGTCGACGCGTCCCTGCGCGTCCGAGGTCGCGACGACGCACAGCGGCGAGACGGCCAGCCACTGCCGGTCGAGCTCGGTCAGCTCCGGGCGCACCTTCTCGGCGACCCGCTGGCTCGGGGAGCCGAGCAGCTCCCGCAGCTCCTCCGCGCTGGTGACCTCGGTCCACGTCGTGCTCTCCACTGCCGCCCTCCCCATGGCCAGCCGGACCGTCCGGCCGCGCTGCGACCCGACCGTACCGCTCGGGCGACCTCAGGCGGCCGGTTGGTCGTCGACGGTGACGACACCCTCGGCACCGGCCAGCCAGCGCAGACCGCCGACCATGGTGTGCCCGGCCGCCCGGATCGCGGTGCGCTCCAGGATCGGCAGGTGCGGCAGCAGCAGCGGCGAGCGCGCCCAGGTCGGCATCAGCCCGACCGCGGCGGCCCACAGCAGGGAGTACGCCGGCCGGGCCACCAGCGGCAGCGGGGCCTCCAGCAGCAGGAACCGGGCCGCGTCGCGGGCGGCCCGCGTGCCCGCGAGCTCCGGGCGGAAGGCCTCGAGCTGCGCGGCGAGCCCGGCGGTGCTCGTCGGCACCTCGGCCGGGTCGGCACCGAGGCGGCGGGCCACCTCACCGGCCTGCGCGACGTAGGTGTCGGCCTCCTGCGGCGTCAGCGGGCGGCGACCGTAGGTCTGGTGCGCGGTGAGGAAGCTGTCCACCTCGGCCACGTGGACCCAGGCGAGCAGGTGCGGGTCGGAGGCGCGGTAGCTGCGCCCGTCCGGCGCGATACCGCTGATCCGCGCGTGCACCCGCCGCACCGCGGCGACCGAGTCCTCGGCGTCCTGCGCCGTCCCGAACGTGGTCACCGCCAGGAAGGCGCTGGTGCGCGCCAGCCGCCCCCACGGGTCGGAGCGGTATCCCGAGTGGTCGGCCACCGCGGCCATGGCCAGCGGGTGCAGCGACTGCAGGAGCAGGGCGCGGATGCCGCCGGGATACATCGCGGTGTCGGCGTGCACCCGCCGGATCGGGGAGCCGGGCGGGAACCAGCGCGGGCCCGGCGTGCCGTGGATCCGGTCCCGCAGGGCAGGGCCGTCCGGCCCGGCGACCTTGGCGAAGACGGCCCGCTGGACCTGGTTGCGGAGCACCTCGAGGGAGGCCATGTCCCCATTGTGCGCGCCCCCGGCGACACCCTCCGCGCGACCTGGTGCCCGCTGCGCCGCGAATCAGGGCCCGTGGAGCACCCATTCGCGACGCAACGGGCACCAAGTACGGAGGACGCGCGCTCTCAGCCGGACGCCTCGCGCAGCGCCGGCAGCAGCTCGGCCTGCGCCACCTTGAGGAACTCCTCCTGCGTCTGGTCGCCGATCTGCACCAGCGCCACGTCGGTGAACCCGGCCTCCCAGAACGGGCGCACCGCCTCGACGATCGCGCCGACGTCGGGCCCGCACGGGATGGAGCCGGCCACGTCCTCCGGCCGGACGAACTGCGTCGCGCCGGCGAAGCCGGCCGGCCCCGGCAGCTCGGCGTTGACCTTCCACCCACCGCCGAACCAGCGAAACTCCCGGTGGGCGCGCTCGACCGCCTCCTCCGCCGACCGGCCCCAGGCGACCGGGACCTGACCGACCTTGCGGGTCGAGCCGCCCTTGACCTCGTCCCACAGCCGCACCAGCGAGGCGTCCGGCTCGACGGCGACCATGGCCTGGGAGCGCGGCGCCAGCGTCTCGATCGACTGCCGCCCCGAGACGGCGCACGCGATCGGCACCCGCTGCTCGGGCACGTCCCACAGCCGCGCCGAGTCGACGCGGTAGTGCTGCCCGGCCCAGCTCACGTCCTCGCCGCCGAGCAGCGCGTCGATGATCTCCACCGCCTCGGCGAGCATCTCGTGGCGCACGTTGACCGGCGGCCAGCCGCGGCCGACGACGTGCTCGTTGAGGTTCTCCCCGGCGCCGAGGCCGAGGGTGAACCGGCCGTCGGACAGGATGCCCATCGTCGCCGCCTTCTGCGCCACGACCGCCGGGTGGTAGCGCATGATCGGGCAGGTCACGTAGGTCATCAGGTCCACGCGCGAGGTCACCTGGCTGACCGCGCCGAGCATGCTCCACGCGTAGCCGGCGTGGCCCTGCTCCTCCAGCCACGGGAAGTAGTGGTCGCTCATCACCTCGAGGTCGAAGCCGGCCTCCTCGGCCAGGGCCGCGTAGCGGACCAGCTCGCGGGGGCCGGACTGCTCGGTCATCAGGGTGTAGCCGAACCGTGTCGCCATGGGTCCTCCTCGCTCGTCGGGTCCCTGCCCGTACCCACTCACGGGCCGAACATGCCCGGCCGTCCGCGCCGGGCGGGGGCAATGCGGCAGGATCGGGCACGTGAACCCCTCGACCGCCCTCGCGACCGTCCTCGTCGACGAGCTCGCGCGGCACGGGGTCCGCGAGGCGGTCCTGTGCCCCGGCTCGCGCTCGGCGCCGCTGGCCTACGCGCTGCAGGAGGCCGACCGTGCCGGCCGCATCCGGCTGCACGTGCGCGTGGACGAGCGCTCGGCGGGATTCCTGGCCCTCGGCCTGGCCAAGCTGACCCGCCGCCCGGTCCCGGTGGTGACGACCTCCGGCACCGCCGTGGCCAACCTGCACCCGGCCGTCCTCGAGGCGCACCACGCGGCGGTGCCGCTGCTGGTCCTCAGCGCCGACCGCCCGCCGGAGCTGCGTGGCACCGGGGCCAACCAGACCACCACCCAGCCGGGCCTGTTCGGTATGCCGGTCCGCTGGCTGCACGACCTCGGCGCACCCGAGCGCCGCCCCGGGCAGGTGGCGGTGTGGCGCTCGACGGCCAGCCGCGCCTGCGCGGCCGCGACCGGCGTTCTCGGTGGCACCCCCGGGCCCGTCCACCTCAACCTGCCGCTGCGCGAGCCGCTCGTGCCGACCGCCGACGCCGAGCCCTGGCCCGAGTCGCTGGACGGCCGTCCCGGCGGGGCGCCGTGGGTGCGCACCGACCGGGCCATCGCGGTCGCCGAGCCGCTGGACGACGAGCCCCGGACCCTGGTGCTGCTGGGCGACCTGCCGGACCCCAGTGCCGCGGCCGCGGTCGCCTCCCTGGTCGAGGCCACTGGATGGCCGCTGCTGGCCGAGCCGTTCGGCGCGCTGGACCGCGCGACCGTGACGCCGCACGGGCCGCTGCTGCTGACCGCCACCGACTGGCTCGAGCAGCACCTGCCCGCCCGGGTCCTCGTGGTCGGGCGGATCACCCTCTCCCGGGCGGTCGCGGCGCTGCTGCGCCGGCCGGAGGTCCGGGTCGAGGTCATCAGCCCGGCCCACGGCTGGCCCGACCCCGGCCACGTGGCGGCGCGGGTCCACCCGTGGGCCGCGATCGCCGGCCACGAGCACCTCTCGGTCGACCGGGCCTGGGCGGACGCCTGGCACGAGGCCGGCCGCACCGTCGCCGCGGCAGCCCAGCCGGTCATCGCCGGGGCCTGGCCGTCCGGGCTCGGGGTCGCCGCCGCCGTGGCGGGCGCCCTACCCGCGCACGCCACGTTGTTCGTCGGCTCCTCCAACGCCGCCCGGGACCTGGACCTCGCGCTGACCCCCACGGCCCTGGCCACCGGGGCGGCCGTCGTCGCCAGCCGCGGCCTGGCCGGGATCGACGGCTGCGTCTCCACCTCCGTGGGGCTGGCCCTCGCGCACCCGGCCCGGCCGACCTACGCCCTGATGGGTGACCTGACCTTCCTGCACGACAGCAACGGGCTGCTCATCGGGCCGCACGAGCCGCGCCCGGACCTGACCGTGGTGGTGCCCAACGACGACGGCGGGGGCATCTTCACCCTGCTGGAGCCGGGGGAGCCGGCGCGGGCGGCCGACTTCGAGCGCATCTTCGGCACACCGACGGGCACGTCCCTGACCGACCTGTGCCGGGCGCACGGCGTCGACCACCTCCGGGCCACGACGCGCGAGGAGCTCACGGCTGCCGTCGCCGCCCGCCCGGACGGCCTGCGGGTCGTCGAGGTCCCCCTGCCGCGGGACGGGCACCGCGACCTGCACGCCCGCCTGCGCGAGGCAGCGGCGGCAGCACTGGCCTAGAAGGCGATCCCCGGCATCGGCTCCCGGTCGGCCCGCATCGCCAGCGATAGCTGCCGCACCGCGCCGGTCCGCAGCTCCTCCACCACGCCGCGGTGGGCCTGGGACGCGATGCTGCGCGAGCCCAGGTAGGCGGCGCCGAGGGCCTGCACCGGCAGCCGCAGGTCGGCGGGGTCCGTGGTGGGCGAGCACCGTCCGACGCCCTTGTCGTCCACGGACAGACGCCAGCGCTGCTGGTTCCACGGGCACACCCCGTCGATGACCTCGAGCACCACGTCACAGGCCGCCGCGTAGCCGCGCTGCGAGAGCGCACGCCCTACGTCGACCAGGCGCAGCCACAGCCCGTCGTAGGTCGAGATGTCGACCGCCCGCGGCCCGCCGGCCCACCACAGCAGCGGGTCGTCGGTCGAGCGCTGGTCGAAGGTCACCGTCGTCGTCAGGTCGAAGTCGACCAGCCGGCGGGCCAGCGCCAACAGGGAGGCCTCGTCGAGCGCGGCGACCTCGGTGACCGCCACGGTGCCCTTGGGGCTGCCGTCCTCCCAGGTGCCGGAGCGCGTGAACCGCGCGAAGCCGGTCGTCTCCCCGTCGCGGGAGCAGAACATGACCTGCTGCGGCTCCCGGCCCACGCGCGCCGGCGGGTGGTCCCGGAACAGCACCCGGCCCATGAGCTCCGACCGGGTCACCGCGCCGAGCGTCGCCGTCGTGGCCGCGACGTGGAGCCGGTGGACCCGCTCCCGCGCCTCGTCGGAGTCCATCGGCATGAACCGGGTCTCCAGCCGGCCGGCCTCATCCTCCAGCGCCGGCGCCGTGAACGTGGCCCCGCGCCCCATGGACAGGTGCACCTCGAGGGAGGCCACGGCATACCCGAACCGGCCGTAGATGGCCGGCTCAGCGGCGTGCAGCCCGCTGATCCCCACGCCCTGCTCGTGCAGCTCCGCGAAGTGGTGGCCCAGCATCGCCCGCAGCACGCCCCGGCGCCGGTGGTCGGGGTGCACCGACACCCAGGACAGGCCGGGCATGGGCACCGAGACCGGCGCGTCCAGCGGCCCCGGGACGGTCAGGCCCAGGCTGAAGGCGGTGTAGCAGCCGCACAGCGTGGTGCCGCCGTCGCGGCTGGCGCCGAAGGTCCTCGGCCACTCGAAGCCGTCGAGGACGTGCCCCATGTCGTGCTGGGACGGGTCGAAGAAGAAGGCCGCCGCATCGACGCCCAGCAGGCGCTCGCGGTCCTGCGGGCCGAGCGGGACGACCGTGACGCCGGCACCGCGCTGTTGACTGTCCATGGGACGGAGCGTTGCGCCACCGTGACCGGCCATGCAACAGGATTGACCCCATGCACACACCGGTGAAGGGCTCGGTCCCCGCGGTGGTCGCGGTCTTCACGGTCAACGGTGCGCTGATGGCGCAGGCCTATGCACGCATGCCCCAGCTGCGCGACCAGGTCGGCGCGACGCCGGCGCAGCTGGGCCTGGCGCTGCTCGGGGGCGGCCTCGGCTCGGTGCTGGCCATGCCGTGGACCGGCCGGGTGGTGGAGCGGTGGGGCAGCAAGGCCACGATCCGGGTCGTCGCGCTCGTCAACGTCCTGGCCTGGGCGACCGTCGCGTGGACCGGGTCCCCGCTCGCACTCGCCGCGACCCTCGTGTTCATCGGCGCGACCACCGGTGTCTGGGACGTGGCCATGAACGTCCAGGGGCACCACGTCGAGCGGCTGCGGGGTCGCTCCCTCATGCCCCGCCTGCACGCCGGCTTCTCCGCCGGCACCCTGGCCGGGGCGCTGGTGGGTGCGCTCGCGGCCAAGCTCACCCTGCCGCTGCAGGTGCAGCTGCCGGTCTTCGGCGCCCTGACCTTCGTCGTCGTCATCGGCGCGACCCGGCTCTTCGTCGGCGACCACGTCGGCGTCGAGGTCAGCCCGGAGGAGGAGCCGGTCGCGCCCACCCGCTCCGGCATCACCGTCCTCGAGGTGCTGATCGGACTGATCACCCTGTCCACCGCGATCGGGGAGGGTGCGGCCAACGACTGGCTGGCGCTGCTGCTGGTCGACGTCCGGGAGGCCCCGCCGGCGTTCGGCGCGCTGACCTTCGCCGCGTTCAACCTGACCATGCTCCTCGGCCGCCTCGCCGGGGGGCCGGCGATCGAGCGGTTCGGCCGGGTGTGGGTGCTGCGGGTCAGCGGGCTGTGCGCCTGCGCCGGGGTGCTGCTGGTCTGCCTCGTGCCGATGCTCGGTGCCGCCGTGCTCGGCGGCCTGCTGTGGGGCCTGGGCCTGGCCACCGTCTTCCCCGCGACGATGTCCGCCGCCGGCGAGGTGCCCGGCCGCGGCCAGCGGGCCATCGGCGTCGTCTCCACGATCGGCTACGGCGGCTTCCTCCTCGGGGCGCCCACCATCGGCCTGCTCACCAGCCACGTCGGGCTGGACCGGGCGCTGTTGCTGATCGCCGGCTTCGCGGCCCTGATCGTGGTCCTCGCGCGGTATGCCGCGCCGGTCCCTGCCACGTCGCACGTCGTGCACGAGCCCGACGTGGGGCCCATGCGCTGAGGCGAGACCGCCGCGGGCCAGGTCAGGCTGCCGGCGTCAGAGGGCCTCGAGGGCGTCGCGCATGGGCACGAACTTGGCGTCGGACTCGGCCAGCTCGGCGTCGGGGTCGGACCCGGCGACGATGCCGCAGCCGGCGAACAACCGCAGCCGCCGCGCGTCGTCGGGGTCGAAGGCCCCGCAGCGCAGTGCGATGCCCCACTCGCCGTCGCCGCTGGCGTCCATCCAGCCGACCGGCCCGGCGTAGCGCCCCCGGTCCATGTGCTCCAGCTCGGCGATGGCCTGCGCGGCGACCGGGGTGGGGGTGCCGCAGACCGCCGCCGACGGGTGCAGCGAGGCCGCAAGCCCGAGCGAGGTGGTGCCGTCGGCGAGCACGCCGGCCACGTCGGTGGCCAGGTGCATGACGTTGGTCAGGTGCAGCACGAACGGCGCCTCGGGCACGTTCATCGAGGTGCAGTGCGGTTCCAGCGCGTCGGCGACGGAGCGCACGGCGTACTCGTGCTCCTCGAGGTCCTTGGACGAGCGCGCCAGTGACGCGGCCAGGGCCAGGTCGTGCCCGTCGTCGCCGGTGCGGCGGATGGTCCCCGCCAGCACCCGGGAAGTGACCAGGCCCTTCTCCAGGCGGACCAGCATCTCCGGCGTGGCGCCGAGCAGGCCGTCGACGGCGAAGACCCAGGTGTTGTCGTAGCGCTCGGCCAGGCGCTGCAGCAGCCAGCGCGGGTCGATCGGGTCGGCCGCGTCGACCTCGAGGTCGCGGGCCAGGACCACCTTGTCCATCTCGCCGGCGGCGATCCGGGACACCGCCTCGGCGACCGCGCCGCCCCACTGCGCCCCGGACAGGGCCCCGTCGGCGAAGGCGACCTCCCGCGGGGCGGCCGGGGGCTCGCCGGGTCCGGGGGTGAGGACCGCCGGCAGGCTCGAGCCCCGCGTGATCGTGGTGAGCCAGAAGTGCGAGCCGCGGTGGCCCAGGACCACCTCGGGCACGACCAGGGAGGCCCCGGCCGGGGAGTCGTCGGCGAAGGCGATCGAGCCGAAGCAGACCGGCCCGGTGCCGGGGAGCAGCACGTCGTCGCGGATCACGGCCCGGGAGACGACCTCCCGCCACCACTCCTGGGCGGCGGCGAAGCGCTGCGGGCCGCTCGCCTCGAAGGCCAGGGCCCGACCCCAGCCGACCAGCCCCTCACCGCGCCGCACCCACGAGGAGATCGCCTCGGGGGAGACGTGCCCCGGCAGCAGCGACAGCAGCGCGCCGGGGTCCTCGAGCGCCACCGTGCGCGCCACGAGCGGCCCGGCCGCGGGCGGCGGCGGGACGGGTGCGGGCTCAGTGGTCACGGTGAGCAAGCCTACGACCGGGGCCGGCGCGCCCGACCCCGGACCACGGTGAGGGGGTCCGCGCGACCCGGCCACCTGGCACACCGGTGGTGGCCGTGCAGGCCACCACGCGGCATACGGGAGGATGTGGCCCATGATCCGCGCCAGCCTCGACAAGCGTCCCCGCGACGTCGCCGCGATGTTCGACGACGTGGCGGGCAGGTACGACGTCACCAACGACGTACTGTCCCTCGGCCAGGACCGCCTCTGGCGCAAGGCCGTCGTGCGCGCCGTCGACGCCCGGCCGGGGGAGCGGGTGCTCGACATCGCCGCCGGCACGGGCACCAGCAGCGAGCCGTTCGCCGACGCCGGGATCGACGTGGTGCCGGCCGACTTCTCCCTCGGCATGCTGCGGGTCGGCAACCGCCGCCGCCCCGACCTGGGCTTCACCGCCGCCGACGCGCTGCGGCTGCCGTTCGCCGACGCGTCCTTCGACGTGGTCACCATGTCCTTCGGGCTGCGCAACGTCTCCGACACCCTCGGCGCGCTGCGCGAGTTCCTGCGGGTGACGAAGCCGGGCGGCCGCCTCGTGGTCTGCGAGTTCTCCCACCCGACCAACGCGACCTTCCGCAAGGTCTACAGCGAGTACCTCATGCGCTCGCTGCCGCCGATTGCCCGCCGGGTCAGCTCCAACCCCGAGTCCTACGTCTACCTCGCCGAGTCGATCCAGGCCTGGCCCGACCAGGCCGGTATGGCGCGCACGGTCACCGAGGCGGGGTGGCAGGACGTGGCCTGGCGCAACCTCAGCGGCGGGATCGTCGCCCTGCACCGGGCGGTCAAGGCGGGTTAGGTCTGCCTCAGTTCGGCAGGGTCCCGGGTCCGGGCGTAGAGTTCCGGGCGTATTCGTGAAGATCTTCACAAGCGCGCGCAAAGCAGCAATCAGCATGGTGAGGCAGCCGTGAGCAACAGCGAGACCGAGGCAGGGATGACCCCCGCGTCAGGCAGCCCGGCCTCCGAGACCGCCGACGTGATCGTGGTCGGCGCCGGCCCGGGCGGTTCCGCCACCGCGGCCTACCTCGCCGACCACGGCCTCGACGTCGTGCTGCTGGAGAAGTCCTCGTTCCCGCGCGACAAGATCTGCGGCGACGGCCTGACCCCGCGCGCCACCAAGGAGCTCATCTCCCTCGGCGTCGACACCTCGGGCTGGCAGCGCACCAAGGGCCTGCGCATCAAGGGCGGCGGCCACACGCTGCAGCTCGACTGGCCGGAGACCGACCACTTCCCCTCCTACGGCATGGTGCGCACCCGGGCCCAGCTCGACGAGACCCTGGCCCGCTACGCGCAGTCCCGCGGCGCCCGGCTCGAGGAGCACACCAGCGTCACCGGTCCGGTCCACGACGCCGCCGGCCGGGTCGTCGGTGTCACCGCCCGGCGGGTCGACGAGCGCGGCCGGGCCGCCGGCGACACCGTCACCTACCGCGCCCCGGTGGTCATCGCCAGCGACGGCGTCTCGAGCCGCCTCGCCACCGCCGTCGGCCGCCCCAAGCGCGAGGACCGCGTGATGGGCGTCGCCGTCCGCGCCTACTACCGCACGCCGCGCCGCGACGACTACCTCGAGTCCCACCTCGAGCTGTGGACCCGCGACGACTCCGGCAACCGCATCCTCATGCCCGGCTACGGCTGGCTCTTCCCGCTCGAGGACGGCCGCACCAACGTCGGCCTCGGCACGCTCGACACCACGGCGGCCTTCCAGAAGACCGACTACAAGGACGTCATGCGGCGCTGGGTCGAGGACATCGACGCCGACTGGCAGCTCGAGCACGACGACTCCGCCGGCCCGATCCGTGGCGCCGCGCTGCCGATGGGTTTCAACCGCAGCCCGCTCTACGCCGACGGCCTGCTCCTCGTCGGCGACGCCGGCGGCATGGTCAACCCGTTCAACGGCGAGGGCATCGACTACGCCCTCGAGGCCGCGCGCGTGGGGGCCGAGCTCGTCGCCCAGGCGCTGGCCCGCCCGAGCGACGCCGAGCGCGAGCGCGTCCTGGCCACCTACCCGAAGGTGATGAAGGACGAGCTCGGTGGCTACTTCACGCTGGGCCGCTGGTTCGCGCACGCGATCGGCAACCCGGAGGTGATGCGTCTGGCCACCAAGTACGGCCTGCCGCGCACCACGCTGATGAAGTTCCTGCTGAAGGTCATGGCCAACCTCGCGGAGCCGCGCGGCGGCACCGCGGGTGACCGCCTGATCACCGCCCTGTCCAAGATGGCCCCGGCGGCATGAGCCGGACGGGCGCCCCTAGGATTGGGCCGTTTGGAGACGTGGCCCCGCGTTCGCGGATGGTTTGCCTCGCCAACGTGGCGCACTCCGGACAGACTGCCGTGAGCGAGATGATCAACCGAAAGGGGAGCGTGTCGGGATGACCAACCCCTACGTCCCACTCCTGTTCCTGGCCGCCATCGGTGGCGGATTCGCCGTCTTCTCGGTGGTCGCGGGGTCCCTGGCCGGGCCCAAGCGCTACAACCGCGCGAAGCTCGACGCGTACGAGTGCGGCATCGAGCCGACGCCGCACGCGAGCGGCGGCGGCAAGGTGCCGATCAAGTACTACCTGACGGCCATGCTGTTCATCGTCTTCGACATCGAAGGCGTCTTCCTCTACCCGTTCGCGGTGGCCTTCAACAAGCTCGGCCTCTTCGCGTTGGTGGAGATGGTCCTGTTCATCATCACGGTGTTCGTCGCCTACGCCTACGTGTGGCGTCGCGGCGGTTTGGAGTGGGACTGATGGGTATCGAGGAGAAGCTCCCCGCGGGCTTCCTGCTCACCACGGTCGAGCAGCTGGCCGGCTACATGCGCAAGAGCTCGGTGTGGCCCGCGACGTTCGGCCTGGCCTGCTGCGCCATCGAGATGATGGCCGTCGGCACGCCGGACTACGACATCGCCCGGTTCGGCATGGAGCGCTTCTCGGCGACCCCGCGCCAGGCGGACCTGATGATCGTCGCCGGCCGGGTCAGCCAGAAGATGGCCCCGGTCGTGCGCCAGGTCTACGACCAGATGCCCGAGCCCAAGTGGGTCATCTCGATGGGCGTCTGCGCCAGCAGCGGCGGCATGTTCAACAACTACGCCATCGTCCAGGGCGTCGACCACATCGTCCCGGTCGACGTCTACCTGCCCGGCTGCCCGCCGCGGCCGGAGATGCTGCTCAACGCGATCATCACGCTGCACGAGCAGATCCAGAACACGCCGCTGGGCGTCAACCGCGTCAAGGCCGCCCGCGCCGCCGAGGAGGCCGCGCTCAAGGCGACGCCGACGCACGCCATGAAGGGGCTGTTGGCATGACGACGGCGCAGCGAGGACCGCAGCGCAGCGAGGACCGGAGCAAGCGCGGAGTCCTGCCCGAGGTGATGGTGTGAGCGACAACGACAACAAGAAGGTCCCGACCGACAAGGCGCAGGAGACCGGCGGCGCGCCGACCGAGGCCGAGCGCGACAACCTGCCGGCCGCACCGGGCACGCCCGAGGTCGTCTCCGTCCGCCACGGCATGTTCGGTGCCTCCGACAGCGGTGACACCAGCGGGTATGGCGGGCTGGTCGCCCCGGTGCTCTTCCCCGCGCCGGCGCAGCGGCCCTACGGCCGCTACTTCGACGAGGTGGCCGACCACCTCGAGCGTGCGCTCGAGGGCGCCGGGGGCTTCGGCCGCGCCATCGAGAAGGTCATCGTCGACCGCGGCGAGCTGACCCTGTTCGTGCGTCGCGAGGACCTGCTCACCGTCGCTCGCGCGCTGCGCGACGACCCGGCCCTGCGGTTCGAGATGTGCACCGGCGTCTCCGGCGTGCACTACCCGCACGAGACCGGCCGTGAGCTGCACGCCGTCTACCACTTTCTGTCGATCACCCACGGTGGTCGCCGGGTCCGTGTCGAGGTCACCTGCCCCGACGACGACCGCCACATCCCGTCGATCGTCGGCATCTACCCGGCCAACGACTGGCACGAGCGCGAGACCTGGGACATGTTCGGCATCGAGTTCGACGGTCACCCCGCGCTGACCCGGATCCTCATGCCGGACGACTGGCCCGGCCACCCGCAGCGCAAGGACTACCCCCTCGGCGGCATCCCCGTCGAGTACAAGGGCGCCACCATCCCGCCGCCGGACCAGCGGAGGTCCTACAACTGATGAGCACCGACCAGATGCATGCAGGCGACGTCTACGCGACCGGCGTCGCCGACGAGGCCGACGCCGAGGGCGCGCGCGTCTTCAACGCCGCGGGTGGCGACTGGGACACCATCGCCGACGAGGCCTCCGCGCTCCACGAGGAGCGCATCGTCGTCAACATGGGCCCGCAGCACCCGTCCACTCACGGTGTGCTCCGGCTCATCCTCGAGCTCGACGGTGAGACCGTCACCGAGACGCGGGCCGGCATCGGCTACCTGCACACGGGCATCGAGAAGAACATGGAGTTCCGTAACTGGACGCAGGGCGTGACCTTCTGCACCCGGATGGACTACCTCACGCCGCTGTTCAACGAGACGGCGTTCTGCCTCGCGGTGGAGAAGCTGCTGGGGATCACCGACCAGATCCCCGAGCGGGCCAGCATCATCCGCGTGCTCATGATGGAGCTCAACCGGATCTCCTCCCACCTCGTGGCCCTGGCCACCGGTGGCATGGAGATGGGTGCCACGACGGTCATGACCGTCGGCTTCCGCGAGCGTGAGCGGATCCTGTCCATCTTCGAGATGGTCACCGGCCTGCGCATGAACAACGCCTACGTCCGCCCCGGCGGCGTGGCGCAGGACCTGCCCCCGGGTGCCATCGACAAGATCCGCGACGCGATCCCCGCGATCCGCAAGGGCCTCGGCGAGCTCGAGCTGCTGCTCAACGAGAACCCGATCCTCAAGGGCCGCACCGTCGACGTGGGCTACCTCGACCTGACCGGCTGCATGGCCCTGGGCATCACCGGGCCGGTGCTGCGCTCGGCCGGCCTGCCGCACGACCTGCGCAAGCTGGACCCGTACTGCGGCTACGAGACCTACGAGTTCGACGTCATCACCCGCGACTCCTGCGACGCCTACGGCCGCCTGCGCATCCGCATCGACGAGATGTACGAGTCGCTGAAGATCGCCGAGCAGGCCGTCGACCGGCTGCAGGCCACCCCCGGCCCGGTCATGGTCGAGGACAAGAAGATCGCCTGGCCGGCGCAGCTGGCCATCGGCGGCGACGGCATGGGCAACAGCCTGGACCACATCCGCGAGATCATGGGCAGCTCGATGGAGTCCCTCATCCACCACTTCAAGCTGGTGACCGAGGGCTTCCGCGTCCCGCCGGGCCAGGCCTACGTCGCGATCGAGTCGCCCAAGGGTGAGCTCGGCGTCCACGTCGTCTCCGACGGCGGCACCCGCCCCTACCGTGCGCACTTCCGCGACCCTTCGTTCAACAACCTGCAGGCCACGGCCGCGATGTGCGAAGGCAGCCAGGTTGCCGACGTCATCGTCGCCGTCGCCTCGATCGACCCCGTGATGGGAGGCGTGGACCGCTGATGGCGACCACGAGCAACCCGAACTACGGCGCCGTGCCCGCGCCGACGGCCGAGCCCTACGAGGCCGACGTCCTGGCCGGCCTGCACCGTGACGCGCAGGAGGTCATCGGGCGCTACCCGGTGAAGCGCTCGGCGCTGCTGCCGCTGCTGCACCTCGTGCAGTCCGTCGACGGCTACGTCTCCACCCGCGGCATCGAGTTCTGCGCGGAGGTCCTCGACCTCACCGCGGCCGAGGTCAGCGGCGTCGCGACGTTCTACACGCAGTACAAGCGCCACCCCAACGGCGAGTACACCGTCGGCGTCTGCACCAACACGCTGTGCGCCATCATGGGCGGCGACCAGATCTGGGACGAGGTCAGCGAGCACCTCGGCATCGGCCACGACGAGACCACGCCCGACGGCAAGATCACGCTCGAGCGGGTCGAGTGCAACGCGGCGTGTGACTTCGCACCGGTGGTCATGGCCAACTGGGAGTTCTTCGACAACCAGACGCCGGACTCCACCAAGGCGCTGGTCGACGACCTGCGTGCCGGTCGCGAGGTCAAGCCGACCCGCGGCCCCTCGCGCGTGTGCAGCTTCAAGCACGTCTCCCGCGTCCTGGCGGGGTTCAACGACGGCCTCGCCGACGAGGGCGTCGGCGCCGGTCCGGCCTCCCTGGAGGGCCTGAAGGTCGCGAAGGACCGCGGCTGGGACGAGGGCGGCAACGGCAACCAGCAGAACGAGGCGACCTCCGACGCGATGGCGGCCGGACGGCATACCTCCACGGACACCCCGGCCGAGGGTGACGGGAAGGCGGAGAAGTGAGCACGCAGCTGACGCCGATCCTGACGAAGTTCTGGGACGACCCGCAGTCCTGGACCCTCGAGACCTACGAGAAGCACGACGGCTACAAGGCGCTGAAGAAGGCGCTCGGCATGCCCCAGGCCGACCTGGTCCAGGTGACCAAGGACTCCGGCCTGCGCGGGCGCGGCGGCGCCGGCTTCCCCACGGGCATGAAGTGGGGCTTCCTGCCCGCTCCCGACGGTGGCCCCCGCTACCTCGTCGTCAACGCCGACGAGTCCGAGCCGGGCACCTGCAAGGACATCCCGCTGATGATGGCGGCGCCGCAGTTCCTCATCGAGGGCGTGGCGATCACGTCCTTCGCGATCGGCTGCAACCACGCCTTCATCTACCTGCGCGGCGAGGTCGTCCACGTCTACCGCCGCCTGCTGCGCGCGGTGGAGGAGGCCTACGCCAAGGGCTACCTCGGCAAGAACATCATGGGCACGGGCTTCGACCTCGACGTCACGGTCCACGCCGGCGCCGGCGCCTACATCTGTGGCGAGGAGACGGCGCTGCTGGACTCCCTCGAGGGTCGCCGTGGCCAACCGCGCCTCAAGCCGCCGTTCCCGGCGGTCGCGGGTCTCTACGCCCGGCCGACGGTGGTCAACAACGTCGAGTCCATCGCCTCCGTGCCGCCGATCCTGCTGCACGGTGCCGACTGGTTCTCCGGCATGGGCACCGAGAAGTCGACCGGTTTCGGCATCTTCAGCCTCTCCGGCCACGTCACCCGCCCGGGCCAGTACGAAGCGCCGCTCGGCATCACGCTGCGCGAGCTGCTCGACATGGCCGGCGGCATGCGCGGCGGCAAGAAGCTGAAGTTCTGGACCCCGGGTGGCTCCTCCACGCCGCTGTTCACCGACGAGCACCTCGACACCCCGCTGGACTTCGAGTCTGTCGCGGCCGCCGGGTCGATGCTCGGCACCCGCGCGCTGCAGATCTTCGACGAGACCACCTGCGTGGTGCGCGCCGTCGAGCGGTGGACCGACTTCTACGCGCACGAGTCCTGCGGCAAGTGCACCCCGTGCCGCGAGGGGACCTACTGGCTCAAGCAGATCCTCACCCGGCTCGAGCACGGTGAGGGCAGCGAGGAGGACCTCGAGAAGCTGCTCGACATCTGCGACAACATCCTGGGCCGGGCCTTCTGCGCGCTCGGTGACGGCGCCACCAGCCCGATCACGAGCAGCATCCAGTACTTCCGCGAGGAGTACCTCGCCCACCTGGAGCACGGCGGCTGCCCGTTCGACCGGAACGCCTCGACGCTCTTCGCGAAGGAGACCGTGTCCGCATGACCGCCACCACCAGCACGGACCTGGTCAACCTGACCATCGACGGGGTGCCCGTCAGCGTCCCGAAGAACACCCTGGTGATCCGCGCCGCCGAGGAGGTGGGCGTCCAGATCCCGCGGTTCTGCGACCACCCGCTGCTCGAGCCCGTCGGTGCCTGCCGTCAGTGCCTCGTCGACGTCGCCACCCCGGGCCCTGACGGCTCGCTGCGCGCGTTCCCCAAGCCCCAGGCCTCCTGCACCATGACGGTCAGCGAGGGCATGGAGGTCAAGACCCAGCACACCTCCAAGGTCGCCGACAAGGCCCAGCAGGGCGTGATGGAGCTGCTGCTCATCAACCACCCGCTGGACTGCCCGGTCTGCGACAAGGGTGGCGAGTGCCCGCTGCAGAACCAGGCGCTGTCCAACGGCCGGCCCAAGAGCCGGTTCGAGGACGTCAAGCGCACCTTCCCCAAGCCGATCAACATCTCCTCGCAGGTGCTGCTCGACCGGGAGCGCTGCGTCCTGTGCGCCCGCTGCACCCGCTTCTCCGACCAGATCGCCGGTGACCCGTTCATCGCGCTGGTCGAGCGCGGCGCGCTGCAGCAGATCGGCATCTACCAGGAGAAGCCGTTCGAGTCCTACTTCTCCGGCAACACCGTGCAGATCTGCCCGGTGGGTGCCCTGACCGGCGCGGCCTACCGCTTCCGCTCCCGCCCGTTCGACCTCGTGTCCACCCCGAGCGTCTGCGAGCACTGCGCCAGCGGCTGCGCCACCCGCACGGACCACCGTCGTGGCTCGGTCCTGCGCCGCATGGCCGTCAACGACCCGGCGGTCAACGAGGAGTGGAACTGCGACAAGGGCCGCTGGGCGTTCACCTACGCCACGCAGGCCGACCGCATCACCGAGCCGCTCGTCCGTGACGAGGACGGCAACCTGCGCGTGGCCTCCTGGCCCGAGGCCCTCGACGTCGCCGCGCGCGGACTCGAGGCTGCCCGCGACGCCAAGGGTGTCGGCGTGCTCGTCGGTGGCCGCGTCAGCGGCGAGGACGCCTACGCCTACAGCAAGTTCGCCCGTATCGCGCTCCAGACCAACGACATCGACTTCCGGGCCCGCCCGCAGTCGGTGGAGGAGGCCGAGTTCCTCGCGCACCACGTCGTGGCCACCGGCCCCGGCGGTGGCGGCGTGACCTACGCCGACCTCGAGGCCGCCCCGACCGTCGTGCTCGTGGGCTTCGAGCCCGAGGACGAGTCGCCGATGGTCTTCCTGCGCCTGCGCAAGGCGTTCCGCAAGCATGGCACGCGCGTCTTCTCGGTCGCGCCGTTCGCCACCCGCGGGCTGGAGAAGCTCGGCGGCACGCTGATCCGCACCGCCCCCGGCACCGAGGCCGAGGTCCTCACGGCCCTGGCCGAGGAGAAGGTCGAGGTCGTCGAGACCTCCAAGGCGCTGTCGGTCGACGGCGCGGTCGTGCTCGTCGGTGAACGCCTGGCCACCGTGCCCGGTGCGCTGTCCGCCGCGGCCGCCCTCGCCAAGACGACCGGTGCCCGCCTGGCGTGGGTCCCGCGTCGTGCCGGTGAGCGCGGTGCGCTCGAGGCCGGCGCCCTGCCCAACCTGCTCCCCGGAGGCCGCCCGGTCACCGACTCCGCCGCCCGCGCGGAGGTCGGAGAGGCCTGGGGCGTCGTCGGGCTGCCCGAGGTCGTCGGCCGCGACACCGCCGAGATGCTCTCGGCGGTCAGCGCCGGCAACCTCGCCGGCCTGGTCGTCGGTGGCGTCGACCCGGCCGACCTGAGCCGTGCCGGCGACGCGCTCGACGCCCTGGCCCGCGCCTTCGTCGTCTCCCTCGAGGTCCGCGAGAGCGCGGTCACCGAGCGCGCCGACGTGGTGCTGCCGGTGGCGCCGCACGCCGAGAAGGCCGGTGTCTTCGTCGACTGGGAGGGCCGGGTGCGCCCGTTCGAGGCGGCGCTCGACACCAACGCCATGAGCGACCACCGCGTGCTGGACCTGCTGGCCGACGCGATGGGCGAGTACCTCGACGTCCGCACGCTGACCGCGGCCCGTGCCGACATGGAGCGGCTCGGCCCGTGGAGCGGCCCGCGCGCCGCGGCGCCCACCGTCGCCCCGGCCGAGGTGCCGTGGACCGACAGCGGCCAGGCCGTGCTGGCCACGTGGCACCACCTGCTCGACGAGGGCAGGATGCAGGACGGTGAGCCGTTCCTCGCGGGCACCGCGCCCACGGCGGTGGCCCGCCTCTCGGCGACCACGGCCGCGGTCGCCGGCGTCGCGGACGGCGAGCTGCTGACGGTGTCCACCCCGACCGGGGCCATCACCGTTCCGGCGGTGATCACCGACATGGCCGACCACGTGGTCTGGCTGCCGACCAACTCGCGCGGCAGCGCGGTGCGATCGACGCTCGGCGTCGACGCCGGCGCCGTCGTGACTCTCACCAAGGGTGGTGCCGCATGAGCCTCGCCGGCTCGCTCGCACACGCGACGACGTCCGTGACGTCCGTGACGTCCCTCGTCCCGACTCTGGACAGGCCCGTCGCCGACTTCAGCGACACCCCGTGGTGGCTGTCGCTGGTCAAGGCGTTGCTCGTCTTCGTGTTCCTGCTGGTCAACACGCTGCTGGTGATCTGGTTCGAGCGCCGGGTGATCGGCCGGATGCAGCAGCGTCCGGGCCCGAACCGCACCGGCCCGTTCGGCCTGCTGCAGACGCTGGCCGACGGCGTGAAGCTGGCGCTCAAGGAGGACCTGACCCCCAAGAACGCCGACAAGCTGGTCTTCATCCTGGCCCCGGTCATCGCCGGTGCCATGGCGTTCGTGTCGTTCGCGATCATCCCGCTCGGCCCGACGGTGAGCATGTTCGGCCACCTGACGCCGCTGCAGCTGACCGACATCCCGGTCGCCGTGCTGCTCGTCCTGGCCGTCGCCGGCGTCGGTGTCTACGGCATCGTGCTGGCCGGCTGGTCCTCCGGCTCGACCTACCCGCTGCTCGGCGGCCTCCGCTCCACCGCCCAGGTCATCTCCTACGAGATCGCCATGGGCCTGTCGCTGGTCGCGGTGTTCATGTACTCCGGCTCGATGTCGACGTCGCAGATCGTCAGCTCGCAGAAGAGCCTGTGGTTCATCATCCCGGCGTTCTTCAGCTTCGGCGTCTACGTCATCACGATGGTGGGCGAGACCAACCGCCTGCCGTTCGACCTCGCCGAGGGTGAGGGTGAGCTCACCGGTGGCTTCCACACCGAGTACTCCTCGCTGAAGTTCGCGATGTTCTTCCTCGGCGAGTACGTCAACATGTTCACCGTCTCGGCGCTGGCCACGACGATGTTCCTCGGTGGCTGGCAGGCGCCTCCCGGCATCGCCGCCATCAACAACGGCATGTTCAACCACGGCTGGTGGGGCCTGCTCTGGTTCGTCGTCAAGCTCTGGCTGTTCATGTTCTTCTTCGTCTGGCTGCGTGGCTCCCTGCCGCGTGTCCGCTACGACCAGTTCATGCGCTTCGGCTGGAAGTTCCTCATCCCGGTCACCCTCGCCTGGGTCGTCGCGGTCGCGTTCATCCGCGGCGCGCAGCTGTCCTTCTTCGGCGGCAACACCCGCACTGCCACGCTCATCGTGGTCGGCGTGATCGCCGTCGTCGCCCTGGCCGCTGCCTGGGTCTGGGACGGGCGTCGGGCCGAGAAGGAGCGCACGTCCCGGGTCGAGGTCCCCGAGGAGATCGACCCGTTCGCGGGTGGCTACCCGGTGCCGCCGCTGCCAGGCCAGCGCCTGCGTGAGCCCAGCCTGCAGGTGGCCGCCACGGCCGCCCCCACGTCCACCACCACCCCGGAGGCCAACCGTGGCTGACAAGACGGACAAGAAGGCGGGGTTCCTCTCCGACCTCCTCGCACCCGTCGGCGGATTCGGCGTCACCTTCGCCACCATGTTCCGCAAGCTGGAGACCGAGGAGTACCCCGAGGAGAAGCGGCCGACCCAGCCGCGCTACCACGGTCGGCACCAGCTCAACCGTCACCCCGACGGCCTGGAGAAGTGCGTCGGCTGCGAGCTGTGCGCGTGGGCCTGCCCCGCGGACGCGATCTACGTCGAGGGCGCGGACAACACCGAGGAGGAGCGTTTCTCCCCGGGTGAGCGTTACGGCCGCGTCTACCAGATCAACTACCTGCGCTGCATCTTCTGCGGGCTGTGCATCGAGGCCTGCCCGACGCGCGCGCTGACGATGACCAACTTCTACGAGCTCGCCGACGACGACCGCGGCAAGCTCATCTTCGAGAAGCAGCAGCTGCTGGCCCCGCTCCAGGAGGGCATGCTCCAGCCGCCCCACCCGATGGTGGAGCAGATGGAGGAGCGCGACTACTACCAGGGCAAGGTCTCCACGGCGACGCCCTCGCAGAAGCAGTGGGTCGAGCTCCACACCAAGCGCGACGAGGTCGCGGTCGAGGAAGGCGGTGTCACCCGATGACCAGCGGTGGTGAGGCGTTCCTCTTCTGGGTCCTCGGCCCGATCAGCGTGATTGCTGCGCTGGGTCTGCTTTTCGCCAAGAAGGCCGTGCACGCGGCCCTGGCGATGGCCCTGGTGATGATCAACCTCGGTGTCTTCTACATCGCGCAGAACGCCGACTTCCTCGGCATCGTGCAGATCTTCGTCTACACCGGCGCGGTCATGATGCTGTTCCTGTTCGTGCTCATGCTCGTCGGCGTCGACTCCTCGGACTCCCTCGTCGAGACGATCAAGGGCCAGAAGTGGGTGGCGCTGCTGCTCGCCCTGGGCCTGGGAGGCCTGCTGGTCAGCACGATCGGCCACGTCACCTTCCCCGCCGCGGCCGGTCTGGACCGGGCCAACGCCGACGGCAACGTCACCGGCGTGGCCAACCTGATCTTCGGCAAGTACGTCTGGGTCTTCGAGGTCACCAGCGCCCTGCTCATCACGGCCGCCCTCGGCGCCATGGTGCTGGCCCACCGTGAGCGGCTCACCGAGCGGCTCACCCAGCGCGAGTGGTCCGAGCGTCGCTTCCGCGAGGGCAAGAACCTCGCCGGCCTGCCCGCCCCGGGTGTCTACGCCCGCCACAACGCGGTCGACACCCCGGCTCTGCTGCCCGACGGCACGCCGAGCGAGCTGTCCGTATCGCGGGTGCTCACCGCGCGCGAGCAGATCCTCACCCCCGAGCGCTACGAAGAGGCCGAGCAGGCCATCGAGCGAGAGATCGAGGAGGGTCGGGCCCGATGAGCCTGGTCAACTACATCTACCTGTCGGCCATCCTGTTCGCGATCGGCGCCGCCGCGGTGCTGGTGCGGCGCAACTCGATCGTCATCTTCATGGGCGTCGAGCTCATGCTCAACGCGACCAACCTCGCGTTCGTGACGTTCGCCCGCATGCACGGCTCGCTCGACGGTCAGGTCGTCGCGCTGTTCGTCATGGTGGTCGCCGCCGCTGAGGTGGTCGTCGGCCTGGCGATCATCATGGCCATCTTCCGTGCCCGACGCTCGGCCTCGGTCGACGACGCCAACCTGCTGAAGCTGTAAGGAGCGCAACAGGTGTACTCACTTGCTACTGCGGACCACACCGCAGCGGTGGTCCAGAGCGCCACTGGGGTGACCTCGGTCGCCTGGTTGCTCATCGCCCTCCCGCTGCTCGGTGCGGCGGCCCTCCTCCTGGGCGGCCGGCGTACCAACTCCTTCGGGCCGCTCCTGGCGACGTCGCTGTCCTGGGCCAGCTTCGTGGTCGGCGCGATCATCACGCTGTCGATGATCGGCCGTCCCGCGGACGGGCGGGCGCAGTCGCTGCACCTGTTCTCCTGGGTGCCGGCCGGCTCGTTCAAGCTCGAGGCCGGACTCCTGGTCGACCCGCTGTCGGTGGCCTTCGTCCTGCTGATCACGTTCGTGGGCTCCCTGATCCACGTCTACTCGATCGGCTACATGGAGCACGACCCGGACAAGCGCCGGTTCTTCGCCTACCTCAACCTGTTCGTGGCCTCGATGCTGCTGCTGGTGCTGGCCGACTCCTACCTGCTGGTCTACGTCGGCTGGGAGGGCGTGGGCCTGGCGTCCTACCTGCTCATCGGCTTCTGGAACTACAACCCGGCCTACGCCTCGGCGGCCAACAAGGCGTTCGTGGTCAACCGCGTCGGTGACTTCGGCCTGTCGATCGCGATCATGCTGATGTTCGTCACCTTCGGCACGGTCACCTTCGCCGGCGTCAACGCCGGGGTCCCCGGCGCCAACCAGGCGGTCGTCACCGCGATCGGCCTGATGCTGCTGCTCGGCGCCTGCGGCAAGTCGGCCCAGTTCCCGCTGCAGAGCTGGCTCGGTGACGCCATGGCCGGCCCGACGCCGGTGTCCGCGCTGATCCACGCGGCAACGATGGTGACCGCCGGTGTCTACCTCGTGGTCCGCAGCCACGTCATCTTCGACGCCGCGCCCGACGCGCGGCTGGTCGTGACGATCGTCGGTGCGATCACCCTGCTCTTCGGTGCGGTCGTCGGTTGTGCCAAGGACGACATCAAGAAGGCCCTGGCCGCCTCCACCATGAGCCAGATCGGCTACATGATGCTGGCCGCCGGCCTCGGCCCGGTGGGCTACGCGTTCGCGATCTTCCACCTGCTGACGCACGGCTTCTTCAAGGCCGGCATGTTCCTCGGCGCAGGCTCGGTCATGCACGGCATGAACGACACGGTCGACATGCGCCGCTTCGGCCGGCTGTCCGGCGCCATGAAGATCACCTGGGCCACGTTCGGCCTCGGCTGGCTGGCGATCCTGGGTGTGCCGCCGTTCGCGGGCTTCTGGTCCAAGGACAAGGTCATCGAGGCCGCCTTCGTCGGCGACGGCTGGAAGCCTTGGGTCTTCGGTGGCGCGGCGTTGCTTGGCGCCGGCATCACGGCGTTCTACATGTCCCGCCTGTTCTTCATGACCTTCCACGGCCAGAAGCGGTGGGAGGAGGACGCCCACCCGCACGAGTCGCCCAAGATCATGACCGTGCCGATGATCATCCTGGCCGTCGGCTCGGCCTTCCTCGGCCTGGTGCTCGGCCCGACCGGTGTCATCACCAGCTGGCTCGAACCGGTCGTCGGGTCGCAGCCGGAGGGTGCCGAGCCGGTGGTGGCGGTGCCGGTGCTCATGACCGTGACGCTGCTGCTCGTCGTCGGCGGTGTCGCGCTGGCCTGGCTGCGCTACTGGCGCGAGCAGGTGCCGGTCGTGGCACCGGTGGGCTCGCTCGCCACGCGTGCGGCACGCCGTGACCTCTACCAGGACGACGTCAACGAGGGTGTCTTCATGCGCCCCGGCATCCACCTGACTCGCTCGCTCGTCTTCTTCGACGGCAAGGGTGTCGATGGTGCGGCCGGCGGCCTGGCGGCGCTCATCGGTGGTACGTCCGCGCGGGTCCGCCGCGTCCAGAACGGTTTCGTTCGCTCTTATGCCCTGACGATGCTCGCCGGTGTCGTCGTGATCCTCGGTGCCGTGTGGGTGGTTCAGTGATGTCCAGCTTCCCGTGGTTGACCACGATCGGCCTGATCCCGTTGATCGGCGCCGCCGTCGTGGCCCTCCTGCCTGCGAGCCTGGCCGGCAGGGCCCGGCAGATCTCGCTCGGCTTCTCGCTGGCGACCCTCGTGGTCGCCATCGGCGCCGCGCTGCAGTTCAACACCAGCTCCACCCAGCAGTTCCAGCTCAGCGAGACGCACTCCTGGATCCCGCAGTTCGGCGTCAGCTACGCCGTGGGTGTGGACGGCATCGCGCTGGTCCTGATCATGCTGGCCGTCATCCTCGCGCCGGTGTGCATCCTCGCGGCCTGGAACGACGTGCCCGAGGTGGGCCGCCGGACGCAGAACTACTTCGCGCTCATGCTCGTCCTCGAGACGTTCATGGTCGGGGTGTTCGCGGCGACCGACGTGTTCCTCTTCTACGTCTTCTTCGAGGCGATGCTGATCCCGGTCTACTTCCTGATCGGGTCCTTCGGTGGCCCGCAGCGCCAGTACGCCGCGGTGAAGTTCCTGCTCTTCTCGCTGCTGGGCGGGCTGGTCATGCTCGTGGCCGTCATCGCCCTCGGCCTGCACGGGCCCGGCGGCCCCCAGGACTTCCTCGTCACCAACCTGACCGGGCTGCACCTGGACCAGACCACCGAGCGGCTCCTGTTCCTCGGCTTCTTCTTCGCCTTCGCGGTGAAGGCGCCGATGTTCCCGGTCCACACCTGGCTGCCCGACGCGGCCGCCGAGGCGCCCCCGGCGACCTCCGTCCTGCTGGTCGGCGTGCTCGACAAGGTGGGCACCTTCGGGATGATCCGCTTCTGCCTGCCGCTGTTCCCCGAGGCCAGCAAGTGGGCCACGCCGGCGATCATCGTCCTGGCGGTCATCTCGATCGTCTACGGCGCGCTGCTGGCCATCGGCCAGACCGACGTGATGCGCCTGATCGCCTTCACCTCGATCAGCCACTTCGGCTTCATCGTGCTGGGCATCTTCGCGATGACCTCGGTGGGCCAGTCCGGCTCGACGCTGTACATGGTCAACCACGGCTTCTCCACGGCGGCGCTGTTCCTCGTGGCGGCGATGCTCGCCGGCCGGCGGGGCAGCCGCCGCATCCCGGACTTCGGCGGCTGGCAGCGGGTCACCCCGGTCCTGGCCGGTGTCTTCCTCGTCGCGGGCCTGTCCAGCCTGGCGCTGCCGGGCATGGCGAGCTTCATCTCGGAGTTCCTGGTCCTGGTCGGCACGTTCCAGCGCTACAAGGTGGCCGCGGCCATCGCGACGACCGGCATCGTCCTGGCTGCGCTCTACATCCTGCTCATGTACCAGCGCATGATGACCGGGCCCAAGCCGGAGCTGGCCGAGCGCCCCGCCGACCTGAGCCGGCGCGAGAAGTGGGTCGTGGCCCCGCTCATCGCCGCGTTCATCGTGCTGGGCTTCTACCCCAAGCCGGTCCTCGACGTGATCAACCCCGCCGTGCAGACCACGATGCAGCAGGTCGGCGTGACCGACCCTGCTCCGACGCACGGCACCGCAGCTGATGGGAGTGCGAAGTGATCGCCGCCATGCCGTCCCTCGCGACGGACTTCGTCCCCGCGAAGGTCAACTACGCGGCGGTGTCGCCGATGCTGATCGTCTTCGGCGTCGCCCTCGTGGGCGTCCTCGTCGAGGCGTTCGCCCCCCGGTCCCGCCGGTATGCCGTGCAGGTCACCCTGTCGGTCGCCGGCCTGGTCGGCGCGCTGGTGGCGCTGGTCCTCGCCGCGCGCAGCAACACCGGCAGCACGCTCGAGGGCGCCGTCGTCGTCGACGGCCCGGCGCTGTTCCTCCAGGGGACCCTGCTGGTCCTGTCGGTGCTCGGCGTCCTGACGATGGCCGAGCGCTTCGACGGCCCCGGTGCGGACGCGTTCACCCCCATGGGTGCCGCGGTCCCGGGCTCGCCGTACGAGGCTGCGGCGCTGCGCGCCGGCGCCACGGGCACCGAGGTGTTCCCGCTGACCCTGTTCGCCGTGGGCGGCATGCTGCTGTTCCCGGCTGCGGGTGACCTGCTGACGATGTTCGTCGCGCTCGAGGTGCTCTCGCTGCCGCTGTACATCCTGAGCGGCCTGGCCCGGCGTCGCCGCCTGCTGTCGCAGGAGGCCTCGCTGAAGTACTTCCTGCTGGGCGCGTTCTCCTCCGGCTTCTTCCTCTTCGGCTCCGCCCTGCTGTTCGGCTACTCCGGCTCGATGGACCTGAGCGTCATCGCCCGCGCCATCAGCAGCAACAGCGGCATGGACGGCCTGCTCGTCCCGGGCGTCGTGCTGGTTGCCGTGGGCCTGCTGTTCAAGGTCGGTGCCGTCCCGTTCCACATGTGGACCCCGGACGTCTACCAGGGCGCCCCGACCCCGGTGACCGGCTTCATGGCCGCCTGCACCAAGGTCGCCGCCTTCGGCGCGATCCTGCGCGTGGTCTACGTCGGTGTCGCCGGCAGCCGCTGGGACTGGGAGCCGGTCCTGTGGGGCGTCGCGATCCTGACCATGGTCGTGGGTGCGGTCCTGTCGGTCACCCAGACCGACGTCAAGCGCCTCCTGGCCTACTCCTCCATCGCGCACGCGGGCTTCATCCTCACCGGCGTGCTGGCCTTCGACCGGGTGGGCGTCTCCTCGACGCTGTTCTACCTGGTGGCCTACGGGTTCACCACGATCGCGGCGTTCGCGATCGTCTCGCTGGTCCGCTCCGGCGGCTCCGAGGCCACGCACCTGTCGCAGTGGGCCGGTCTGGCCAAGCGCAACAAGTGGGTCGCGGGGACGTTCGCCTTCCTGCTGCTGGCCTTCGCGGGCATTCCGCTGACGTCGGGCTTCACCGCCAAGTTCGCGGTGTTCTCGGCGGCGGTCGGCCACGGCGGCACGGTCCTGGCGTTCATCGGTGTCCTGGCCAGCGCGGTCACGGCGTTCGTCTACGTCCGACTCATCGTGCTCATGTACTTCTCCGAGCCGGCCGGTGACAGCACCGTGGTCGTCACACCGTCCCTCGTGACCACCCTCGCGGTCGCCCTCGGCACGGTCGCGACGCTGGTCCTCGGCGTCCTGCCCTCGTCGGTGCTGGATCTCGCGTCCAGCTCGGCGCTGTTCCTGCGATGACCACGGCGTCCTCGACGCTGGGCCTGCCGACGGCGTCGCCGGAGCTGGCGTCCCGGCTGCAGGACGGCCTTGCCGCGGTCGACGCGACGCTGCGTGCGCAGGTCGACCACGACGACCCGTTCATCGCGGAGGCCTCGGGGCACCTGGCGTCGGCCCACGGCAAGCTGTTCCGGCCGCTGCTGACGTTGCTGGCCGCCGAGCTCGGGTCCGGTGTCAACGATGACGTGGTCGCGGCTGCGGCCGGGGTGGAGCTGACGCACCTCGCCTCGCTCTACCACGACGACGTCATGGACGAGGCTGACATGCGCCGCGGGGTCGTCAGCGCCAACGCGCGCTACGGCAACTCCACGGCGATCCTCGTCGGGGACCTGCTCTTCGGGAAGGCGTCGGCCATCGTGGCCGAGCTCGGTCCCGAGGCGGTCAAGATCCAGGCGCGCACGTTCGTGCGGCTGTGTGCCGGGCAGATCAAGGACGACCGGCCGGCCCCGGATGGCGCGGACCCGGTCGACTACTACCTCGGCGTCCTGGCCGACAAGACCGGGGTGCTCATCGCGACCGCTGCGCGCTACGGCGCCATGTTCAGTGGCTGCCCGCCGGAGACGGTCGAGATCATGCGCCGGTACGGCGAGCGGCTGGGCGTGGTCTTCCAGCTCGTCGACGACCTGATCGACGTGACCTCCGAGACGGGGGAGTCGGGCAAGACCCCCGGCACCGACCTGCGCGAGGGCGTGGCCACGTTGCCGGTCCTCTACGCGCGCACGTCCACCGACCCCGCGGACGCCCGGCTGCTCGAGCTGCTGGGGCAGGATCTGCGCGACGACGAGCTGCACGCCGAGGCGCTCGGCCTGCTGCGCGCGCACCCGGCCCTGGACCGGGCACGGGAGCGCACCCTGGAGATGGCCCGTGAGGCCCAGGACCTGATCGACCCCCTGGGGGCGGGCCCGGTCCAGGACGCCCTGCGCGCCCTGGCCGTGAGCATCGTGCAGCGCGTGCGCTGACCCGCTCTGCTCTGCCCCGGACCGGGCAGTCCCGCACCGTGCGGGGCTGCCCGGTTCTGCGTCCCGGGCACCAGCGGGCTGTCCGGTTCCCGCGACCGCGGAGCGTGCCGGCCCTTGGCCCTCGGGCGTCCATGAGGGCCGTGCAGGCCTGTGAACTGGGGCTTTTCACCCGATTTGGAGTTCCGGGAGATGGCCCCGTAAAGTTCTCGACGTCAGCCCGACAGGGAGGAACGGACACCACCGCAGCGGAGCGCAAGCACCGCGCGAAGCAGGCCGGTCCCGGGGATGACACTCCACCGCAAGCCCGCCGGTTATGGCGGATGCCTGGCGCCCGACAGGGTGGTCGGGAGCGGGCCGAGAGCCTGCTACAGTGGAACACGACAAGCGGCCGGCGCTGACAGCGCAAGCCACTCGAAGCGAGTGGCGGTCAGCAGGTCACAACACGAACGGTAGCCCCGGATCCAGGCTTGGGTGTCTGGTGATGGTGCGCGTCCGGTCCTTGAGAACTCAACAGCGTGCCAAAAATCGATGCCAATTACCTCGTCCCGGCATCTTCGGATGTTGGACGAATTTCCTTTGGTTGAT